>JANYJS010000135.1 GCA_025361765.1 Bacillota bacterium
GGCATCGCCGCGAGCGCGCTGAGCAAAGCTGACTGGAAAACCCTGTTCGATTGCACGTAATGCACTGTCAGTCAATTCATACGGAATAGAGGAGTCACTCTGAAAAAGAGCTGCAATCAACGGATGCTCCCGATTAATTTCATATCTGATCTCACCATGTTTGGCATATCTACTCCAGACAGAAACTTTGCCATGATCGTTTATGCGGCCTCCCTTTGACCTGTATACTTTTGCTGATTTGCTTTTCAGCCTAGTCACTATCTGCTTCAAACGATTTCTTAGCGCAAATGGAAGCTGAGCATCAGATTTATCGACAGTTATTTTCCACATACTGTCCAGTGTGTTGGGAATATCAACACTAATTCTTATGAGCTGAGAGAGCTCACCATGCTTAACTAATCGAAACCAGGTTCCATAAATAATGAGGCGGTTGTTACGATATACATAAAAGCCTTGGTTTTTTAACAGCCCTTCATCACCTGCAAGTTTATCTAATTCAGAAATCTTCAATTTGGAGTAATGTGGAAGGATGTACGGATGTATTACTATCTTAGATCTACCTGATATTTTGATGGTTTCAATCTCCAGAGGCTGGGTAGCATCATGGTTTCTATGAAAGGGATCATATTCTGGAACAAATTCACCGTTTAGTTCTATAGAAAGTTTTTTACCTTTAACCTCTCCTGCAATGTATCTGTGGAATATCAGGGCCAATCTGTTTCTTGCATGAATAATTAAGGCATTAAATTGAGCCTGATTAAGAGACCAGTCTTCAGAAAGCCTGTCACACTTGTTCCAAATTACCTCGGTACCCTCGCCATTTAATTGTTCAGAAGAATATTTAGATGATATCTCTTTTCCTGATAGAATTCCCATTTTCCAATTTTTCAGATCATTCAAGTCCCAAACTGCACCTGATAATTTACCATGCTTCTTCGAGATAACAGTCAGGCAACTACACTGAGAGAATGATGCCGATTTCATGCCCCAACCAAACCTGCCTAGATCATCGGGTGCCCTTTCATCAAGTGGATTCTGACTTGCCGGCCGCATTGCTGCATATAACTCATCAGGAAGCATTCCATGCCCATCATCAACAATACGGATTTCAGGATCACCATTATTGAATAAGCACTTCAGACTTATTAAGTGGGCTGATGCTTTGATGCTGTTATCAATAAGGTCAGCTAAGGCTCCAGCCAAATCATAATTGCCGAAGCTCCTTGCGGACATCATAAGTGACGCTGCATCCGGTGGATTGGGAACATATCTCACGAACTTCCCCCTGTTATTTTGCTTGCAATAGGAACAGAATTCTTAAACGGTGTTGAATACCCAGCAAGAATGAGCTCTAGTTTTGCCTTAAGTGCAGGGACATCGCTCGTTTCACATTCCCAAACTGTCAACACTTTCCAGTTCAGATTTTCCAGCCTGGTTTGAGTGTCTAAATCGCGTTCAATGTTTTTCCTGAATTTATCCTCCCAGAAGTCAATACGGCTCTTTGGAGATGACGTAAATTTACAACCTGAATGTCTGTGCCAGAAGCAACCATGCACAAAAATTATCGTTCTATATTTGGGTAATACAATGTCAGGCTTGCCGGGTAAGTCTTTTCTGTGCAGCCTGAATCGATATCCCATTTGATGTAGAAGTGATCTGACAGTAATTTCAGGTTTTGTGTTACTTGACCCGATACGTGACATATTCCAGCTTCTATACTCTTGCGATATCTTATCCATCAGCTGGCTTTATCTAAAATCCGCTTTACAATGTCAGCTATTTTAAATGCAATCAGAGGTGGTACAGCATTCCCCACCTGCACATACTGTTGAGTTCTATTGCCACAGAAATAATAGTTGTCGGGAAAAGTTTGAAGTCGTGCGGCTTCTCTAACAGTCAGGCTCCGACACTGACGCGGATCAGGATGTATATAATAGTGACCGTCTTTTGATATGTGACTGGTGATAGTTGTGGATGGCCTACCATACACTTGAACACGGAATCTATCATCAAAATGTCCGGAGGTCGCATTCTTGTGTTTGGGAAGTAGCTCAGGCGGATATTCCTGAAGCCTGGGAGATAAACCTGTGTGTTGTGCAATGCATGATGCAAACAAATAGCGCTGAATATCATCAAAAATGTGACCACGGGTTGAGTGATTACAAACCCCTTGAAGTCGTTGATCAAGATACCACCATTTCAATTTTTCACTTACAGTAGGCTGACAGGGAACAAAAACATCATTGCCCCTGTCATGGAGAACATGATCTTGCGAATTTATAACAGCAATAAGGTGATCATGAAAATCTTGACCATACTTTTCAATAGAATTTGATACCCACCGCTGACCAGCAATACCAGCAACTCTCTGTAGCCACGCTTCCTGGTTGTCAATCTCCTTGGAAAGACCACTGCGTAACTCTGGTAAACCGTTTAAAAC
>JANYJS010000139.1 GCA_025361765.1 Bacillota bacterium
CGATTTTAGTTGCCGGACTAATCATTAAAGAAGCCTGGGAGCTTTGTCGCCATGCTTTTGGACCTTTGATCGATTCGAGTTTATCTGAAGCGGAAGAAGAGCAGGTGCATTCTGTGATTCATGCTTTCAAGGGAGACGTTGTAGATTATACAAGGCTCAGAGCCAGAAGATCAGGCCATTATAAAATGATAGATTTCACCCTTGTTGTAGCGGACGATTTGTCAATCGTGGAGGCACATGAAATCAGCGAACTTATCGAAAAGGAGCTTGAAGCAACTATTTGCAATACCAATGTTACCATACATATAGAACCGAAAAAATGCCAGAGGGTCATTGTATAAGTGGACTTAGGTAGATGGATAGATATTACTCATGGGGGAGGCGTTTACTTAAAACAAAGAGACTATATCAGCGGAACAAATAGGGATGCGGAAATTACCCTCATCACAGATGGTCGATTTTCTGGAGCCAGCAGAGGCGCTATAGTAGGACATATTTCTCCGGAGACGGCATTGATACCATTGAATTTCTTTGCTACAATGTAGGAGAGATCAATAATCGCATGTGAAGGAGATTTAATATGAAAATAGGATTCATCGGCACGGGGAATATGGGAACGGCCATCATAAAGGGCTATATCAATAAGGAAGAATCAGCTGCAGCTAGGATTTTCGCTTTTGACACTGACACTAGGAAACTCGAATCCCTGGTGAAAGAACTCAATATAAACGGGTGTAAAACCACGGAAGAACTGGTTAAAAGCAGTGTTCTTATTATGCTTTCCATAAAACCCAATATTTATGCGAAAGTGCTGGACGAAATCAAAACCTATATCACGGATCAACATATTTTAGTCTCTATGGCCGCCGGCATTTCCATCAGTTATATTGAAAGCTGCGTCGGAAAGCCGGTTAAGATTATTAGAATTATGCCAAATACACCGGCGATGGTCAATGAAAGCATGACAGCGGTATGTAGGAATAAATCAGTAACTGATCAGGAATTCACCGAATTTTATAAGATGATCACTTCAATAGGTTTAGCAGAAGTCGTAGAAGAAAAACTTATTGACGCAGTGATTGGTGTAAGCGGCAGCAGTCCGGCGTATGTTTATATGTTTATTGAGGCTATGGCAGACGGCGCTGTTCTTGAGGGTATGCCGCGAAGCCAAGCCTACAAATTTGCGGCTCAGGCCTTGATTGGCTCAGCTAAAATGGTTCTAGAAACCGGCATGCATCCGGGTGAACTTAAGGATATGGTCTGTTCGCCGGGTGGCGCTACCATTTCCGCCGTAAAAGTCCTAGAAGAGAACGGCTTTAGAAGTGCCGTCATTTCCGCCGTCATCGCTGCTGCTGAAAAATCAAAAGAAATGAGCAAGTAGAATACTAAAATAGGAATGGAGGGCTTATAAAAATGAGTGACTACAGAGAAATCAAACCTGAAGAGATCAATGAAAACCCCTTTAAGCTTATCGGGACTGACTGGATGCTCGTTACCGCTGAAAAAGAGGGTAAGGTTAATACTATGACGGCATCATGGGGTGGTCTTGGCGTCATTTGGGCGAAGAATGTTGCTTACGTCGTGCTCAGACCACAGCGCTTTACAAAAGAATTCGTGGATGCATCAGCTTCCTTTTCACTGACTTTTTTTGACGAGAGCTACAAGAAGGAGCTAGGCTATATTGGATCGGTTTCAGGAAGAGATGAAGATAAAATTGGCCAATCAAAGCTGACAGTCGCCTATGATGATGAAACGCCATATTTTTCGGAAGCCAATTTAGTCCTGGTCTGCAAAAAACTCTATGCGCAGGAATTAAAAGCGGAAAATTTTATCAATCCGGACTTGGCTGGGGAATTTTATCCAGATTGTGATTACCACACCCTTTACGTTGCGGAAATACAGAAAGTGCTGATCAAGGCGCAGGATTGATCGAAAAATAATAGAAAACCCCATATATTATGTGATGTGAATATACATCGTATTCAGTCTGTATGCATCACGATTTTTTTGCAAAAGATAAATAATTAACCTTATATTAAAGGAAATAGAATTCAAAAGTTTTGTGAAAACCTCGAAAGCTTTCAATTGTTGTACAATTGAAAGCTTTTTCATTGTCGTTATTTATATAATTTGCAATATTCTAAATATTAATAAAAATGTGGTATAGAACTTGCAAAATACAATCTAAAGACAACTAAAAAGCAATAGCTTTATTTTAGAAAGGAGGGGTATGTGAGTAAAAAATGGATAAATAGCCTCTGGTAATTAACCTTACTATAATCAACTGGTTTCATAAAGCAACAAAGCAAAAGACTATTCTGTCTAGACCAAGTAAAAGCTCTAATAAATATTAGTTAATAAATAGTTTGCGGCATATTATATGTTTTTGAATTTAATTCAGAAAAGGTGATTCCAAGTTTTAGCAAACATCGAGTTGATAAAATCTGGAATTTTAGCGGCAAATAACTATATTAAGGAGGAAAGAAAATGGGAGAAAAATCAGCTAAACTCAACTGGAAAGCAATAATGATGGTCACTGGAGCTTTCATATCCTACACAATCGGTGCAGGCTTTGCATCTGGTAATGAAGTGCTTCAATTTTTTGGATCATGGGGATTCCCACAATTGTTGTCTGCCGTATTTGGTGGAATTCTCTATACAGTAATCTTCTGCGTTTGCCTATATATTGTAGGCCAGAAAGTATCATTTGAAAAGTTGTCAGACAGTTATGCATTCTTCGGAGGCAAAATTCTCGGTAACTTCTTCAAAGGATTTGTAGTCATTTTTATTTTAGGTTGCTATATGCTCATGTTCGCAGGAGCAGGCTCCTTGGGTACCCAGTTCCTTGGTTTGCCGCAATGGGTCGGTGCAATTGCTCTTGGTGTTGTAACTGGAGTTATTGTAATAGGTGGTTTGAAAACCGTTGAAAATGTTCTTGGATGGGCAGGTATTGTTATTCTTGGCTATCTCGTCATATTTGGAATCGTTACATTATTTAATCCGGGCACAGATTTCTCGTCCTCAGCAGGCGCTGCTCAGGCAGTAGCAGATGGCAAGATCTGGCAGGCGAATTTATTTGCATTGCCTCCACTTAGCTCCTTCCCTGCACTGGCAAGTCTTAATGGTCCATTCATTGAAGGCCTTTCATACGGCGGAATATGCCTGCTGACAGGATATCCATTCTATCTGGCTTTAGGCAAAAACATGGCCAATAGAAGGGAAGCTGTTATTGGCGGTACTGTAACTGCTATAGGCTTCTATCTATGCGTAGCCTTTGTGTTGATAATTCTAATGGGTAATTTCTTTGCGCTTGTCGATCCAGCAACAGACAAGATGTTCCCATTCCCAACACTTGCAGCTATTACCAGCATTTGGCCAAGCGGAGCTTGGACTTATTGCATAATCATTTTCATCGGAATATTCACAACAGCTACAGGCTATTTGTGGGTTCTTACCGACATGGTACTGCCAGGTCAGGAACGTTCAAAGAAGGCAATGATCTTCATTGCTGTGATGCTTGTTATCGGTATTGCTCTTGGTGGCGTCATTCCGTTCTCAGCACTGATTAACTTCATGTTCCCATTTGCTGGTGTAATAGGAATGGTCATGATTGTAGCCTTAATTATCAAAACAGTTCAGGTTGTTAAACAAGCTGAATAGTAAGACCGAATAAATTTGTTTTGTTGCTATAAGAATAGAATCAGGGCTACCGCAAGAAAATGCGGTAGCCCTGGCTTATTCTTACTTAAGCTTACTTATTATTATCTAAATAAAATCGAGAATAGGATGAAAAGAGTCGTGACGGTCCTTAGACTCTGAAAAGTTGATGATGTGACGATACATCTTGCCAAATTTATGATGTGGGCATACATCACAGAAGGTTAACCCGCGCCCCGGAATTTGACCATTCAGACAAAGCTTCAAAGTAAATCATGAATTGGTAAAGCTGGAAGCACTGCAAACAAAGATTCCTGGCAATAGTATTAAATTATTTGTAATATTCTAAATTATTATTAGATATGGCATAAAACTTGCGATAAATAGAAACAGCAAAAGGAAATATCAAAAGGCAGACTAAAATTATAGTGAAAGAAAGGCGAAAAAAATGGATAAAAGACTCAAAAACAGACAATTTGGATACTTGACCCCTGAAAACAACAGCGTCGTTGTCAACATGCAGGACCATCAGCAGATGAGCGGTTATTCAGTAGGCATTATTTACATTGAAGATGTTTTCTACCCACTGGTTCCCGGAAATGTAGTCAACGCTTATACCTATGACTTCCCCGTTAGGATGAGAGGGGTTCCAAATCTCGATATTCCCCGTCTTTTCAGAGCTGACCCAACCATCGCCGATGATATCATTGCACTTTGTAAACATATGATCGAAAAAGAAGGCGTCAGAGCGATTTGTTCTGCGTGCGGATTTTTCGGGAATTTCCACAAACAGGTTTCAGCGGCCCTTGACGTTCCCGTCGCATTATCCAGTTTGGTTCAAGTCCCCTGGATCAAAAGCGTGATCAAGCCTGGTCAAAAGATCGGCGTTCTGACAGCAGATGCCTCTTCCTTAACGGATAAATTGTTATCAAACTGTTTCATTGATGATCCGAGCCTCTTAGTAGTTAAAGACTTAAGACACGGCCCGGAGTTTTCCGCTATCCTGGAATATAGGGGCGAGTTTGACAATGGAAAAGTAAGAGAAGAAGTCGTCAGCGCTGCTTTAGAACTTCTTGAAGGTGATGACGATATTGGAGCGATTCTTCTTGAGTGCAGCGATATGCCGCCATATGCATCGGACATCCAGCGCGCAACACAACTTCCCGTATTTGACTTCATAACTCTCATCAAGTGGCTGCATAATGGCACAACTCAAAGACCATATAGCGGACACATTTAGACTTGAATTATTAAATTGACGCAAGTTAATGCAAATAATGATCAGCAATATCAAACACCAGAGGAGGTGATAGAATGTGTATGAGAATCAAAGATCACGTTATTATGGGGTCAGACACAGCAACCGCAACAGTTAAAATCACGGTTGATGGTAAAACCATCATGGCAATAGAAGGAGAGCCGATTCTAGCTGCCCTTTTATCAGAAAATATCATGGTCAATCGTTACACCGTCAAATTAAAAGAACCTAGGGGACTTTTCTGCGGTATAGGTCAGTGTACAGACTGTGCCATGATCGTCAATGGAAAGCCTAATGTAAGAACTTGTATCACTCCAGTTGAAGAAGGAATGATCATTCAGACTCAGCATGGAAATGGAATGGAAGAAGGAGGTGGAACACATGCTTAATAGAGAAGTTGTCATTGCAGGAGCAGGACCAGCAGGCCTCGCAGCAGCTATTGAAGCAGCTAAAGCAGGCGCACAGGTACTCGTAGTAGACTTAAATATCAAACCAGGCGGACAGCTATTCAAGCAGATCCATAAATTCTTTGGATCAAGTGCTCACCGCTCCGGAATCAGAGGAATGGATATCGGTACCCAAATGCTTGCAGAAGCAGAAAAATATGGCGTAGAAATCTGGATCAACAGCGCTGTTATCGGACTTTATTCAGATAAGATCGTATCCATCGAAAGAGGACTTGAAAACGGCGAAAAAGAATTGGTCAATATTCAGGCAAAGAAAGTCATATTGGCAACTGGTGCATCAGAAAACGTTGTCAGATTTAAAGGCTGGACACTACCAGGAATCATGGGTGCTGGGGCTGCTCAGACCATGATCAATGTTAATAGAGTTAAACCTGGCAAGAAAGTGGTTATGCTTGGTTCTGGAAATGTTGGACTTATCGTATCTTACCAATTAATGCAGGCCGGCTGCGATGTAGTTGCTTTAGTAGAAGCTGCTCCAAAAATCGGCGGATACGGCGTTCATGCATCAAAGATTAGAAGAGCTGGCGTGCCTATTTATACAAGCCACACCATCATAGAAGCAAGAGGGACGGATCGCGTTAGTGAAGTTACCATCGCTGAACTGGATTCAAAATGGCAGCCAATCCCAGGAACTGAAAAAGTTCTTGAATGCGACGTTGTTACTCTGGCAGCCGGACTTAAGCCAATTTCGGATTTAGTCAGACTTCATGATCTTGACCTGACATTCAACGCCGTATTTGGCGGCTGGGTTCCAAAGCATAACAGAGACATGGAATCAACTCAGTCCGGGATTTATGTTGCTGGAGACACCACAGGTGTTGAGGAAGCCAACACAGCTTTAGAAGAAGGCAGACTGTCCGGCGTTGCCGCAGCAGAAGCACTGGGTTATTTAACCGCAGAGCAGGCAAAAGAATTAAAAGACGATATATGGGAAAGATTAGATGGCTTAAGAATGGGACCGTTTGGGGAGAAGAGAATGTTCGCCAAGAACGATATTCTTGCTGATTTCCCAGCCTGTGTTAAGTAGAAAATTTAACAAGAGCCGAAAGAGGTGAAAGAATATGGCATTGGATCAAAATGGAGTAATAACTCGAGAAGAACTTATCAATTTCAAGCAAATTGTATCAGATGAAAGATACAAAAAAGGCCCAGTAGCCGTTATTGAATGCATACAGGAAATCCCCTGCAACCCATGCGAAGCTGCTTGTGCCCAGGGAGCCATAAAAATCGGGATGCCCATCACAGAATTGCCGATTTTGGATGAAGACCTATGCACTGGTTGCAGCATATGCATTGCAAAATGCCCTGGACTTGCAATCTTCATGGTTGATAAAACCTATTCTGATACGCAAGCATTGATATCGTTTCCATATGAATATACGCCTCTTCCTGAAAAGGATGAAATCGTTTCAGCGGTTAGCAGAGAAGGCGTTGTCATGAGCGAAGCCAAGGTAATCAAGGTCATGAATCCTAAATCATTTGACAGAACTCCCGTCGTAACCATCGCAGTACCCAAAGAAATGGCCGACGACATTAGAAGTATGAAAAGAAAATAGATTAAAATCGTTTCAAGTCTGGAAAGGAGGCGTAATCGATGGAGAAAAAATTTGACGATGATATGCTCGTCTGCCGATGTGAAGAAATCACCGTCGGAGAAATAAGACAGGCAATTGCAGAAGGCGCTTTAGATGTTGTAGGCGTTAAAAGAAGAACCAGAGCTGGTATGGGATTGTGTCAGGGAAAAACCTGCGAGAAGATGGTACAACAGATCCTGGCTCAAGAATTATGCATAGGACCTGAGCAAACTGGAAGTTCCAGCATAAGACCACCCGTTAGGCCAATTACGTTCGGCACATTAGCAGGGGGGATAAAATAATGAAATCTTATGATGTAGTAGTTATAGGCGGCGGAGTTATGGGAACAAGTACTGCCTATCAACTCGCCAAAAGAGGTTATAGCGTTGCAATCATCGAGCAGAATGACATCGCTTCAGGAACAGCAAGTCACACCGACGGCGCAACACTGATCAGCGACAAGCAGCCTGGTATCGACGTTCTTCAGGGCTATCACAGCGTAGAACTTTACCGTAAATTATCTCAGGAATTTTCCTACGATATTGAATTTTCCAGCTGCGGATTTATGTATGTCTGCGAAACTGACCAGGAAATGGCAGCGGCCGCAGAATATGCAGCTAAAGTTAGAGCTCAGGGCTTTGAAATGAGAGTTATAGATCCCAAAGAAATGTGCGAGAGAGAAAAATATCTTGCTAAGGACTTAAAGGGCGGACTCTGGACAGAATCCGACGGACTGGTCAATCCTTATAAAGTCTGTTTCGGCTTTGTTGAAGAAGCAAGAAAATATGGGCTTGATGTTTATACAAAGCATGAAGTCAAGGGAATCAAGCTTGGCCCAAACAATCAGGTTGAAGCCGTTATTACAGATAGAGGAACTTTCCTGACCAAGAAAGTTGTCAACGCCTGCGGCGTATGGGCTCCTTTCATCGGCAACATGGTTGGACTAAATATTCCTATTGAGCCAAGAAAAGGCATGCTGCTCGTCACAGAAAAGGCCGAAACCATCGCGCACACAGAAGTGCTCGAGTTTGGGTATTGGTTGGCTAAATTCTTCGCTGACTTCAAACGTCCCGTCAGTGAACTCGTAGAAAAGCATAATGTTTGCCTTAATATTGAAACTACACATTCAGGCAACACCATCGTCGGCGGCTGCAGACTATTCAGAGGCTACGATCTTAAATCTGAATATGAAATCATGCAGGCTATTGCTGAAAGAGCCATCAGGTTCTTCCCAGTTTTAAAGGACATGAATTGCATCAGAACCTTCAGTGGTTTAAGACCATTCTGTCTTGACCATCTTCCCATCGTCAGCGGCGTAGATGAAGTCCCAGGCTTCTATATTGCAGCTGGACACGAAGGAGACGGCATAGCCCTTGCTCCGATCACGGGTCTTCTCATTGCTCAGATTATTGCAGGAGAGAAGACGGAATTTGATGCTACTGAACTCGGCTGGAACAGATTCAAGGGAAAAGATATGGCCAAGTTAGCGGAGCATCCACACTAAACGCGCCCAATTCTATCTGAGACCACTTCATAAAAACACCTTAAAACACCTTAAAAACCAAGGGGCCGGCTATTTTGCCGGCCCTTTGGTTATAGGCTTTTCAAAGAATACGTCGTCAATGATTAAAAGGGTTTTTTGCCAATTTCTAGGGCAAGCGCCCAAGAAAAATAAAATATATTCACATTAAAAGTGCTATCATAAAATGATGATCATTGATAAAATAGAAAAAATGGATGCTCTAGGGACAACTGTTGTTTGAACTATTAAGTATAATTCGTGGCATCCTAATAAAGATTGTCAAGAAGAATGGGCGTAAATATTGAGCGCGGGAAAGGACAAGCTGTATGGAACAAGTGGCATATACCAATTGGAAAAGGAACGTCTTCATTTTTATAGCCAGTCAGACTCTATCGCTGACGGGATCTATGACGGTCAGCTTTGCTGTGATTTGGTATATCACGCTCGAAACCTCATCGGGTTTTCTCATGACCTTGTCTATAGTGTGTTCATTTCTACCCCAAATACTGATTTCCCTTTTCGCTGGGGTTTGGGCGGATCGCTATGATCGTAAAAAACTCATCATCTATGCGGATTTATTTATAGCCATTCCGACTTTAATCTTAGCCTTTCTGTTTCTGTCCGGAATAACGTCACTTTGGCTTATTTTCACGATTTCTATTGTCAGATCAATTGGATCTGGGGTTCAGTCCCCAGCGGTAGGCGCTATTTTGCCTCAAATCGTCCCGCCGGATAAACTGATGAAGGTCAATGGCATCAACAGTTCTATTGGATCGGTGATGATGCTGGTGACGCCGGCCCTCAGCGGACTTCTCCTATCGATTTTTGGATTATCGGCGACTCTGTTCTTAGACTTTGTAACCGCGGTAACGGCTGTCGTAATCCTCAGCTTTCTGCCGATTGCCGCCCGCGCAAAAAGTGCCGATGACCCAGATTCCAACGTCATGGCGGAGCTTGCGGCCGGGATTGCCTATGCGCGCAGCCATACGCTTATTAAATACCTATTGGTTTTTTACGCGCTCTTTTTCTTTTTGATTACGCCAGCGGCTTTTCTGACGCCGCTTTTGGTGGAGCGCAGTTTTGGCAGCGATGTCTGGCTTTTGACTGCAAACGAAATCTCCTGGAGCGTCGGCTGTCTCATCGGCGGCCTAGCTGTTACGATGACTGGCGGATTCAAAAATCGCATTTTCACCATGGCCATATCATGCATCGCCTTTGGCGTGCTATTTGCCGCACTTGGCATTGCATCAAACTTCACCCTCTATCTGGCCATAATGCTGGTAGCGGGGGTGTTCATGCCGCTGTTTGGCACTGCCGAGACGATACTGATTCAGGAGCAGGTGCCGGAATACATGATGGGCCGCGTCTTTTCCATGATTCAAATCATCGCTTCTTCTGTGATGCCCCTTGGCATGGTCCTGTTCGGACCTCTAGCAGACATTGTCAGCATTGAGTCCATCATGATTGGCACAGGTATTTTGACTGCAATCCTAGGCGTTTATATTTTTATGAACAAAAAGTTGATGTTGCTTAATGAGTACCAGCATAAGCCGGAATAAGCGAACCTGACGTCAAGAAATTCGATCTGCCAAACAACTTCTCATAATAATCAATCATAGCACAGCAATTAAAAGCGAATTGCCTGTTTCGACGGGGGAGGCGCTTTTTTGTTTGAGCATAAAAAGCTGTGAAAAAATATTTCTAAAACAGGTTGACAGCCCTATAGAAGGGGATTATTATTATCGTAACCGGTAACGAAACCGGTTACGGTACCGGTTTCATTACCGCCAGCTAAACAGTTATAAAGCCCTGATCATTAATAATCAGCAAGAAGGACCATAAATCAGCAAATATGGCAGCAAATAAACAAGGAGGATTGATTCGAATGACTATTGAAGAGATTGCTCAATTAGCTGGAGTTTCCAAGACGACAGTTTCAAGAGTTTTAAATAATAAACCAGATGTAAATAAGGCAACCAGAGAAAAAATTCTACAAATCATTTCTGACAACGACTTTCAGCCGAATGCTTTTGCGAAAGCCTTCTCGCTTCAAAAAAGTCATAGCATCGGTCTTATTATTCCATACGAAGCAGATTATATATTCTCAAATCCATTCTATATCGAAGTCATGAGAGGGGTCTCTACAGAAATCAATAATAGAGGCTACTATCTTTCCATTTGTTATCCGAAAGACCATAATTATGTAGATATGTATAAACAAAAGCGTGTTGATGGCTATATCCTGATGAGCCCTGGCAGTTTCCATTCTCATATTATTGAATCCTTATATGAGGTTAAAGCGCCCTTCATTTCTACTGCCCATATTCCGGATTATCCGGAGATGATCTCAGTGGATGTTGACAACTACGTTGGCGGGAGAATGCTGACCCAATACCTCATGAGTCTTGGCCATAAAACCATTGCTTATATCGGAAAACTATCAGTGACCAGCAGTACGGACAGACTTCACGGCTATCAGGATACACTCAAGGAAAACGGGATCACACCTGAGGACAGTCTTGTCAAAATTTCAAATTTAGGAACCAGCGATAGCGGCTATCAGATTATGAAAGAACTGCTGAATGAGAATAAGGAAATTACCGCTGTGTTTGCGGCAAGTGATATTATGACCGGAGGCGTAATTAAAGCCATAAAAGAAGCTGGTCTTCGCGTCCCCGAAGATATTTCGGTAGTTGGTTTCGATGACATTCCGAGTTCGGAATATGCGGATCCGCCCCTCACGACGATCAAACAGCCCGCTTTTCAAAAGGGCGTTGAAGCAACAAAGATGCTCATAGACCTGATTGAAGACGACACGACGCCCGAGTCAAAAATATTGGAATTAGAGTTGATTGTTAGAAAATCAGCAACAATCGCCAAAAAATAGGCGCAAAAGAAGTAGCGAAAGAAGCGCAAGAGAAGTAGCGAAAGAAACGCAAGAGAAGTAGCGAAAGAAGCGCAAATGATGAAGCATAATGCTTTGTAAACGGAGGAAATCAGGATGAATGCGAAGTACAGACACTATGCTTGCAGAATAACGGACGAGATGACTTATAAGGGTATGAATACAATCTTCATGGAAAATGAACTGATTAGTATCGGTATTCTACTTGACAAAGGCGCCGATATTTTTCAGCTGATTCACAAAGCAAGTGATATGGACTTTTTATGGAAATCCCCAAATGGCATCACCGCGCCTTCAAGATATCGGGAAACTGTAGCCTCGAGTGCCGGCAGCTTTCTTGATCATTACCATGGCGGATGGCAGGATATTTTCCCGGGAGGTGGGCCAGCGAATTATATGGGAGCCGAACTGGGACTCCATGGCGAGGTTTCTCAGCTTGGCTGGGAATATACGATTTTAGAAGATACCGCTGAACGCATAAAAGTGCTGCTTACTGTTGAATGCATCAGGACGCCTTTTCGCATTGAGAAAACCATAGAGCTCATGAGCAACAATCCTGCAATCTACATTGTTGAGAAAATCATAAATCTATCAAGTGAAACACTAGAATTCATGTGGGGCCAACACCCTGCTATAGGAGCACCCTTTCTAAGAAAAGGCGTTAAGCTCATCATTCCTGCTGAGAAAGGCGAAATTCATAGTCCTAAATTTATGGAATCAAGCATATTCGAACCAGGTCAAGTGTTCGACTGGCCGATGGTAAGAAACGGTGATAAAGAAACAGATCTATCCATCGTCCTTGGGGATGATGCAAATTTTGGAGATTTGGTTTACATAAAAGACTTGAAAGAAGGCTGGTACGCCATCCTGGATGAAGAAAAAGAGCTTGGATTTGGATTCGCTTGGCCAAAAGAAATTTTTAAATATATATGGTTTTGGTTTGTTTATGGCAAGTCATCAGGATACCCCTGGTGGGATAGAACTTATTGCCTCGCATTAGAACCATGGACCAGTGCGCCCAACAGTTTGGCTAAAGCAATGGAACAGAATACAACGATTAGAATTAAGGGAGGTGAGAGCTTAACAGTACCATTAACCGCCGTTGTCATCACAAATGCGAATAAGATCAGCAACATAGGAATTAATGGCACCGTTACATGAAGCCCCTACTAAATATACACTATAAAACGAAACATGTTAATAAAAATCGGGAAAAATCATAAATAAGTATCATCGGAAAAAATTACAAATAAATATTAATTGCAAAATCATTAAAAGGTATTAATAGGAGGGAAAAAAGATGAACTTTAAAAGAATCGCATTAGCCCTATGTATCGTACTTGTAATAGCATCCTTCGCCGGATGTGCCAAAACGGCCGAACCAGCTGCCAAGGAAAGAGTCATTGCCTATGCTCAGGCCGAACTGGTCAATGCATGGCGCGTAACAAACCAAAAGGATATGGAAAGCCAGGCAGCAGCCTTAGGCGTTAAACTGATTTCAGCAGATGCCAATCAAGACCCATCAAAACAGCTTGCTGATGTTGAAAGTCTTCTGGCTCAGAAGCCTGATGCCCTAATCGTGGCACCGCTTGAATCCGAAGCCCTTGTTCCTGTTGTACAGATGGCCAATGACGCCGGCGTTCCGCTTTTCATCATTGACAGAACCATCAATGCTGAGCCTGGAACCGGCATGTACATTTCAGAAATCACTCAGAGCCATAAGGCTTCCGGTAAAATTTTGGCTGAAAGTGCTGTAGCACTTCTAACTGCTAAATATGGCGAACCTAAAGGAAACGTCGTCCATGTTCAGGGTATGGCTGGAGCTTCTCCTGTCATCGACGCCAATGAAGGTTGGGCAGAAGTTATGGCACAGTATCCTAACATCAAAGAAGTTGCCGTTGCAGATGCCGGCTTCACAAAACAGGGTGGAATGACCGTAATGCAGGACTTCTTACAAAGATTCCCAGTTGGTCAGATTGACATCGTTCGTTCGGACTACAGCGACATGACCATGGGGGCTTTAGACGCCATCAAAGCCGCTGGAAGAACAGAACTTTTAGGATTTGTAGTTGGTGAAGGCGGACACATCAAAGCGATCGAAGCCGTCATCGCTGGCGAAATCGCTACAGAAACACAGACTCCTCCATACTTCGGCGCAAAAGCCATTCAAAGCGCTCTTGACTATCTTGATGGCAAGACCATCGAGACACGTCAGCAGGTAGACGTCAAAGTATTCTCTGCTACTGACAAAGCAGCAGCACAAACTTATCTTGACGGAATCAAAGCAGCCGGACTTGAATTCTAAATAATAACAGTAAATGGGGGGCTTATGCCCCCCGATTTAAACAGACCTATATAAAGAATCGTTGATCATGTTAGTAACAGAAAATATCAATCAGATTATCAACCAGAAATATCAATCAGATTATCAACCAGAAATATCGATCCGATTATCAACAGGAGTATCAAAGATGAATGACTTAACTCCAATACTTAAGTTAAAGCAAATAGGCAAATCGTTTTCGGGCATTCCGGTTCTGACTAATGTCGATTTGGATTTGTATCCCGGTGAAGTTCACTGCCTTATGGGAGAGAATGGTGCGGGGAAGTCGACTTTAATCAAAATCATTTCTGGAAGCTATACCGCTGACAGCGGAGAAATCGACTACCTAGGGCAAACTTATCCTTCTTATAGCCCAAGATGGGCACACAGGAACGGCATCAACACTATATATCAGGAAATTGATCTGGTGCCTCATTTAACAGTGGCAGAAAACATTTTTTTGGGGAATGAACCTTTGACAAAATTTAAAAATATTAATAAAAGTGAAATGAACAAGAAGGCAGAAGCTGTGTTTAATGACATGGGCGTCGATATGGATGTGCGCGTCAAGCTTCAAACCTTGAAGGTAGCAAATCAGCAGCTGGTTGCCATAGCCAAAGCTTTGGCGTTCAACAGCAAGGTTATGATTTTGGACGAACCCACGTCAGTGTTTACAAACACAGAAGTGGAACTGCTTTTTAAATTAATAAGAAAATTGAAAGAACAGAAAATTGCTTTATTATATATTTCGCATCATATAGAAGAGATTTTTGAAATCGGCGATAGAATAACCGTGCTGAGAGACGGAAATCTCGTGCGTACTGGATTAATTGGGGAATTCAACAAAGATTCACTCATCAAGTCCATGGTGGGCAGAGATGTCAAAATTGAAAGACATGACGATGGAAAGAAAATGGGTGGCGTGATTCTCAGCGTCGAGGGCCTGGGCCAGGATGGTGTTGTTGATGACATCTCTTTCAAACTGCATAAGGGAGAAATCTTGGGCGTTGGAGGCCTTGTAGGAGCTGGAAGGACTGAAATGGCAAGACTGGTCATGGGTGCTGACAGAAGGCAAAGGGGAAAAGTGATCTATATGGGAAAGGAAATTCAGATTAA
Organism: Bacillota bacterium; assembly: GCA_025361765.1. Classification (GTDB taxonomy): domain Bacteria; phylum Bacillota; class Clostridia; order Peptostreptococcales; family Anaerovoracaceae; genus JBBRXH01. The sequence continues at coordinate 14,823 of JANYJS010000139.1, forward strand.
GTCTCCCAATCACGCTTTGGCTTTAGGCATTGGCCTTGTTCCCGAGGATAGAAAGCAAGAAGGCATAGTTCCCATGAGATCTGTCTCTGAGAATATGGCTTATAGCCTAATAGAAAAAAGGGCAAGGTTTGGCCTGGTGCACTGGAAGGCAATTAAAAAAATGGTTTTGGAGAATTTTACAGCGCTTAACGTTCAACCGCAAAGCCCAGAAAAAAACATCAATCTTTTAAGCGGTGGAAATCAGCAAAAAGCTGTTCTAGGAAAGATGCTCTGTGCGGATTGTGACGTTCTGATTTTGGATGAACCGACTAGGGGCGTTGATGTGGGCGCTAGAGAAGAAATTTATAAAGTCATGAAAGACTTAAAAAACAAGGGCCTTGCCATTTTGATGATTTCATCGGATCTCATTGAGCTGATGTCTCAGTCGGACCGAATTCTAGTCATGGCAGGGGGAAGAATTGCAGGAGAATTCAGCAGCGCTGAGGCCACTGAGGAGAAAATACTGGCTTTAGCACTTAATCAGGGAGGCAATCAGCAATGAAAAGGAGTCAACCAGCAATGGAGATGAGAGAGAAACTTGGAAGCTATCTGAGCTTTTTGAATAAATACAGTGCTATCATTGCCTTGGCCATCATTGTCATTTATGGGACCCTATTTGTGCCCCACTTTATGTCTGTTGCCAATTTAAAGGCCATTCTGTTCCAATATTCCATTATTGGATTTTTGGCCTTAGGACAACTTCTGGTTATTATCACTGGCGGTATTGACCTTTCTCAGGGATCGCTGGTTGCATTCACTTCAATAGTGGCAGCCGTTTTGATGGCTCAGATTGGACTTGTGCCCGCTGTCGTTGGAGCAGTCCTGTTCTGCAGTCTTCTTGGCTTATTCAGTGGTCTTCTGGTTTCCAGAACGAAGATTCCAGCTTTTATTGTCACTCTGGGCATGCTGGGCATCGGCAGAGGTCTGGCTAAATTCGTGGCCAATGCAAAACCGGTTCCGATCACCGATGAATTTTTCAGGAGCATGGGAAGAGCGGAGCTGATTGGTGTGCCTCTTTGCGCCATATTATGGGTAATTGCAAGCATAATGCTGTATCAATTTTTAAAAAGAAGGCGTCTTGGCAGATACATTTACGCCGTAGGCAGCAGTGAAGAAAGCGCCAGACTTGCCGGAATCAATATTAAGAAAGTCAAACTATTTGTCTACACCATGTCCGCATTTTTGACATCTATTGGTGCTTTGATCTGGGCTTCCAGGCTTGGATCTGGTTCTCCAATCGGGGGAATCGGCTACGAGCTTGAGAGCATTGCAGCCGTCATCGTGGGCGGGGCAAGTCTTTATGGGGGAACTGGTTCTGTGGTCGGCACCATGGCGGGCGTTATGATTTTCGGCGTCATCAACAGTATCTTAAATCTCTCGGGTATTTCTCCCTTCTGGCAAGGTGCTATTAAAGGCATACTCATTTTATCCGCTGTAGCGCTGAGTCAGATCCAGATGCGACGCAGCAGAAAGGCATAAGGGACTAAAATAATGGCAAAGTTATTAGAAAAAATTATGCCCAGTGAAAAAGCAAATGACGCAAAAGGCAGTTTAGGTTCAACTAGAAAGAGCCTGAATTCAAATTTGAAAGATATTATTCAACTTTTGGGGGTACTGCTTGGCATGATCGCATTTGCAGCTATCCTTTCAAAAGGGGTATTTATTCAACCGATAAACTTATACAACATTTTGACGCAGAATTGCATTTTGCTAGTGGTTTCCCTTGGTCAACTTCTGATCATCATTACCAAAGGTATTGATCTCAGCGTCGGAATGATTGTGGGATTCAGCAGTGTGCTGATTGTCCTGACACAGGACTTTGGGTCAGTGCTGCCCATACTATTCGCACTGGGTGCGGTGATTGTCATTGGCATCGCCAGCGGCTGCCTTGTTCACTACGCCAAACTTCCTGCCTTTGTGGTCACCTTGGCCATGAGCCAGATTGTTTATTCCATTGGCAAAGTCATCGGCGGAGGCGCAGCAGTTTATTCGGGTTTTAATGGAAGCCCAATATCACCTGGTTTGCTCTCCTTATATACTGACGGTATTTTCGGAATACAATATCCGCTTATTATAACCCTGGTTTGCATTATTGCCATCAGCCTTTATCTTAAAACCAGTATAGGCCATTTTACCTATACCATCGGCGGAAACCAGAAAACTGCCTATCTCTCGGGCGTTCCAATTGCTAGGGTTAAAATTACCGCCTATATTATAGCAGGGCTTTTAGCCTGTATCGGAGGAATGCTCTTCGTAGCCAGAGTGGGCCTTGGGGATCCGCAGGCCGGGGATGCTTTGACCATGGATTCTATTGCGGCGGTCACCGTTGGCGGGGCCAGCCTTTCCGGTGGAGCGGGCACAGTTGTGGGTACCATTATTGGCGTTCTAATTCTCGGAGTGCTCAACAACATTTTAAATCTTCTTAATGTACCTCCAGCAATACAACCAGCCATCAAAGGCGGACTCATACTGCTGGCTGTTTACCTGAATAGTAGAAAAATTTCGGAAAGGTAGGGAATAGACTATGTCTAAAATAGGATTACTCAACATCGCAGACAGCAGGGAAGACTTTTTGGAAGTTCGGAAATCTTTGATTCTTGAGGAACTCGAATCTTTGAGGTGGCTCAGGGAAGCCTATGATTTGGTTGAATCGGATATTATTACCACAGAGAAAGATATTAAAAAATTTGCAAGGCTTGCGGCAGATGAAAAAATAGAATGCCTATTAATCCATATCCCCATTTGGGCGGATCCCATCCTTTCGATTAAAATCCAGAACTTTATCAAAGTGCCCATTCTTATTATGGGCAACGATAAACCGGAAACTTCAAGCATTGTAGGAATGCTAGGTGCTGGTGGCGCTCTGAATCAGGTGGGCTGTGAGCATGTTAGAGTGTTCGACCATAGGGAGTCAAGGGCGAGAGCCGATATTATTGCTTTTATCAAGGCTGCCTTAGCGGTCAACACATTAAAAGGTCAAGTGCTGGGCATGTTTGGCAGCAGAAGCCTGGGTATTTTTACAACCGTTGCAGATCCAGCGCAGCTTCAAAGACTATTTGATGTAGATGTCAAGTATTTTGATCAGCTGGAGCTTGTCGAACAGGCAAAAACAATGGATCCTTCAAAGGTTTCAGCTTACAAAGAGTGGTTTGTCGAAAGCACGGGGTCATTAGAATACGGCGGACTGTTTACGGAAGACGCCCTGGATCGTCAAATCAGAAGTTTTTTGGCTACAGAGGATTTCACTGCTAAAAAAGAGCTGGATTTCGTCTGTGTGAAATGTCAGCAAGAGCTCAGCGACGGTTATACCTCTCAATGCGTGGCGCACATGCTGTCAAATGGAACTGCAGATATCGGCGGAAAGAAAGACGCACTCGTCCACGCCTGCGAATCTGATGTTGACGGAGCACTCACCATGAAGCTTCTGAATATTCTTTCTGAAGGTAAAGCCACCGCGCTTCTTGATATCAGATATTATGACAGAACTAAAAAAGTCTGGGCTTTCGCCAACTGCGGAGCAATAGCTTCTGATTTCTTCTTCACTAAGGAGGATGAAACTGGTCTGTCTTCAATCGCTGTGGTGCCTCATATATTTGGCAAAGCGGGAGGCTGCGCGCTGAGCGCAGTGATGAAAGAACAGCCAATTACAATGGCAAGATTTTGTAGAAAAAATGGAGAGTATTGGCTTGCCATTTTAAAAGGAGAGGTCAAGACGCCTGAAAGTGGGGAACTTGACAAAATCACTTCAGTGTTTCCGAAAGGCTTAATAAAAACCAGCGCTGGAGATGATTTCCTTGATGTGTTTGACTCAAATCACCTTCACATTGTAGCTGGCGACTATACCCTTGAACTTAAGCACTTTTGCGCGCTAAAGAAAATACCTTTTAAAATTTGGGATTAATGATAATTATGAGGGGTGATGAATATGGAACAAATGCATAATGGATTTTGGGGCAGAATACTAAAAGTTGATTTATCAAGCGGGACGTGGGTAGTAGAAGAGCCCGATCCTAGGCTATATAGAATTTATATGGGCGGCGGAAACTTCGCTCTCCACTATCTGATCAAAGAAATTCCAAGAGGCATTGACGCCTTTGATCCGGAAAACAGACTGGTATTTATGACTTCGCCTTTAACAGGTGCCCCTATATCCGGACAGGGCAGGCACACCTGCGCGGCCCTTTCACCTTTGACTGGCGGGCTTGCGGATTCTCAATGCGGAGGCTGGTGGGGAGCCGAACTGAAGTTTTCCGGGCTTGACGGCATCGTGGTCAGCGGAAAATCTGAAAAGCTTGTCACAATTCACATCGAAGATGAAAAAATAGAAATCATAGAGACTGAAAATCTGAGAGGGAAAACGACTGGAGAAGCTCAGGACTATTTTGGTGAGGAATATCCCAAGGCTAGAGTGCTCCAAATGGGCCCAGCGGGCGAAAATCTGGTCAGATATGCCTGTGTGACTTCAGATCTTAAAAACTTTCATGGCCGCGGAGGACTTGGCGCCGTCATGGGCAGCAAAAATCTGAGAGCCATCGTTGTCAAGGGAAGCAATAGAGAAATCAAGCTTGCCAACCCGGACGGACTAAAAGTCATCAGAGACTGGTTCAACAGTAGGCTTAAAACTCATCCGGCCATCAGTCTGCACCATGAACTGGGGACGGCCAAAGGCATTGTACCCGTTAGCATAGCTGGCATCCTGCCGACCTATAATTTTCAGGACGGGTCCTTCATTGATGCTGAGAAAATTTGCGGCGAAACCATGAAGAGAGAGTTAAATGGAAAAACAGAAACGTGTTATGCCTGCGGCGTTGCCTGCAAGAGATCTGTTGAGGGGAAAAGCGGCAAATTCACTGTTACGAGACAGTACGGCGGGCCGGAATATGAATCGATAGGCCTCCTTGGGTCCAATCTTGGAGTCAACAATATTCTTCATGTGGCTGCACTGAATGAGCGTTGCAATGCGCTGGGACTAGACACGATATCTGCTGGAGCGTCGATTTCCTGGGCTGTTGAGTGCTTTGAAAGAGAATTGCTTTCAGAGAAGGATACAGAGGGAATTCGGCTCACGTGGAATGATCCGGAAACCTATATCGACCTTCTTGATGCCATAGCTTATCGCACTGGTTTTGGAAAGCTACTTGGCGAGGGCAGCAAAAGAGCAGCCGCCTATATCGGAAAAGGCACAGAGCGCTATGCTATACAGGTTAAGGGCCAGGAACCTCCAAACCATGAACCTAGGGGCAAGTGGGGCGTTGCGCTTGGCTATGCGGTCTCAAACACAGGAGCGGACCATCTCCAGGCCGCCCATGATCCCTGGTTTGATAAGCCGGGTGACTTTTCGAAGGAGTGCAATTGGGTAGACCTTGAAGATTTAAGCCCAGTGGGTATATTTGAACCGGTTCCAACTGAGGATTTGAGCGCAGCGAAGGTCAGACTTTTCGTCTATCTTCAACAGATTTGGGGCTTTCATGATGTGCTGGATTGGTGCATTTTCACCAGCGTTCCAGAGTTCAGAGCCCTTAGCCTTCAGCAGTTGGTCGAAATTGTTCAATGCGTCACTGGCTGGCGGACCAGCCTATTTGAACTGATGAAAGCCGGAGAGCGGTGGGCGACCATGGGCAGAGCCTTTAATGTCAAACACGGTCTGTCGGCAAAGGACGATACCTTGCCCGAGAGATTTTTCGAGCCAATGAGAGCAGGAACCTTAAAAGGGCATTTCATAGACAGAGAAATCTTTGAAAAAAGCAAGAAGCTCTATTACGAAATGATGGGCTGGGATAAGAACAGCAAACCGACAGAAGGAAAACTTGAAGAACTTAACGTGGGCTTTATTTGGCCCCACATAAAGGACTCCTGACATGCATGTATCGGTTAAATTATTCGGTACGCTAAGGCGGCTCTCACAGCCGGAAACGCCTGGCTACTGGATTGGGGAGATCCCGGATCACTCCAGAATTATAGATTTGATCACAATTTTGGGGACTTCAAACAAAGAAGCCTCCCATGCAGCAATCAACAAAAAAGTATGCCCATTTGACACTGAAATTTCAGAGTACGATGAAATTACGCTGGTGACCAATGTGGGCGGGGGCTGAAAATATTATTCCGAATTGGTCGAAAACCGTTATAGATATTATTCCGAATTGGTCGAAAACCTAGGGCGATGCGCTTCGCTTAAGAGGAATATATCGCTGTAGTTTTCTCATTGATTTGGAATAATATCTTAAAAAAGGAAAGGAGACATACTATGGATAAGCTATTAGAAATGACGCAGAAGTTTCCAACGCAGTATTGGAACGATTCCTGTTCAATAAAGGAGCTGACCTATGCCCTTAAAAGAGGAGCTACAGGGGCGACGACCAATCCGG
>JANYJS010000053.1 GCA_025361765.1 Bacillota bacterium
TGACGGCACTAAAATAAACTTAGGCTCATCCGGTTTTGGAATCTTTAAGCGAACTTCAATAAAATCTTTAGTACCTTCCTCTTCTTCATTATCATTCCACATAGGGCCGCCTAATTTGACCCACAATCGATTTTCGGCCCGGAATGGGCTGGTCTGGCCTAGGACCGCCATCATAATTCCGCCTAGGAGGATCAAGCTTATCCTGTCCCCCTCTCTGGCTCGCTCCTGTTCCTAACCCCCTATGAACGGTTTCATCATCTATCTTGTTTTGCTTGGTTTTCATGCTCTCCCCCACTTATTGTCATAGTAATCGCCAACCATTGTAATCCCTGAACTTTTCTTAACACGCGGCAACGTCTGGGGACGCTCTTCCCTAGCTTGCACTGGTTTTGACTTCTTATGGGGATCTACTTTATCGCCTATTGGATTCGCATTGTTTTGCTCATTTGTTCTCATTTTCCAAACCTCCTGAGTTCGTTTCTGGGTTGAGGAATTCCCGCTTGAGATTCCGGCATAGGATTGGCTTGCTCCGCTTCTGATGGATTCATGGGACTTCTTGGCAATCCAGCGGCCTTGTTCTGCTGGCCAAGAGTATGGTATGTACCCCTAGGATCGTGCATTGTAATGCCTCTTCGCTTAAACTTGGGTCCTTCTTGGGCCTTGATCATTGGGTTAAATGGCGGTAAACTATTCATATGAATCCTCTCTTTTTCTTCTTAATTCTATTCATTACTGGCCTTGTGATTGATCCTCGGATTTAGGTCCATACATCCTATTCAAAATTGATGAAATAATTGCCGATCTGCTAGTTGGATTATTTACAACAGAATTTATAGCTCCTAAGCCAGAAGTTACTAAACCAGTAGTAATAGGTGCTCTCGCTATAATTCCGCCAGTAATAGCCTCTCCTGCTCCTGTTGCTCCTCCCATAGTTTCTCCCAAACCACCCAAAAGAGAAGAAAGATAAAAAAGATTAGCCTTAGAAATAGTTTGATTCTTATTCTTAGGAAAAAGCTGAAGAAACTTATTCCTTTGAGCTAAAGTTCCATAATTTTGTCTTGCCGCTTGCACATCAGGAGCCGCATTATCGAGCATTGTATTTAGATGATTTTGAATGTTTATTAATTCGCTTGCATCTTTTCCTTGGCTCAAACGTCCCTTGATTTCGTCACTTATATATTTTAAAGCATCTCCAAGCTGTTCAGGTGTACCATTCCCACTTTGGGTGATTGAATCTAAAGCCTGTTTTCCAGTCCCTGAAATGTTTAAAGCTTTTTCTACATTATCAGGAGTCATTGTTGACGGGTCACTAGTCACGCCAGGATTGACACCTGCTAATCCTTGTGCTTCTCCTACGGCTTCACCTGCCGCGCTTTTTGAACCTACAGAAAAAAGCGTAGAAGGATTATTAAATAAATTCTTAATATCTTTGGCTGGTACTCCACTTAAAGCTTCACCAATTCTTGAGGCTCCATTTCCAACTGTATTTGCAACTGCACCAACAGCCTTTTGAATCGGGGGATATTCAGTTAATCCTTGCGTTGCAGTTTGAACCATAGGAGCAATAGATTCTTTAATTGGATCTTGAGCATCAGAAGGTTGAGCTTGTCCATAAGCAAGTTGTGCCATGCGTGATCCAATTTGTCCTAATCCGGCCCCTACCGCTGTTCCGATACCTGGGGCAAACGCACTCCCTACCATGGCTCCTGCAACTGGAAGATAAGGAGCTAATTTTTGAGGGGTTAAATAACCAGCTATCGTACTTGGGCTATTAATAACCTGTTTAACGGAATCACTAATAGTATTAGCCACTGATTGATTTTGTTGTGAATTATCCAGTGGTTGAAAATCAATCTGATTTGTAGTTGTAGAATCTAAAGGCTGAAAATCTATTCCATCACTCATTGTTGTTTATACCCTTGATCTAGAGCTTGTTTAAGTTGCGATTGAGGAATATGCCCTACCTGTCCAGAAGGACTAACAACAGTTATCCGTCCTTGTGGAATTTGAGAAGGAGAAGTAGGGAACTGATTTGGCTGACCTAAATTAGATGGATTAAAACCACTTCCTGCAATAGCATCTAATTGGGCATTAGCTTCTTGAATCTTTCCAGATTTCATTTGATTTATGTAATTTTGGAACCGTTGTATTTTTTGAGTTCCCTGCTTGGTTCCAAGTTGATTCCCAGTCGGGAAAAATGAATCAGCAATGCGTTTCGCTTGTGCATCATTGTAGCGACCTTCCGCAAGTTTTTCTATAATACCAGCTCCTACTTCTGTGACTCCTTGTGCATTAAATTGATTCTGTGCCCATTTAGAGTTTGTATTTGGGTTCATTCCCGCATATTTAGCCCCTAGATTTCCTGCAAATGGAATGGATTTATTATTCGGATCATTATGAATAGCTTGTATTTGGTCTAGGGTAGACTGAAGACTCTTTATAGTAGTCATCGTATCCCCAGTTGATTTTGCTACTTCGGACTGAGATTTGCCTCTATTTAATGCTTGGCCAGCTTGAAAACGAGAATTTTCGTTAGCTTGCCCTGTATTAAACCTATTTTGTTCAGCGGCTTGTCCTTGCTGGAACTGATTTGATGCGTTCGATGCTTCAGCCATTTTGAGCTGATTCATAATATTCATCTGATCTTTTTGACCGTAAGTAGAGCCGCCATACATTGCCTGAGACTGAGATAAATTACCTTTCAGGCCATTTATTTTCTGTTGATATTCATTCTGATTCTGCGCTCCTAAATATTGGGTTGGTTCTGGACCGCCATGCGTATGAGCATCATGGATTGTTTGAGAGAATCCTGTGACAGGATGTGCTGGAGGCTGAGGTGCTTGACCTCCTTGCGACTGACTCGGCATGGTCTGAGC
>JANYJS010000108.1 GCA_025361765.1 Bacillota bacterium
TACTATGTTGGATTAGATTAAAATGAATACAGAATCAGATTGGGAAAATACATTCAGCCAAATACTGGAGATTTGGGTGACTCCCGAAGTAATACGCCGTCAAGAATTGGCGCTTATATCAAAGCCATATGATCTTCGTGCGGCACAAGTCATCTTTTATCCAGATAATCGATCAAATATAATTCGTTTGAATGAAGAGGTGCGTTTTGTTGGAAAGGTGAAATTGAAGCAGGGCATCTCGCTCAAACAAAAAGGTGACCCAGTCTATCTGCAAGAGATCGATGATTATGAGTCGTTATATCTTCCAAAGGATGAAGATCCGAATTGCGGTCACGTAACCATATATCGTTTTCCCGACCATTGGATTATTTCGTTTGACTTGGTATATAATAAAGGCATTGCAACTGAACATCTACTAGCTGCGAAGCAATTCCTAAATGCAGGACTGCAAGCAATTAAAGATAATTCTATGAGGGTTTTCGTGGATACGTGCTTCAGTGCTGCTGAACTATCAGCAAAAGCCCTGCTAATTACTACACCAATTCCTGGGGAAAACACAAAAATGTCGCATGGGAGGATACACTCTTGGTATAATCTTCAGGCAAAACTTGGTAACATAGATATTTCACATAAAGATGCGTTAAACCGTTTAGCAGCCCTACGTGGTTCGGCGAGGTATCTCAATAATACACTGGACATCAATGAAGATGAGGCCACTAATCTTGCTAAAGTAGTGGAGAATTCAATATCTTTTGTTTTGTTGAGGTTGAGAAAATAAAATCCAACAAAATCAATCCACCCGATCGTTACGCTCCAGGTGATTTCATCGTTGGGCCATATAAAATAGGAAAAGGATAAAGTACACGCCTTCAGGCATCAACAATACTTTTTTATTAAAGGTAGGTGCGAGAATGGATGAAACGCGAAAATCTATACATGAACTATTCGAAGAGCGGAAGAAGTTTGTCCTTGTGGGATTAACGGGACGCACAGGCTCTGGCTGTAGCACAACAGCAGAGCTCATGAAAAGAAATTGGTCCAATTTCGACGCACCCAAACCTCAGTCAGGGACTTTTTTGAACAATGAGGAAAGGAAATACAGAATACTCTATGATTATGCAGAAAAAAACTGGTCTAGCTTTCAATGGATTCAGGTCAAGGATGTCATAACTTCCTTCATGATTGAAGAATCATTCGATGATTTCATGGAGTTTGTTTCAACCGATTTTACGACAGGAGCGTTTAGGATCGATAAAGACAACCCATTATTATTAAGTTTATCGGGAAGGTATCAATATTTCCACCGGCAATCCAGTGAATATAAGCTCGACGAATCAAATGAATCGAAGATAGCTAAAAAAAGTGATGAGTACTATAGATTTTATTTCAAAGAGCTGCCCGACTTCACAACAGACATTCGCGAAACATTTAAAAAGCTTTCCAAGAATAATGCCTACACGAGATTTTATCAAATTATTGGGGATAACATTAGGTCGTCTGGACGGGCTATTAAGTCAAATTTCTCTCCAAAGAATATTTTTACTATAGCAAAAAGGATCAACAGACTAATCAAGTTACTGCGAGACGTAGTTGAAAATAAAGATGGACACGCATTTGTTGTTATTGATGCAATAAGGAATCCTTTTGAAGCAGCATTTTTCCGTGACCGATATGCAGCTTTTTATCTAATCGCCGTTAATTGTCCCAATGAAAACCGAATAACACGACTACAAGAAACCTATGATTACAGTCGATCTCAAATCCAAGAGATTGATAAAAAAGAATATGAAGAAAAACTCGCGGGGAGGAAGCTATTTATTTCACAGAACATCAGCAGATGCATTGAAACCAGCGACATTTTCTTTCGAAATCACAACAAAGGAGAAAAAGATCTTTCGTTCCTAAAACGACAAATCATTTGGTATGTAACTTTAATGATGCATCCAGGTATAGTGACACCGACTTCATATGAACATGCTATGCAAATCGCTTACAACGCCCGATTAAGCTCAGGTTGTATAGCAAGGCAGGTCGGGGCAGTTGTTACAGATCGAGGTGTTTCAATTAAATCCGTCGGTTGGAATAATACGCCCCAAGGTCAGGTTCCATGTATTCTAAGAAGTACAGCTAACCTCCTTAGACATGATGACAAGAAAGCATACAGCGACTACGAAAATGATGATGACAATTTTAGAGATGTGCTTAGAAGAACCCTTGAATCGAATATTGGGGCAGAAAGCTTGTGCGGCAGAAATCTTTCATTCTGCTTTAAAGACGTGCAGAACAGTGTTAAGGAAGATAAAAATCAAGTTCATACAAGATCGCTTCATGCCGAGGAAAATGCATTTCTTCAGATCTCGAAGCATGGCGGACAAGGGCTCAAAGATGGCTTTTTATTCACAACGGCAAGCCCTTGTGAGCTGTGCGCAAAAAAGGCTTTCCAATTAGGTATAAGCGAAATATTTTATATTGACCCGTATCCAGGTATAGCAGGTGAACATGTGCTTACAGGTGGAGAAAATGGACCAAGGCTAACACTATTTAGTGGAGCAATTGGCAGAGCGTATCAGCAACTGTTCCAACCAATTCTTCCATATAAAGATGAACTCGAAATGATTCTTGGTTTTAAGTGGCCCAACGCAAAAAAAGATTTGGAAGAAGAAAATATCAATTTGAAAAAGCGGATAGATCTTCTGAAATCAGAAAACGAAGCATTGAAGCATGCAAGTATCGATGCTGCTAGCAATAAAAAATAACTTGGCAGCCCCAACCTCTATATGGCCTCCGGTTGTCAAGGAAAAACTACCCCCAAAGATCGGAAAAGAGAAAAAGTAATCCGTCTAAAGAGTGACTGACGCTTTGACAAACGACCCTATGGTTCCCGGCTTTCGTCTTCCGTCGCGAGAGTCAGAACGGCTAAAGCATTCTGCACCAAACATCTATAGAGATTTACTGAGTCAAGTTCTTTGACAATCAGCTTGCTGCCATCGGGCAGCTTCAGAATATATTTCGGTACCCTTATTCCGGCGCAATCAAAGTAAGCGGCTTGGATCAAGATCCATCCAGTTAGGCTGTCACTCGGGCAAGGGGCAGAACACGGATGTCGTCTGATAAAACATCATGTATGAGAAGGATGCCGCCAATCAAAGCCATGAGCTTAAAGGCATGTGGGTCCAATCTTTAAAGCAGTCACGCTGCACTTGGTACATAAAGATCATCAGACTCCGCCGTGAGAATCTCAGTTAGGCGTCGGGCTGGCATCCTATCGATCATGAGCTGAAAAATTTATCCATTTTAAAAGCCTCCTTGTTCTTGAGAATATAATAAACCGCTCTGCCGATCTTATGCGTGAAGATGCCCAGGGCTTTGCCCTTGTTGTATTGACGCTCGAGTTTCGCCACATATTGCTTGGCTTTATCGGATTCCCTGAGCATCAGAATCGCCGCTTCGTTGCACGCCCATTTGAGATGGTGGTTGCCGATTTTGCCGTTTGATTTACCGGCCCATTTGCCGTCTGATGTTTTGACCGGTTTAATCAACCGTGCATAAGAGGAGAAATCCTGAACGGAAGGGAAGCGTTTGATGTCTTGGATTTCGTAAAGGAAGACCAGCGCCAGGATCAGGCCGACACCAGGCATGGAACGGAGCAGATACAGCGTGTGGTAGTCATGCTGTTCGGCGGTTTTCTCAATATGCCACTCCAATTGATTGAGGATCTGGTTGAGGGAGGCAATGGCGGCCAGATCAACCTCGACGCTTTTGCGGACTTCCGGATTCTCGAACCTCTCTGCTACGCCGTCATGATTGTATTTACGGGCGAGCCTTTTGGTAAATCCCGGCAGATTATATTGCGTCTTGGTGTTCTGGATATGCGCAACCAGTTCACCGCACCTGCGCATGAGATACATCCGCCTTCTTAATAGATCCCGGGTAGCGCGCCATTCTGCTGGATAGGGATAGGCGGTTGGAAAGTTGCCGCCT
>JANYJS010000140.1 GCA_025361765.1 Bacillota bacterium
ATGAGGGATCATAATTAACCCCATATGGAGGATCCGTCACCATAATTATAGGCTTGTTTTCGCCCATAACACGAGTAACAACGCAATGATCAGTGCTATCTCCGCAAATAAGGCGATGTTCTCCAAGCTCATAAAGATCCCCTAATTTGGTAATCGCATCCTCATCTTTTGCAGGCTCAAGGCATTCATTATCGTCCCTATCAGATTCAGCCTCGCCTTGCGCATCAGCAAAAGATCCCAGCAATTCCTCTGGGTCAAAGCCGCATTCAAGTAGCATATCGAAATCGAAACTATTTGCCAAAATATCAAAGTCAAACTCGCCAAATTGCTTATTGTCTTGAATGATTCTTTTATTCATGACAGCTTCATCAAGATTTTCATCTATGATAGCTGGAATAGTTTTCCATTTGAGCTTTTTAGCTGCTCTAACGCGCTGGTTGCCGGCATAGACTACATGCTTACCATCTGAATGATTAACCAAGATTGGTCGTTTATTTAGGAAATCAGGATCTACTTTCATAGACTCGATGAGCTTCTGAAATTGCTCCTTACCTATCTTTCGAGGGTTTTTGTCTAGCAGAATAAGCTTTGAAAGTTCGATTTCTAGTATCATGTAGAGCTTGGTTATAGTTATTTATACCTGGTTATACCTAAACCCGACTATAACTGCATGTTTTTTATGCAAACATGCTTTTGAATCAAATTTGTGTCATATTTATTTTGACACAAGTTTGCGTCATAATGAGATTACAGTCCACTCATCTAAAAAGGCGGATCTCCAAAATCAGGAAATGCCGCTTGCTCATATTGAGGAGGTTTAATAATATCTTCCTCTTTTCGCGCCATCGTATGCTTTTCCCAACGCCTAGAGTTAAGAAATTCTTTAATATCTTGCTCAAGGAAATTGCTGTCGAAAAGGGGGGATTTAAAATATTGCTTTTCGCCATCTATAAGTGCTGAGCAATTTAGAGGCCCCCAATACAGTCCGCCAGTTTTAAGCTCTTTTCGGATATACACAAAGCGCAGTTTGCTATCATCTCTTAGCGGTATTTCAAGTATAGCAATTTCTTTAATATAAGGATCTTGAGGGCAATATTTGTGATCGATAAGTTTAATCATTTATTTAGCATTTGCCTTTCATTACTTTCATTTTTTTGTCTTGTTTTTTGTCGGCTTTGAGAAGAGATTTCAGGTTTTTCCCCTCCTCTTTGTTTTCGTGCATGATTTTTTTAATTTTTTTATCCATCTTAAGATACGTCCTCTTTAATTTTAGAAAATAATTTTTCCATGAATGTTTTTGCATTCATCTGTAATTCAGATTCTTCCTCATTATCTTCGTCTTCATCTTCTTCATCAGATTCTAAAAAAACTTCCATGTCTCGCATTAACGACCCTAATTGTATACAAGCGCCATAGATATAGTCATCTTCAAGATTATCAGCAATTTCTGTTAATCTTTCGTAATAATCTATAATCTTTTCTTTCAGGATCATTAAATATCTCCGTTCGCGCAATTTTCTAAATTTAATTTAACATATTCCAGTCTCGTAACGATAGATCCTAGCATAAAAGCGCAACCGATTTTATCTCTTTCGATCATGTCGGGAACTTCTACCAGGTCGTCGATGATGTGCTGAATCTTTTCTATTGTGTTCATGATTCCTCGAATTCTTTGACTTGTGCAACGATTTCGTTACATAGTCCGATGACACAATCTAGCTCATCACTTCCGTAATGCCTATTTTGGATGATGCAATCTATAATGTCAAATTGCGATTCTAGCAAGTCTCGAAGCTCGCAAATAGCATCAGTTGGGGGTTGAGTCGAAAGCAATTCTAAAGAGGCTGTATTGCAGCTTAGAAGAGCAAGGGTGTGGTGTTCGACAAATCGGCTCATTTGAAGCCTCGGATCATGGCTGTACATTTATCATTTTTAGCAGTTAGCTTTTTAAGGCTATCACAATACGTCGAGGAGAAAGCTTTTAGTGAAGCCGCAGCCGCTTCGAGGTGAGTATTACGATCTTCTCTTTGGCATAAGCGAAAAGTTTCTAGCGTTGCTGTGACGCAAGCGAGATCACTTTCTAGCTTTTCGAGAGCTGCGGGGGAAAAAATACGGCATAGTTTATCGGCATCAAAGTTCATAGTTTTTTTTATATCCGTGATTTCTATAATCGTGCAAGGGTTTTCCGAATATTTTTGATATGCGTGCAGCTCAACGATTTGCGAATCGTCGTGCCAAAGAATGCCATTACCCACATCTAAAATATATTTTATATAGTTATCCAAGTCTTTCTTAGCATGCCATTCGCCAAATTCCGGTGCCCACAGCTTTTTAGTTTTAACGGGCATAGAATCGCTTTGAGCGATTTCAACAAGGAAAGTTAAGGCCACCTTCTTTTGATCGCTGAATGACGCCTTCAGGCTCGCTCTTTGATGGTCGTTGACCACAAGGTGCTCGCTAATTCTGAAACTTAGGTCTTTTTTGGCATTAACGACTAACTTCGACTGGGAATCATATGCCCTTGCATGTCCGTTGCATATAGCGAATTTTGGCCTCGCTTTGGCTATGGGGCTACCAGGAATTATTAATCGCATCCCGCTTCCTTTTATGACGATAGTTTTTTTCTATCAATGCCGTTTTCTCGAGATGCTGATTATAGCATACATCGCACACATGACGCCGGTAGCCGTGGATCGTCATGG
>JANYJS010000005.1 GCA_025361765.1 Bacillota bacterium
ATTTGTAATGTTTTACTTTGTTTTTCATTTTCTCCCTCATTAGGTTTGTTGCGGCCCCAGTAACATTTTGCTTATCGGCACATCTCCGGAAAACTTTAGCCCCTCTCATATGATAAAATAAAACAGTAATAATAACAGGCAGATATAGACTATGAAGCTTTTTGATCAACTTAAACGGTCAGCATCTGACTTACAAAAGTTTTTAAAAGAAGGAATGGCAATGGTAAACGCACCTTTATTCAATGAAATTAATTGGTTAGACATGAAAAGTAAGGTCTCCAAATACTTTACCGTTGGAGATGCCACCCTTCTGCCATCATGGGGACTATATCATCAACCGTCTGAAGAAGAGAAGGCCCAAATTTACACCATGGCCCAACAAATGGATTGGGCTAGGGAACTCTTTAATGCCCCGATTAAAATCCACGTTTGGATTCGTCCAGGCTCAGTTAACTGTCCTGGTAGTCCTCACCATGGCCAAGACTACAATGCCTTCATTAAAGGCGCTGCACATTCAGCCCATAAACTCGGCAGAGCTGTAGATTGGGACGCTGTAGGAGTGAATTGTGACTCAGCCAGGGCCAAGTTAGCTCCCGAACTGGAAGGCCGTGGCCTTAGAATGGAAGATATGCCCGGCGGCAACTGGGTTCACCTTGATAACATGACGCCACCCGCAGGCGGAAAGCGCTTTTTTAAGCCGTAAGGAATTGATATAGTTATGAAATTTTTACAAGATCTTCGCCCCACTAAGCAAAACTTCTCGTTTTTGCTCACTCTTTTCTCTGTTATAGGTTTCTTCGCCCTTGCATGGGGAAAGAATACTGACGTGTCTATGGTTATTCCCGGTATTCTTGGTCTTTACTTTGGCTCCAAGTCGGCGGAAAAGATCAACGCACAGTTCCAAGCTCGCATGGACCCGAACGCTAATACCGCAGAAGTTATCCAGAAATTAGAAGAGTTGCATTGACAAAATAGCCTTCTAATACTATAATGGCATATGTTGCTAATAGTATTAGGAGATTTCTATGACTGACACCCAAAAAGACCCAATCAAGAACATCTCTCAAACCATTCGCGTGAGAGCTAGTCGTTTGCTTTCCGGAAAAATCACGCCTGAACTGTCTGAAGCTATCTCAGCTTACGCTATTGAGCAGGACCCGGATCAGAAGGCACAAAAAAAAGAAGCAGCAAAAGCTCTTATTGATAATCACATGGCGGCAGAACTTAAGTACTTGTCCGTAGACCTTCCTATTGAGCCCCTGATGCTTACCCAAAAGGTGGGCAACTTGCTTTACGACATTTATCTATCACACATTACAGAGCCCAAGGCCCCATTTGCAAAGGCTATTTGGCAAAAAAAGAACCAAGATTACGCCCATAAACTTGATCAGGAAACATTTGAGGTGCCGGAAGAAGTTCGGCAGGTTTGCTATAAGGCAATGGCCGATGAAGATCTATGGAAAAAGACCGTATCTTGGATTACATTCCCCACAAAAGAAATTGATTCAGAGGGTAAGTCTGTCCATAGAACAGCTCAAGTCTCATGTGATGGGATTACTCAGTTTGAGTCGCTTTTGGCTATGGCTATGTACGCGGTTGGTCCATGAAACAGAATATTGGGAAAGTTCTAACAATTGCCGATTATGCTCTAAATAAGGTCATAGCTGATTCTCCGGGCAACATTACTAACTCAAAGATTGCGATCCTTACCCTATTTCTG
Source organism: Bacillota bacterium (assembly GCA_025361765.1). Lineage (GTDB taxonomy): Bacteria > Bacillota > Clostridia > Peptostreptococcales > Anaerovoracaceae > JBBRXH01. The sequence continues at coordinate 1,721 of JANYJS010000005.1, forward strand.
CAGGATGTTTACAAGATTGGCGGTTTTGAGTATATAATTGACTTTGACAATGAGGTCATTAAAGTCTGCGTAAAGCCAGCCAGGGGCAAAATTGCTAAGTTTCGGCCAAAAGACCCTTCCGTATTAGATCAGTTCGTTAAAGATGGTCTTGGTATAACCTTTAAAGTGGAATTTGTGTGAGTAGTGAGCTTAAAGCACTGGTAGAGCGAAATGAACTTAAGCTGCCATCAGAGCGGGTTCAGAGCCTTATGCGCACTTTGCAGCAGCGTGCGGTTGCTCAGCTCTCCTCAGAGAAAGAACCCGGCCCCTTCATGCTCTATTGTCTGGGGAATGACCTTAATGACATTGCGTCTAAGACGGGGTATCCTGTTGAGGTTATCACCCTAACAGCCATTTATTATAAATGGAATCAGAAAATTGAACTTTTTAATAAAGTGAAAGACAAAACTCCTTCTGACATTCAAAAAGACTTAGTAAATTCGCTACTTGTAGCTACATATGTAGGTATTTCCCGTGAACTTGGTGAAGTTATTGCTGGTAAACGATCAGCCGCAGATTGTAAACTAATTCCCAAAGAAATTAAAGACTTAGAAAAATTAGTAGCACTTGTGAATACCGCAAATGGCATTGTCCCGAATCCCGCTGAACCGGGAAAGACTGTGGTAAATGCTCAAAATGTTCAAATAAATCAACAAACTATACCTGAAGCAAAAAAAGAAGTTAAAGAAATTCCGGATTTGTCCGAAAAGTCAAAAGCTTTGAAAGACTTTTAACTTAAGGAGTTTTTATGAAGAAAGTAAAAAAAGCAAAGAAGGCAGAAAAGATCGAAAAAGTTAACTATTGCCTCCACAACTCACTTGGCCTGACCGCTATTGCCCAAAC
>JANYJS010000054.1 GCA_025361765.1 Bacillota bacterium
GGGACTGATTGCGGCTGGTATTTCAGCTGGTATAGTTGCCATAATCTATTCAAAAGTGGTCCAGAGCTTCTCTCAGCAGGCTGCAGTGCTTTTTTCATCGGGAATGGTCTCAGAGCGGTTCCTGATTGGTAATCTTATTTGGATATTTATTGCTTTAGGTGTCAGCATAGGCGCTCTGGGCAGCATGCTTTCAATGAGAAGATTTTTAGATACCTAAGAAGGGGGATGCCGGAATGAAAAGGTTTTTATCGATATTTATAGCTTGCGCTTTGGTGATCTCAACTGGGACCTTCAGCTTTTCCTATGCTTCTAACGAGCAGGATAAACTAGAACAGGTCAACGATAGAATCAATACAACCCTTCAAAAACTCAAAGAAGGTAAGAATAAAGAGAAAAGCTTAAGCGTTCAGATCAGCACGCTAAATAAGAAAATCAAGACTCAAGAAATAGAAATTGCAACAATTCAAGGCAATATGAATCAGACGAATACAAAAATGATTACTGCAAAACTTGCCTTAGACGAAACTAAAAAAAATATGGAAAAGCAAAACGAAAGTTTGAATAAGCGGCTAAGAGCCATGTATAAAAATGGAGATATTGGCCTAGTCGAAATACTCCTCGGGTCAGAAAACATTTCAGATTTTATGACGAATATGGATATGGTTCAAAAGATTTTTGATAATGACATAAATGTATTAAAATTCATCAAAGAGAAATATGCGAAAATTGATGCGCAGGCAAAGGCGCTAAAAGCCCTTCAAGAACAGCTGGCCGCTCAAAAACAGAGCGAGGCGGAGCAGCGCACGGCTCTTGAGGGAAATAAAGGTCAGATTGCATCGCTAAAATCTGAGGTCTCAAAACAAAACAAGGAACTTGAGCGACAGATTGACGAATTAAATAGGCAGGCTGATGAATTGGTGGCTAAAATCAGGGCACTCCAGGGAGATGAGGCTTACGCAGGCGGTATTTTTACTTGGCCAGCGCCAGGATACTTTAAAGTGACATCACCCTTCGGCATGAGACTGCATCCGATTTTAAGAGTCCAAAAAATGCATACAGGCATAGATTTGAGAGTGCCTTCAAAATCTAAGGTTGTCGCAGCCAATGCCGGAAAAGTCATTATGTCGGGCTGGTACGGGGGATATGGAAACGTCATTATGATCGATCATGGCGGAGAGATTGTAACCCTTTATGGACATAACTCCAGCCTGGTGGCGAAGAATGGATCATATGTTACAAAAGGCCAGTTAATCGCTTATTCAGGAAGCACGGGTAACTCGACGGGTCCCCATGTGCATTTTGAAGTGCGTGTCAATGGGAAGTATGTAAATCCTATGGCTTGGCTTAAATAAAGGTAGGTTAGTCAGGTAAAGTGACTATGCAGGGAGCAAAAATGAAAAAAAAATGGATTCTGGAACAAAATACCATCAACAAACCCGTTGATGGTGTTTCATCTATAATACAGCAGATTCTAGAGTCGCGGGGGATCATTTCTGAACCGGAGATCAGAGAATTTCTATCCCTCAAGCCTCAGGAGACCTTTGATCCTTTCCTCCTTAAGAATATGGATCAGGCCGTAAATGTGATCATCGATAGCGTTAAGAAAAACCAAAGAATTTGCATCTATGGAGACTACGATGCGGATGGTGTTGCCAGCATCTGTTTGCTTTTGGAGTTTTTGTCCTATTTATCAAAGAATGTAACCTATTACATCCCTTCTCGGGTAGACGAAGGGTATGGGCTTAATATGGAAGCCATCGATCTTATTAAAAAAGATGGCGTTGATCTCATCATTACAGTAGATTGTGGTAGTACGTCGTTTCATGAAGTCGCTTATGCGAAAAGCCTGGGTATGGGCGTAATTGTTACAGATCATCATACAGTGGACATTAAGCCGCCAGAATGCGTCCTAGTGAACCCGAAGCAGCCAGGGTGCAGTTATCCTTTCAAGGATCTATGCGGCTGCGGCGTTGCCTTTAAATTGGCTCAGGGACTACAGCGCAAAACAGGACTTGAAAAAGCCCTACTGAACAATCTTCTGGATATTGTAGCCATCGCCACAATAGGAGACATTGTGGCACTAAACTCTGAGAATCGGACTTTGGTAAAGTACGGTCTTGAAGTCATTAACCAGGGAAAGAGAGAAGGCATTGTCAAGCTTGCTAAGGCAGCGGAAATCAAGACAAAACCCCTAAAATCCTACCAGATTGCCTATATTATTGTGCCTCATCTTAATGCAGCAGGTCGTATGGCGGAGGCCTGCGCCGGGGTCAAGCTATTTACGGCTAAGAGCAGCAAGTCCATTTGGGAGGCGGCAAAAACTCTCGCTGAGAATAATTGCGAAAGAAAAAAAATACAAGAAGAAAGTTACAAAAGATGTTTAGAAATCGTGCAAACCCGCCATGCAGAGGACCGGTTTATTGTGATTGATGCAGGGGATGCTCATGAGGGTATAACTGGCATAGTCGCTGGGAAAATCAAAGAGGCCTACAACCGTCCTGTTATTGTAGTAACAAAATCAGGCACGGAAGATCTCATAAAAGGCACTGGACGAAGCATTGAAGGCGTCAATATCTATGATCTTCTAAAGGAGCAGGAAGCCTTGTTTTTAAAATTTGGCGGACATGCCGGTGCATGTGGATTTCTGATGGAGGGAAAAAATTTGGACGAGCTGCGCAGCAATCTTAACAACAGTCTTGCTTGTCGGTACCAGGCTGACAGTGACATTTTCTATAATAAAATCAAACTGGACGCTTCAATTAAAATCAACGACTTGACGGATGCATTTATGGGACAGCTTGATTTATTGGAGCCTTATGGCCATAAAAATGAAAGACCCGTCTTTGAATTGCCTCAAGTCACAATCAGTAGCATTTACTTTATGGGAGAAGACAAACAGCACGCCAGGTTTGCTGTATCTGATGGTCAAAATACGCTGGACTGCATTCTCTTTAATGAAGCAAAGTGCTATGCCCTAGAACTGGAAAAGCATGCGGTTGTTTCCCTGGTTGGCTATCCGGACATCAACATATGGAATGGAATCAGTAAAATTCAGTTTGTAGTTAAAGATATAAAATGTTATATTAATAAAGCCGACTAAAACACGAAGGGTACGGGACATAAAATGTTAATGATGAAAAAAAGAAGTCTGGCCTTGATTATTATAGTCTTTATGATAATTTCGGCTGTAGGCACAGGGGCAATTTTGCTCATTATGGGAATTTCTACAAATAACTTTGTTGTCATCTCAAAAGCAGATTATACGGACTATCAAACCATTAAAAGCGACTATGCCACTTTATTTGACCTCGAAAAATATATTCACGAGAACTATTATATTCCAGTAGAGGATTCTGCTTTGAAAGAGGGCATGTACAAAGGCCTATTCATGGGTATTGGCGATCCATATTCCTCATATTTGAGCAAGAAGGAATTTGATGACATTATGACATCAAGCAGTGGCGAATTTCAAGGGATCGGCGTAACAATAGCGCCGGATGAAAATGGCTTTATCAATGTGATTTCGCCTATTGAAGATACGCCAGCCGAAAGAGCGGGTATAAAGTCCGGTGATAAAATCGTCAAGGTTAATGATCAGGAATATTCAGCTGCGACTATAAATGACGCCGTAACGGCCATGCGGGGGGAGCCGGGAACGAAAGTGACCGTAGCTGTTTTGCGCCAAGGCGATATAGTAAATTATGAGATCATCCGCTCCAATATTATTCTGAAATCTGTGAAATCTGAAATTCTTGAGGGTAATATTGGTTATATTCGTATTACGACATTTGATGAAAAAACGGCTGATGAATTCAAAAATCATTTAAGAGATCTTGAAATAGCTAAGGTAAAAGGAATTGTTCTTGATCTTCGTGACAATCCGGGCGGCGTTGTTGATGCCAGCGTTGCCATTGCAGATATGCTTTTGGGTACGGGCGTTATTACCTACACAGAAGACAGAGCTGGCAACAGGGAATACTATAAGTCCGATGCATCAAAACTATCGATTCCGTACGTGGTCCTAATTAACAAGGGCTCAGCCAGTGCCTCGGAAATATTAGCAGGGGCTATTAAAGACTTTAAATCTGCCAAATTGGTTGGAGAGACCACCTTTGGCAAGGGTATTATACAAAGAATCACGCCTTATGGCAAAGATGGCGGCGGCATAAAGCTGACTGTCATGCAATATTTCTCCCCAAATGGAACAGTGATCCATAAAAAAGGCGTTGAGCCTGATATTAAGGTGGATATACTGGAAACTGATTATGTCGATGGCATTTTACCAGCAGCAAATGACAAGCAATTAAAAAAAGCTATTGAATTACTACAGTAGCAATGATTCTGTTGTTTGCCGATAAACTATATTAAGAGGAGACCAACTATGAGGATAGCACATGTTACAGCTGGCGTTAGAGGCCTTGCCACCTACGCACTGAACCAGTATAACTATTTTGACAAGCAAGAAGATGTGGAAACTTTAATCATTACCTCTGCAAAATGGAGAAAGCAAGCGATTCCTGTATATGAGCCAGATTCTTTCCTGATTGGGAAAATATTTCCATGGCCAAAGAATGTCCGTGAGATTGAAAAGAAACTGGTTGGTTTCCATCCGGATATTCTGCATCATCATCATCCCTCGGGTAGACTGGATTTTCACATTGCCAAATTCCAAAAAAAACTTGATGTCCCTATGCTTTGTACTGTGCATATGTCTGTGGGATCGAAAAAATATTTTATTGATAAAATGATGAACCGATTTTTTTTAACAGTTAGAAAGAACTTTGCAAACGTGGATGTCTATGTTGCCATCAGTAAATATGTGCAAAAGCAACTGGAAGAAATCGGGGGAGTACCAAAAGAGAAGATTGTTTTACTCTATGCAGGTGTAGATCATACGGTATTTAAACCCATTGAGCGCACGCAGCATGATACCCTTGAAATTTCATTCGTGGGTCAGATTATGCTTGAAAAAGGAATCGATATACTGATCAATACGGTGATTGAGCTGGCAAAAGTAAAGAAAGTCAAATTAAATATTATTGGAGACGGAAACCTAAAGACGCTCCTTCAAAAGAAAACTAAAAACAACCCGGAAATAAACTGGGTCGGTTATTTGAAAGGTCAGGATAAGGTTTCCGAGTTTTATGCCAAGTCAGACGTCGTCGTTTTGCCAAACAGGTGGGATGAAGCCTTTTCTTATATTCCCCTAGAGTCTATGGCCTGTGGGACTGCAATCATTGCCTCTAAAGTAGGCGGTAATTCTGAGGCTATTGTAGAAGGAAAAACAGGATTACTCATTGATGTCGGCGATAGTGATGCCTTATTTAAATTACTTAAAGAGACTAAAATGGAAGAGTTCTGGGAAATGGGCCGTAACGGCAGGGAGCATGTGCTAGAGCACTTTACTTTGGATTTGTTTGGGCAAAAGTATCAGAGACTTTATGAGAATTTGATGACCAATCCCAATAAAATTGAGCAGATTGATTGAGGTTTGATATGAAATATGATGTATTGGTTGTGGGCGCAGGACTGGCTGGAAGCACAGCAGCAAGGCTTCTTGCCGAAAAAGGACGCAAGGTACTTGTTATTGAACAAAGACAGCAAGTAGGCGGAAACTGCCTGGATTTCACCAATGAAAGTGGCATAATGGTTCATCAATATGGCCCGCACATTTTTCACACCAACAATAAATCTGTTTGGGATTTTGTTCAAAGATTTTCAAGCTTTAATCATTTTCAACATACGGTATTAAGCTTTGCAGAAGGAAGATTCATTCCTTTCCCAATCAATAGAGATACCATCTGCTCTGTTTTCGGCGTAACCATTTCTGTGAGCGAGGTTCGCGGATTTTTGAATGCTGAAGTGGAAAAGGCGACATTTAATAGCCCGCCGAAGAATTTTAGAGACGCAGTTGTAGCCCAGGTTGGCGAAAAATTGTATGACTTGTTTTTCAAAAATTATACGATAAAACAATGGGAAAAAGATCCTGAAGAATTGTCTGCTGAAATCGCGAGCCGCATCCCTGTGAGAGAGAATAGAGACCCCAGATATTTTACGGACAAGTACCAGGGGATTCCTGAACACGGGTATACAGCCATGATTAATACGATACTGGCACATCCCGCAATTACAGTTTTATGCAATACGGATTATGCCAGCATCAAGGATGATGTTCAGTGGAAACAGACAGTATATACAGGCAAGCTGGACACTTTCTTTGATAAAAAGTATGGAGAACTTGAGTATAGATCCGTCAAATTCGACTTCGAAACAAAGAATATGGAAGTCTTCCAGCCGGCAGCGGTGGTCAATTACCCCAATGATTATGACTTTACAAGAATAACCGAATTTAAGCATTTTACCGGAGGCAAGCAACCTATGACGACCATTTGCCGCGAATTTCCTTCAGCTCAGGGGGAGCCTTGCTACGTGGTTATGTCGGACGACAATCTCGCCAAAAGGGAAAACTATCTGACCGAATCAAGACGCCTTGAAGAATCTGGCGAGTTTACATTTATAGGTCGCTTAGCCGAATACAAGTATTATAATATGGACCAGGTTATAGAAAGCGTTATGAACAAGATCAGCCTTAATTTCGGCTGACCGTCTTCTTTTTGATATACTGACCTAGAACTAAAAGTTCATGGCACCATAAAGGTGTGGTGGATAGCGCAATCAATATGGCCCATTCCTGTAGACTTAAAGCTACCGTTCCGAACATATTTGTTAGGAACGGTATTTCTGTTACGCCGACCTGAAGCAGCATGCCGAAGCAGAAAGCCAGAATCATCGTCTTGTTTGAAAAATGGTTGAAGCTAAATATGGATTTTTTGAGATTGCGCATGCCGATGGCATGAAACAGCTGAGATATGGCCAGCGTTGTAAAGGCATAGGTTTGTGCCAGTGTATAGATATTCGGGTCACTCAAGGCAGCCTTAATGGCATCTAGCGTGATGTTGATACCTGCCCCCGTAAGGTGAAGAATCGGAGCAAACAAATATGCGGATAGGGTAATCGTGCCGATCACCACTCCGTAAAATAGTGTTATAGCCAGACCGCCGTTGGCAAAAAGGTTTTCTTTGGGATTTCTTGGTGCTTCCTTCATGCTGTCTCCATCCTTTGGGTCTACGCCAAGGGCCAGGCCTGGAAGAGAGTCAGTGATCAGATTAACCCAAAGAATATGAATGGCTTTAAGCGGTGAAGCAAGCCCCACTGAAATGGCGACAAACATGGTGATAATCTCGCCAAAATTAGAAGAAAGCAGAAATAGAACAGATTTTTTGATATTGTTATAAATATTTCGGCCTTCGGAAATAGCCTTTTGGATTGTCGCAAAATTATCATCAGTCAGCACCATATCTGCCGCGCTTTTAGCCACGTCAGTTCCTGTTATCCCCATGGCCACGCCGATATCGGCTGCTTTAAGAGAAGGGGCATCATTAACGCCGTCTCCGGTCATGGATACGATATGACCATGAGACTTAAATGCCTTTACAATCATGACCTTATGCTCTGGTGATACTCTGGCAAAGACGCGAAGGTTCGGGACCATGACATTCAATTCTTCTTGGCTCAGGGCATTTAAAGCATCGCCATCGATACACTGAGCGTCTGTATCTGCTATACCAAGCTCCTTCGCAATGGCAAAGGCGGTATCTTTATGATCTCCTGTAATCATCACCGTGGTGACATGAGCGCCCTTGAATATTTTAACAGCCTCTTTAGCTTCAGTCCTTGGCGGATCAATCATACCGACTAATCCCACAAAGGTTAAACCTTCTTCAGAGGCTTCGGTGTCATCGCTTTTAATGGCTAGCGCAAGAACTCTTAGAGCTGAACTTGCCATGTCTTTTGACCCTAAGTGAATTTGACGCTTATCCTGTTCATTAATAGGTCTTACAACACCATCAACTATAATATCAGTGCACTGATTGATGATACGATCGATGGCTCCTTTGGTATAACCGATTGGTGTTCCACCATCTGCCTGATGGACAGTGGTCATCATCTTTCGGTTTGAATCAAAGGTGAGTTCATTGATGCGCGGAGTCTTCTCCTCAAGGCTTTCTTTTGTAAGACCAAGAGAAAGGCCCATATCAAGAAGTGCGAGCTCAGTCGGGTCACCAAATCTTGTCGTGCCAACTGCTGTTGCATCGGTACATAAAATAAAACCTTCAAGAAGGAGCTGGTGCTTTATTGGATCAAGACTTCCCATATTGAGAAGACTGTTATTAGAGAAAAATTTGGTCACAGTCATTTTATTTTGGGTTAAAGTTCCTGTTTTGTCGGAACAGACAATACTGACAGAGCCTAATGTCTCAACAGCTGGCAGTTTTCTGACTATGGTATGAACTTTCGCCATCCGCTGGACACCAAGAGCCAAAACTATTGTAACTACTGCAGGAAGGCCTTCAGGGATAGCAGCGACGGCAAGCGATATGGCGGTCAGCAGCATTTCTCCTAGGTCGCGGCCCTGCACAATGGCGATGCCGAATAAAACTACGCATAGGACAACAGCCACAATACCGAGCAATAGACCAAGATCGCCAAGACGCTTTTGAAGAGGTGTCAGCTCTTCAACGGAATCATTGATCAACTGTGCGATTTTACCTACTTCCGTATTCATTCCCGTTCTGATAACAACCCCTTCGCCCCGGCCATAAGTAACCGGCGTTGAGAGATAAGCCAGATTAATTCTGTCGCCCAGAGGTTCTTCAGCTTTACAGATATAGGAAAAATCTTTTTGTACTGGAACAGATTCGCCTGTTAACGCAGATTCTTCTATTTGCAGATTTATGCTGGCAGTCAATCGCAAATCAGCTGGTACTATACGGCCTGCTTCTAAAATGACCACGTCACCAAGGACAAGATCAGCCGCCTGAATTTCTATTTTTTGTCCATCTCGACGCACCAAAGCCGAAGGACTGGACAGTTTTTTTAAAGCTTCCAGAGATTTTTCGGCTTTGCCTTCCTGAATCATGCCAATTGTAGCATTAAGAAGGATGACTGTAACGATGATGATGGCATCGCTGAATTCACGCAGAAAACTGGAAATAACTACTGCAGCAAACAAGATATAAATCATTGGATCCCGCAGCTGACCTAAAAACATCTGCAGTTTTGTTTTTGGCTTCTTCTCAAGAAAGGCATTTGGGCCATTCGTTTGAAGCCTTTTCTCAGCCTCTTCGCTAGAAAGCCCCAGGACCGGATCCGTTTTGACTTCTGAGATGACATCTGCAATAGATTTTTGTTCAAACATACCTATCCTCCAAATAATGCAACGCATGCATTTTCATAAAAAAAGACTTCTAACATGGTTGCTCTAGTGAGCGTTATCATGCTAAAAGTCTGGTTACCTAACGGACTTATGACCAGGCAGGATTTGCTGCCATGATGTTGACCATAAATTCAAAACTACTCCCTTTTGCTCTTTTAGTCTAGTGTAAAAAAAAGAGGTTGTCAAGAAAAAACGAAGAGCATATAATCATACTGTAAAGTGATAAAGCGATACAGACAAGGATGTGAATGGGATGAGTTACGAATCGAAATTTAAAAACCAGGCAACGGACGATCTATTCAAAGCCATTATGACCCTCGAGGATGAAGAGGATTGCTACAGATTCTTTGAAGATATTTGCACAGTCAACGAAATCCATGCTCTAGCACAGCGGCTTCAGGTCGCAAAATTGCTGTCTGCCCACAAGACCTATCACGAAATTGAAGCCACCACAGGAGCCAGCACAGCTACAATAAGCAGAATCAACAGGTGTCTGGTCTATGGAGCAGATGGCTATAAACGCGTGATCGAACGTCTGTAGTATTGAGCATACAGGCACTTATGTATTCGTGCAGTCATGTTAGTCTTCACATTTGTTGTCAAGTCTGTCTGCCGTTTGAGCAATGACTTTTCTATTTGATTGGGGCACGTCTCATCAATAGATAGCTTCCTATCGCGAAAATGATGAAAAATAGGCTGAAGGTAAACATAGATTGGTAGGGATTAAGGTTAACGCCTAGCCCAAAAGCCAATACTGTTAAGTTTACGATTACACGAGAAACAGCCAGATTGACAAAAGCCAAATAAGGCAAGACGAAGAAGATGAAAATCGCCGGCACAATTGAGACCACCAGTTTCATAATTAATCCGCTGCGGTAGTAAACCAAAGTCACGAAATAACCAAACATCCCGTATAAGGCATAGAGAAAGAAAGACCAAAGCAAGCCGCCAAATAGGGCTGATAGAGGTGCAGAATCCGTTAAATAGATGCTGCCATAAATCATTGAAAAGAAGGACATATAAGGAACAAGCAATGAAAACAAATGGGTATAGATGGCGTCAATGATGGCCATAACCCCAGAAATCAGTAGAATCGTCACAAGGAATCCCTTAAACTGAGTTTTTCTGGATACCCCATTCGCTTGAGAAAATAGAAAATTTGCTCTAAATGAGTTGAGGCCAATAACAAAGATAAAAATTGCCGAAGCCATTTCAGTCCCGCGAACTTCAGCGGAACCGCTGCCAAAACTCAAGAAGCCGGTGGTTGTAAGCAGAGGTATGGAAAACATAATGGCATAAAAAATCAAAAGTGATTTTTTGGAATCCGATAACTGGTATCTTATGATTGATTGTAATTTCATTTTAGTGTCCTCCCTTATACATTCGTCAGATGAATGAACATTTGCTGTAAATCAAGTTTGCTGATTTCAAGGCCTTGCGGCAGATTAACTCTAGCGGATTCATCAAGAAGATAGGCTGTTTTAAGTCCGCCAAAGCTGCTTTGCGCCAGAACGTTTTTATCCTTGATATACTCGTCTACTAGGGAAGCTACACCTGAAAGGGTGTATCCCTTCGAGAGCAGATTTTCTACTTGATCGACCAGAAGCACTTCACCTTCTTTTATAATTATGACGTCTTCAAGCAGGTCAGCCGCTTCTTCGATGAGATGGGTTGATATGATTATGGTTTTAGGATGCGCGCTATAATTCGACAGCAACTCCTTATAGAATAAATCTCTATGATTGGCGTCAAGGCCTAAAACCGGTTCATCCAAAAGCAGGATTTTCACCTGACAGGATAATGCGATGATCATTTTAAAAATTGAGTTATAACCTGCAGATAATGACTTGATTTTTTTACTGGTATCTAGTCCGAATTTATGAGCCAGCATATCGGCGTAGCCTCTGTCGAAATCGGGATAAAACTTTTTTGTCCAATCAAAAGCACTTTTGACTTTCATATTTTCTGGATACAAATTGGTCTCCGCTATACAATAAATCTGAGATAAAGCCTGATCGTTTTCTAAAACATTTTGTCCATCAATCAGTATTTCTCCACTTGTCGGGAAAATTTTATTTGTCATCAGGTTCAGCAGGGTTGTTTTGCCTGCACCATTTCTGCCGAGAAGACCATAAATCTTATTTGGCTCAATGGTCAATGTGACATTCTTAAGGGCGGTGGTTTCGCCGAAGACTTTCGTAATACCTTTAATTTCAATCTGATTCATTCTGTGTAACCCCTCTCTATCATATCCATTATTTCAATTTTAGTTATGGCCAGTTTTTCCGCTTCTGCTATTAGAGACGAGATAAAGCTATCAAAGAACTCTTTTCTTCTCTTCTCGAGAATGCGTTCCTTTGCTCCACTACTGACAAACATGCCAAGCCCACGTTTCTTATACAAAATGGCATCGTCGACCAAAACGTTGATGCCTTTTAAGGCGGTAGCGGGATTAATCCGATAGGTGACAGATATTTCTGTTGTAGATGGAACCTGAGTCTCCTCAGGGAATGCACCGGAAAGGATGGCATCCATCATCCATTCTGCAAGCTGGACATAAATAGGTTTTTCGCTGCTGTTATCCATGAACATAGCATGACCTCCCTTATATGGTTAACTACTTGTGTAATTAACCATATAACACATGCACCGAATTGTCAATAGATATTTTAAAATGTGTATCAATTCACACTATTTCGACTATTGAAATTGAGCTTAAATACTGAATTTAGGCCTTTTCTTTTATTTGTGAAAGTGTTAACATAACAACTGTGACAAAAATGGCACAACTTTTCAGGACATAGGTAGAAACATTATAAATTCAGTCACAGCAATACTAGGCAAAGATGAAATTGTAGAGAAAACAAAACAAATAAATGGAGGATAGAAAAATGTCGGCTAATGTGGGAACGGGAAAATCAAAATCAGGCAATACATTACTATTTATTATTTTGGCATTTGTTGTGGGGGTTGCTGTCCTTCTGATGCTTACATTAAATAACAGTGCAGCCGAGGGTCAGGCCATTGCCGAAACTTCAGCAAAAGGACTAGGGACTATTTATGACTCTTTGAAATATGAAAAATCCATACATATTCTGGCTATGCTGCTTATAGGTTTTGGATTTTTAATGGTCTTCGTCAGAAAACATGGCTTCAGTTCTATTACAGCCACATTTCTGGTGGTTAGCGTGGCCCTGCCGCTTTATATGTTGCTTAAAAGTTTTGGCGGCGAAGGTTTCCAATTATCACTAGTAAGCATAGACAGCTTTATTTTGGCGGAATTTGCCGCTGCCAGCCTCCTTATTGCCATTGGCGCGCCACTGGGCAAACTTAAAATGGATCAATATCTGATTATGGCAGCGCTATTTATCCCAGCATATATACTTAACGAATGGATTATTCTTGAAAGCGGCTTTTTCAATGGCTTTGTTGATGCCGGAGGCTCTGTTGTGATACACGCCTTTGGCGCCTATTTTGGTCTTGGCGTGGTTGCAAACACGATGTCAAAATTCGAAAACGGACCTCAAGCAGAAAATAATGCCGTGAGCAACCAGTTCTGTCTGATTGGCAGCATGGTTTTATGGATTTTCTGGCCATCCTTCACCAGCGCATTGGTTGCACCGGAGCAGGTTGTGCTTACGGCAATTAATACGGTCTTTGCTCTTTGCGGCGCTACCCTTGCTACCTATGTTTTTACGAGAATCTTAAGAGGCAAAATAGAAATCGAAGATATGGCCAATGCGGCTTTAGCCGGCGGCGTTGCGATCGGCAGTGTGTGTAATCTGGCAACTCCTGGCCTCGCCATGCTGATTGGCATTGTGGCTGGAACGGTCAGCACCTATGGGTATGCTGTCATAGCCCCAAAAGTAGAAAAATTAATCAAAGGCACGGATACCTGTGGCGTTCACAATCTACATGGCATGCCGGGGGTTCTAGGGGGCCTTACGGGCGTTTTCTTTGCTGCAAACGCTGGCGTCCAGTTTGGCGGAGTCGCGGTGACCATTATCCTTGCTTTCACCCTCGGCAAAGTATCTGGCGTAATCATCAGATTATTTGGCCAAAAGGAAGTGCCCTTCAGCGATGAGGATGAATTTTTGCTGGGGCATTCGGGTGCCATCGAATAGCCTTAGAGCTAAAAGAAAATATAAATAGTCGGGTTAAAAAAGAGTTATTGATTAAACTGGATTTCGCTAAGTACGGAATCCAGTTCTGTTTTTTCATGGTGCAATTCTAGCAGCTTTGTTGCAATATCATAGGTTAGTGTCATCAAAATTTTATATTTTGAATACGTGTAAATAATTATAAATCTACAATATCGACTGACGTTCGCCCATCGGTTTCGGCTAAGGCTACCTTGATCATTTCTGTTTTAGAAGTGGGTACGTTTTTACCCACATAATCAGCCCTTATAGGCAGTTCTCTATGGCCCCGGTCAATGAGGACGGCTAATTGAATCCTTTTAGGTCTTCCAATATCTATTATAGCGTCAAGGGCAGCTCTGACAGTTCTGCCTGTATAGAGAACATCATCTACAAGGATTATGACTTTTTGGGCCACGTCAAAATCTATACTAGAACCCTCGACAACGGCCGATTGACTTTTCTCAGTCAAATCATCTCTATATAAGGTAATGTCAAGGACTCCGATCTCTGGTACTATTCCCTCAATCTCCTGAATTTTATCTGCCAGCATCCGCGCCAGCGGGACTCCGCGGCTTTTGATGCCGACAAGAGCAATATCCAAAACGCCCTTGTTCTTTTCAATGATTTCATGACTGATTCTGGTAAGGGCCCTTCCGATAGCCTGTTCGTCCATGATTACGGCTTTTGCTTTCATGTCATGCTCCTTTGCATCTTATACTGTTCAAATGCTGAGATCTATTAATCCTATACTGCTGATAATGCTGAGATCTATTAATCTTATACTGCTAAAATGCTGAGATCTATTAATCCTATACTGCTGATAATGCTGATAATGCTGATAATGCTGAGATCTATTAATCTTATACTGCTAAAATGCTGAGATCCCATGAGCCTATACTGCTGAAAATGATTGAATTTCAAAATATATGAGCTAATATCACTAGTATAGCAGTAACTTTACCCATGATAAAGAGGAAAACCGCGTAAAAAGCAAAATTGAGAAAGGATGACATCCGTTTTGCGACATTTTCAAACAAAACGGTTAAAAAAAGGTTTACAAGGTGAGCATGTTTGGATAAAATAATGGGCGTAGGGTGTATCGCTGATTAAGATACACAAAGTAGTTGAGAGGGGTAATTAAATATGTTTTTAGTGTTTGTTTCTATGCTGCCTATTTTTGCCATATTAGCCATGCTGCTTATTTGGAAAAAGCCGGCAGACATCACAGGTATTGCAGGATGGATTGTTGTTTCCATACTTGCTTTTCTTTTTTTTAATACGAGTTTTGAAGTTATAATGAGGTCAAGCTTGGCTGGCATAGTAAAATCCTTGCCGGTCACTTTAATCGTTGTAGCGTCTCTGCTGCAGATGGCATTCATGCAAACGACAGGGGCTTTACGCAGGGTCATCATCTTCATTAAAACAATTGCACTCAACGATCGGGCTATTCAGATTATCATGATCAATGTCGGCTTTGGGACACTTATGGTTTCCGTTGGCGCGACACCAGTATCTCTTCTGCCGCCAATTCTGATAGCTATGGGCTATACCACTTATAGCGCCATTGCACTTCCGGCGATTGGCTATGACTCACTTTGTACTTACGCCTTATTAGGTGTTCCGGTTGTTGTTTTCGTAGATGTCATGAACGGATTTTTGCTTAAAGCAGATCCAGCCGCCGCGCCTGTGACCTTAAGCATGGTGGCAGGGATCTTCTGTCTCTTCGTTCCTATTATTGCTACTATGATTGGCTTTTGTATGCTTTGGATTGCCGATGGCTGGAAGGGAATAAAGGCGGGCTTCATCCCTTGCCTTGTTTCTGGTGCGGTCATCGCTGTGGTGGCCTATTTGGCGAGCAAGATGGACAATCTAGTGCCACTGACCGGCGTCCTTTCCGGAACCGCCGTAATTCTTGCCATGGTTCTTTATTTGAAGCTCAAAGGAAAGAAAGTTATAGACAGAAGCGGTCTTTCTCAAGAAGAGCTGGAATTTGAAAAGAAGATGCCACTTTGGAAGGCTCTGACACCTTGGGGCATATTGATTTTGCTTATTTTGGCATTAAACTTACCTCAGTCTTTGTTTGAACTGCTTTACTATAAAATGACTATGCCAGTGCTTGGCCTCACAGCAGATGGAAGCCCCATAGCGACCAGGCTTATATGGAATGCCTATACCTGGATTTTTGTCAGTATTCTGCTTTCCGTTCCATTCTTAAAACCAACCAAGGCGCAATTGTCGGAAACCTTTAAAGTTTGGCGCAAGAGAGCACCAAGACCAGCCTTTGCCGCAGCCATTTTTTTCAGCATTGGAGAAGTGATGAATCTTTCGGGATTTAGCATGGCGGATAAAGCGTTCACGACATCGAGTATGATTAAACTGCTGGCAGATAAATCGGCAGAAGTGTTCCAAGGCGCTTATATATTCATTTCCCCCTTTATTGGTTTGCTGGGAGGCTTCATTACTGGGAGCGAGGCATCAACCATTGGGATGTTTGGGAAATACGCCATGGCTACGTCGACAAACTTAGGGGTATCGACCCCGGTTATGATTTTAATAACCGCTGGCGTTGCTTTTGGTGCCGGACTGGCGAGCGTTATTTCACCGGCGAAGCTTCAAAATGCAGCCGCTTCCATCGATAAACTTGGTGAAGAGACAAAAGTGATTCCATTAGCCTTTGTATTCTCCCTGATCCTAGTGGCCATGACATCACTACTTGCAGGCTTTTATTTGATTACGGGTATTGTTAGCTGATTGGTTTAATAAAGCAGCTGATTGGTTTATCAGAGCAGTTGATTTGCATATTAACTTAAGCTGGCAGATTTATTGGATAAATCAATTTATTTTTAGGTCCGAAGGGTGTATGATTAGTTTCGTAAAACGCAACATTATGCCATGAAGAGGATCCTTATGATTTTATATGCGATAAACGACTTTAAAGGCAATGCTTTGAGTAGGGAATGCCTTGCTCAGGCACTTGACGACTATTGTTCAAAAAAGGAGATTTTTTTTGGCCGAAACCAATCGGCCTCCTTTTTTTTGTCACAAGAGTTAAAAGGCAAACCCTTCTTGAGAGATTTTCCTCAAATACAATTCTCGGTGAGCCATTCACGAAATCTTTGGCTCTGTGGCATTCAGGACCAGCCTTTAGGCATCGATATAGAATGCAAAAGCATGAAGCGAGGGTTATCTTCAATGAATGCTGAGGGGCAAACCCGGTTTGATAAAATTGCAGTGAGATATTTCACTGTTGCTGAACAAAAGTATGTGAAAACCCATGGCGAAGATGGCTTTTATCAGGTTTGGGTGTATAAGGAAGCGTATATCAAATGCAAAGGAACCGGTATTTCGGAAGTCCTAGCCAGTTTTTCTGTTATTGAGGAAGATCAGCTTATAAAAAGAAGGAAACTGCATTATTTAGATGAAATACACTTAAATGAAATGTATTTAAAAGAAATGCATTTAGTGGAAATGCCAATAAATGAAATGCTATTTGGTAAAATGACGATTGAGGAACAGATATACGGTGCGTACTGCTCTCTTATCCCAATGGAAATTGAAGCGGTGGTAGAGCTTGAAACAAAAGGAGAGGAACAGTGACTGGAAACAAGAGTATTGAAGTAGTGATTGGAAAAGAAAGTAAGTTTAAATTATACACAGTGTCCATTTTATTTACTCTTTTTGTTGGATTTTCATTTTTGTTTGCTAAACTTGGCGTCGGAGCAGCTTCTCCGCTGGAGCTCATAACCTATCGATTCAATATTGCCGTCATTTCGATCCTGATTGCGTTAGCCTTCAAGCTGGTTAAAATGGATCTTAAGAAGAAGTCTATGGGCAAATTGCTTGTGGTCGCCCTGTGTTATGGCGGCTTCATCGGTTTTCAGGCCATTGGGCTCAAATATGCCACGTCTATCGAGGGGGGCATCATTTTTGCCGTTATCCCTATCCTTACAATGATTATGGCAGCCTTATTGCTCAAAGAAAAAACCAACAATAAGCAGAAAATATTTGTCAGCCTTTCAGTGCTTGGCGTTGTACTGATGTTCATCATGAGCGCAGGGGGAATTAGCGGGATGAGTTTTATAGGGCTTATTATTCTGTTTTTCTCAAGTTTTGCACTTGCTTTGTCTAACGTTTTAAACCGTAAGATCAGAAGACTATTCACGCCAACGGAAATCAGTTTCGTCATAGTGACGAGTTGCTGCATTTTGTTCAACATCGTTACCTTTGCTGACGGCTTACAGAACGGCACCTTGAATCACTATTTTGACTCCCTGCGCAATCTGAATTTTCTCGTTTCCGTTATCTATCTTGGCGTCACCTGCACTTTTCTGACCTCGCTTATGAACAGTTATTTGCTAGCCCGCATGGAGGCCGTAAAAGTAACCCTATTCGGAAACGCATCTACCGCCATCTCCATACTTGCCGGCGTGCTGCTGATCGGAGAACCGCTTCAGCTTTATCACATTCTTTGTACGGCTTTAATCATTGTCGGTGTTGCTGGTACAAGTCTGGCAAGGGGAAAGATTAATTGAGGAGGAGAAGCCATGTTGATTTTAAAATTTCTATCGGAAAATAGAACTGAAAAGGTGGGATGCCTAGCCGAGCATGGGCTTTCAATCTATATTGAAACGGAAGAAATGACCCTTATTTTCGACTTAGGTCAATCAGATATTTTCATACAAAACGCCAAAGTGGTCAATGCGGATCTTCGCAAGGTGGAGGCGGTCATTGTCAGTCACGCCCATTTTGACCATACTAATGGCATCCCAAAGTTTTGCCAAATCAACACCCAGGCACCGATTTACCTTCAAAAGGATGCTTTTGGAAGAAGGTATCAGCTCAAAGATGGAAAACCTATAGGTGAGGATATTGGGATTCTTTGGACAAAGGGTGAACTTGAAAAAATAAACGGCAGACTTCGCTTGGTTGGCGCGCCTGTCTATATCACTGAAAACATAGCAGTATCTGGAACGATGAATCAGAATACGGACTTTGTCCGGGCCGCCATTATAGACGAAATACTGAAATATGAACTGGATTTCATTATGCCGCTGCACTGCACGGGCATGGAGGCAATCTGGATGCTCAAAGCCAGACTCGGAGCCAGATGCATTATAGCCGGAGCAGGAGACACAGTAGATTTATCAAATAGATCAGCGCAGATTTGTTAATTAGATCCGTGTAGGATTGCAAAATAGTTCCACGCCTTGACAAAAGCGTGTATTTTGAGTAATAT
>JANYJS010000006.1 GCA_025361765.1 Bacillota bacterium
TAAAACCGTCGATGCCGTATTTTGCTGATGGCAATGAGGTCGACATGCTAAGGAGTATGATTGCAATCATATTGCCGGATATGGAGGCGATGATTGCCAGTTTGAAATCCACAAATAATGCTAGGGTGCCACCAATTAGAAAACACCAGGTCGCTACTGCAAATCCGGTAATGACGAAAGAATAATCCCGAAAACCGTACTCTCTATCCTTTTTCATGATGGGCAGCAGGTCGAATTGAACTTCATTGTTGATGCTTGACTCATGTTTACTCATAATCTCTTCCTCCCTAAGACAGCTTAATGGCATAGTAGAGTAACGGGAAGACGCCCAGCACAAAGAAAGTGACTGCAATGGCAATCCAATCTGCCTTAGGCAGGGGATCTGCAATTTTTCCATCTCTTTCTATCTCTTCCAGTCTTTCGAATAGGTCATTTTCGTTTTCCGGGCTCATTTCGGTCTTCCCAGTGAGTTCTTCGCGAATGGATAGTCGATTTTCCATAATGGCCTCCTAATATTACTGGCTCACCCAACCTGCATAGCAAATTGGATGGCGGACTTATTTGCCATTTGAATCTGGCATTTGCGTCTACAGCTTAATTGATAACTTTCCGAAGACTTCATAAACGATCTTCAGCGCAGCCCAGGATGTAATATGATTCACGCTATCAAGGGGGGGCGACACCTCCACAAGATCCATGGCCACTATAGGAAGCTCACTCATAAGAAACTTGATCATTTGCATGAGCTCCCTTGAGGATAGGCCTCCAGCCTCTGGCGTGCCTGTTCCTGGCGCAAATGCCGGATCGAGGACATCGATATCAAGACTGATGTATAGGGCGTCGTAATCCCTGAATTTAGACTTAATTTTTTCGCAGACTGACTGAAAGCCCTCGTTAAAGACATCGTAGGCCCTAATGAGAAGAAGATCCGGGTGCGCTTTATAAAAGGCAACTTCTTCTTTTTCATAGGATCTGATGCCGATTTGGGCCAGGTCCTTCGGCGTGATGACATCCTCTACAGCGCGTCGCAGTGGACATGCGTGTGACCATCTGTGGCCATCATACTCGTCGCACAAATCCGGGTGTGAGTCGAAGTGAATAATGCCGATTTTTTTGCCCTTAAAATGGTGGCCGAAAGCTCTGCTTAAGGGAATCGTTACGGAATGATCTCCCCCGAAGAACAGGCAGAATTTGCCGCTCTGGAAAAGGGCAAAGGCTTCTTTTTCTACATCCGCATAATAAGCCTCCCAGTTCAGGCTGACAGGAACATCGCCATGGTCATAAACCTTGAGATCGCCAATATCAAAGCCTTCTTCGGTAATGGTGGGAAGATAACGAGAAAGACTCCTGATTTTTTCCGGAGCCAAAGAGGACCCTTTTCCGCAACTGACAGCGCCATCAAAAGGAACGCCCATGACGACCACATCTGCACCTTCTATTTCCTGACAATAAAGTTCACCCCAGGGATTTAAGTCAACCATTGATACACCTCTTTCTACTATGAATAGCCCAATAACATTGTATATTTAAAAAAAACCACGTTTTCTTAAATATACGCCTTTGCAAACCTAGGAAAAACACAATAAAGTAGTATTTATATTTTATATTTATACTACTTTTGGGGTGGACAGCTACTACTCGAGATGATAAAATTTAAAAATATGATATACAGATAAGGTTAAAAATTAAGGAGAATTTATGCTTTCGCAAGCAGAGTGGGAAAAACTCAACGATTTGGTGGTGACCATCAATAATATATCGGATTCTTCCGCTATGAGAACTGCTTTTCTTCAAAAGCTTATGACTTTAATTGACTTTGACTTTTCAGAGTTTGATATTGGCATAATCAAGAAGGCCTCTTCGCCTCAGCTGGTGGACCCTATTATGGTCAGTAAATTCAGTAAAAAATTTGAAGAGGAATTCATCTATCAATATGAAAATATTTATGCGCCTATGGACTATGTGAACTGGGTTTTCATGAGCCCCGAATCACTTGTCTACAGAGAATCTGACTTGCTGAATGATGAAGTAAGAAAACAGAGCCCTTTTTATATCAACTATCTTAAAGTTTATGATTTAGTGCATATTTCCGGCATAGTTTTAGCCAGTAGAGGCAGATTTCACGCGGCTATAAGCCTGTATAAGAGTGAAAAACATGGTGATTTTCTGGATAAGGATGTGTATATATTAAGGCAGCTTTTACCCCATCTGCATGCCAGATTTGAAGCCGACTCAGACAAAATAAGAAAAAACGAAAAGAGCCTCTCTTACCTTCTGAAAAATCAATACAAGCTAACTAATAGAGAAATTGAAATTATGGGTTGCGTTTATCTAGGGTGCAGCAACGCAGCGATTGCAGAGAAAACAGGCATAGCCTCAAGCACTGCCAAGAAACACGTTTACAACATATTTGGAAAGCTGGAAGTACAGAACCGGACTCAGCTTGTGAAGTTTATCATCAACAATAATCTTTCCGGAATTTGGAAAGATGCGTGAGGTAAGGAGAAAAAAATGGAAAAATCAAAAGTGTATTTTACGGATTTTAGAGCTACGCCAGACTGCAATGTACTGCAAAAGCTTGAAAAACTCATCAGGAAAGCAGGAATCGGGGACATTGATTTTAAGGACAAATTTACAGCCATTAAAATTCATTTTGGCGAACCGGGAAACCTTTCCTACTTACGTCCAAATTACTCTAAAGTGGTAGTGGATTTGATCAAGAAGCAAGGAGGAAAAGTTTTTCTTGCAGACTGCAACACCCTTTATGTTGGCAGAAGAAAAAATGCACTGGAGCATCTTGATGCGGCTTATGAAAATGGATATAATCCTTTTGCGACTGGGTGCCATACGATTATCGCAGACGGTCTCAAAGGTACCGATGAAGCACTGGTAAAAATCAATGGAGATTATGTGAAAGAAGCCAAAATTGGCCGGGCAATGATGGATGCGGATATTTTTATTTCGCTGACCCACTTTAAAGGACATGAATTGACAGGATTTGGCGGCACGTTAAAAAATGTGGGCATGGGCTGTGGCTCTCGCGCCGGAAAAATGGAAATGCATAGTTCTGGCAAACCGAAAATACGTAAAAAAGCCTGCACAAGCTGTGGCGCCTGCGTCAAGAATTGTGCCCAGGATGCTATTTCTTTTGATGCTGATCATAAGGCAGGCATTGATCATAATAAATGCGTTGGCTGCGGACGGTGCATCGGGGTATGCAATTTTAACGCGGTTTTACCTATGTTTGATGAAACCAACGATATTTTAAACTGCAAAATTGCAGAGTATGCCCATGCGGTTTTAAAGGATCGCCCCCAATTTCATATCAGCCTAGTGGTGGATGTTTCTCCAAATTGTGACTGCCACTCAGAGAATGATGTGGCCATTGTTCCTAATGTTGGCATGTTCGCCTCTTTTGATCCTGTAGCTATTGATATGGCTTGTGTTGATGCGGTCAATCGCCAGCCGGCAAACCCAGGCAGTGCAATTTCAGAAAAACAACCGGGAATTCATGACCATTTTGTACATGCCCATCCTGAAACCAACTGGAAGAGCTGCATGGAGCATGCGGAAAAAATTGGTTTAGGAAGCAAGGACTACGACCTAATTAGCTTATAATCTAAAGGACTTGTATAGGAAGTGAACAATAAAATTAAGATATAAACTGGGAATGAATAACAAAATGGAGGATATGAAAATGGAAAAGAAAAAAGTAATTATAGCCAGAAATGCGCCAGCAGCTATTGGAACCTATTCTCACGCCAACAGTATTAACGGTATGATTTATACTTCAGGTCAAATTGCCCTTGATCCAATTACGAACGTGCTGATCACAGATGATATTACTATAGAAGCCACTACAGTCATGGAAAACCTGAAAGCGATTCTAGAGGAAGCTGGATCAAGCTTTGCAAAAGTTGTAAAGGCAACCATCTACCTAACATCACTCGCCGATTTTGCAGCTGTAGATGCTGTCTATAGACAATTCATCACTTCTGACTATCCCGGAAGAACCTGCGTGGAAGTCAGCGCATTACCAAAAGGCGCTCACGTAGAAATTGAAATGATCGCATCACTATAGCCGGATGTCTGGCATGAAGAACAGAGGAAATTTATAATAGCCGGATGCCTGCATGAAGAACTGCAAAAATATATAGACGAACACTGAAAGGAAAGAAATGTAAATGCGTATAATTGAAGCAAACCAGGTATTTGAACAACTGACCATGACGATTTGTCTGGACATCATGGAACAGACATTAAAAGATTTTTCAGCAGGGAAGAGCCTACAGCCTCTGCGAAACAATGTACAGCTTCCCCATGGCAATCTGCTTATGCTTATGCCGGCTTATTTGGGCGACGATGATTATTTTGGCGCAAAAGTCATATCATCCTTTCATGGTAATGCTGGGACAAAGTATTCCACCCATATGGGAGCCATTATGCTATTTGACTCAAAATATGGATCACTTAAGGCGATCGTTGAAGCCAATGCGGTTACACGGATTCGAACAGGGGCAGTCAGCGGCGTTGCAACCAAGCTCCTCGCACGAGAAGACGCCCATCATTTGGCCATCATTGGCACTGGGCAACAGGGGCGTTCCCATTTAGAAGCAATTATGAATGTTAGAGATATTAAAACCGTCACTGTGTATGACATGAATCTAGAATCTGCAGAAAATTATGCGATAGAAATGTCTGAAAAGTTTGGCATTCCAATCAAAGTATGCGGTACGATCAAAGAAACCGTGGAAAATGCAGATATCATCTGCTGCCTGACATCAAGTAAAGAGCCTTACCTTGAACTTGACTGGATTAAAAAAGGAGCGCATATAAATGCAGTTGGCGCCTTTTCAAAGGTTACCCGTGAGGTGACCTCCGAACTGGTGGCAAAATCCTGCTTTTATGCGGATAGCATAGAATCCATCATGAATGAGTGCGGTGAATTTTTAATTCCTAAAGCCGAGGGATTGATTGATGACAGCCATATCATAGGTGAAATAGGCGAAGTAGCGCTTAAAAAGTTGCCAGGAAGGCAGAACGAAGAAGACATCACGCTTTTTGATGCACTAGGATTGGCGGTCGAAGATATGGCCTGCGCCAGGTACCTGTATGAACTAAACCCAGAAGCAGAATAACCTTAAATTAGTCATTTGCCACTTGACCGAGAATTTCCTTTGTGTTGGATTCCATGTCAAGCTTAAGGTCAGCTTCCAGCTTTTCTAGGGTATAATTTTTTCGAAAACCTGGTTTTGGAAGACTCTCCATGATAATGGTTAATATAGTTGTTTTATGAGGGGAAATACAAATGAGAACCACTAAAGAATCAATTAAGGAAATCATAGAAGATGCCGTCAGAAACTCGGATCTGAATAACTTTTCGCGTATAAATTTACCTGAGGAGCCCATGTGGAACAAACCTATAATAGGATATGCGGCTGGTGACGATTCGCTTTTCGCGTTTTATAAAAAAGACATTGGGGATTTTTATTGGTCGCCATCTGAAGCCTTCTCCCTCAAATACCCGGAGTCTATAGCTAAAGACGAAGATTTAACGGTGATTAGTTTTGGCTTTGCCCAAACGGATGAAACCAAGAAAGTCCAATCCCGTGCTGAAGGATTACCGAGTCTCAAATGGGTTGTAACCCGAGGAGAATGGGAACCTTTTGCCTATGATCTTTATGATAAAATCTTGTGTGAATTCGATAAAATGGGTATTAAAGCTGTTGCCATAGACTTAATACCTGAGTGGAGCAGAATGACTTCAGAAAAGTACGGCATAGCATCTAATTGGTCTCACCGGCATACGGCCTTCATAGCAGGTCTTGGTACCTTTGGACTTTCGGATGGGCTGATTACACGTCAGGGTAAGGCGATGAGGTTTTGCAGCATAATTATTGAAGATAAGCTTCCTGCTGATCAAAGACCCTATACCACTTATCAGGAATGGTGCAAGTTTTACTCGGAGGGCACCTGCGGCACCTGTATCAGAAGATGCCCGGTTAGCGCTATATCAAAAGAAGGCCATGACAAAGATGCTTGCAGCGCTTATCTCCAGCTTCTTAAAAAAGAAATCGGTCCGGATATTCTAAGAAACAGCAATTATATTGCGGGCTGCGGCTTATGCCAAACCCGTATCCCCTGTCAGGACAAAGTCCCGGTTAAAATCGTTGAAAGAGGAACAAATGGCAACAAGTTTTGATGCCATTGAAGGTCATGCCCCAGTCAAGAAAAGTGTCGTTGAAGACCTTGATTTTGGACAGATGCTTACAAACAAGGGCATAAGGTATCGATTACTGCTTGGAGCAGAAGATATTAAGTTCAGGATGTATAACGAAGGATTGAACCAGCTGATCGAGGGTTGGACTAAAAATTTCGCTACCGGCGCAATGCAAACGCCGCCCTATTTGCTTTTCATGATTATTTTATGGCTTGGCGCCTTAACCTCTTCAGCAAGCCTTTTTTTATGGGCGATGGCAGGAGATTTTGCCTGGATATCTCTTTTTTATGCTTTGTTATATTTAATTGGCGTCTTACAAGTAGGAATTTTCTCTCGTCGAATCGGAAGTTTTAAAAAAACCGCAATCCTGTTTTATCCAATTTCTCTATTGGGCTTCTATTTTCTCTTTACACTGTCAATGATCAAAAAGCACTTTTATAAAAAGGTAAAGTGGAAAGGCAGAGAAATAGCATTACGGAGGTAGACCCATGCGCATACTAGATCTTTCGACTGGCCTTATGTTAGTGCTATTTTTTCTAATTTGGCCAATCTTTCAATTTACAGCCTTCCATGTCGCATCCAAAATATTTGACTGCTATTTATCGCCACATTCAAAGGGATTTAGACCACAGGCATGGGAAAATAATGGTGAAATTTATAATAGTTTATTCAAGATTCATCGGTGGAAACGGTATTTGCCAGATGGTGGCGCTATTGTTAAAAAAGATTTTAACAAGAAAAAGCTGGCTTCCTTTTCTAAAGCCCACCTTGAAATATTTCTTGAGGAGTCCTGCCGCGCCGAATTATCCCACTGGTTAGCCATAACGCCCTTTTGGCTGTTTGGCTTTATTGCACCCTTTGAGGTGGTGCCATTTATGCTGATCTATGCCCTTGCTGCAAATGTGCCTTGCATTATGGCGCAGAGGTATAATAGACCCAGAATCGAAAGAGTATTGTCTAAAATGAATGCTAAGCCGGAATGAGTATGCCTTAAGTATTGAAGGGTCACTGCCCCCTGAGCGCCAAAAGCCTTCGTTCCTGAGCGCCATAGATCCACTTCGTTCTTGAGCCCCGAAGTTGCAGACTATTGACAAAAGCAGCATGGAATCATATAGTAAATTAATAGGAATACTAGTATATAAAGGGAGCTAAGGATATGACGCAAAAGGTTTTAGTGGGAATGAGTGGTGGCGTTGACAGCGCTGTTGCGGCTTCGAGCCTTATAGATCAAGGTTATGAAGTGATTGGCGCGACTCTTCTTCTCTGGCAGGGCGATTATGAAAACAAGAAAGAAAATGGCAAAACCTGCTGTTCCATTGATGATGTTGAGGACGCCAGGTCAGTTGCCAATAAATTAGACATACCATTCTATGTGCTCAATATGAAGGACTTATTTGAAGAAAAAGTTGTCGACTATTTCACCGAGTCCTATTTTATGGGGGCAACGCCAAACCCGTGCATCGCCTGCAATCGCTTCATTAAATTTGAGGCCATGCTGGATAAGGCCTTGGCTTTAGGAGCCGATTTCATTGCCACCGGCCATTATGCAAGAATCGAATTTGATGAGAAAACGGGACGATATCTGCTGAAGAAAGCGGTTGACCTAACGAAGGATCAAAGTTATGTGCTTTATATGCTGACTCAGCCACAATTAAAAAGGCTGCTTCTCCCTCTTGGCGGCATGGTCAAGACAGGCACGCGAAAAGAGGCTCTTGACAAAGGCCTGCGCGTTTCAAACAAGCCAGATAGCCAGGATATTTGTTTTGTGGAGGGCGGAAAGTACGGAGATTTTATAAAGAACTATACAAACAAGGAAAGCCCTCATGGCTGGTTTGTGGACCGGAAAGGAACCAAACTTGGCAGACATAAGGGCATAATAAATTACACAATAGGGCAGAGAAAAGGTCTTGGCATTGCAGCCAGCGCGCCTCTTTATGTGATCGAAAAGAATCTTAAAGAAAACACAGTCGTCCTTGGCTTCAAAGATGAGACCTATACAAAGAGTCTCACTGCTTCAGATATGAACTATATTGCCTTTGATCAGCCGACTAAAGCATTTAAGGCTATGGCAAAGGTTCGCTATTCGGCAAAAGAATCTGAGGCATTGGTGACGCCAATTGGCGAGAATAGAGTGACTATTGAGTTCTTAAGCCACCAGCTTTTTGTCGCGCCGGGGCAGGCAGTGGTTTTGTATGACGGCGATTTGGTGATTGGCGGCGGAATTATCGAGGTGAACAATGATTAATAAATCGCATAAAAAACTTCATATTAAAACCAAAGTGGTGCATGGGTTTAAGGGCTACGATGCCCATACGGGAGCGGTTAGCTTTCCCATATATCAAAGTGCTACTTTCAGGCACCCAGGACTTAATGAGAGCACAGGCTATGATTACTCGAGGCTTCAAAATCCAACTAGAGAAGAACTGGAAAAAACCATTGCCGCTCTCGACAACGCCAGTTTTGGCTTTGCTTTTTCAAGCGGGATGGCTGCGGTATCAACTGCTATCAAACTTTTTTCTCCTGGGGATCATATCATTGTCTCAGATGATTTATATGGGGGAACCTATCGGATATTTGAAGAAATCTATAAAAAATACGGACTTGAATTCAGTTACATAGATACCAGCTGCCTGGATGAAGTTTTTAAAAGCTTTAAAACTAATACCGCAGCCATATTTATTGAGACGCCGTCAAATCCGATGATGAAAATATCAGATATAGAGGCCATCAGCACCTTTGCTAAGAGTAAGGGCGCGCTGACCATTGTTGATAATACATTTTTGACACCTTACTTCCAGCAACCCATCACACTAAGTGCGGATTTGGTATTATATAGCGGAACCAAGTATCTTGGCGGGCATAACGATACGCTGGCGGGGCTTCTCGTTTTAAATGATGAGGGGATCGCGGAAAAGGTTCAGTTGATACAAAAATCAGAAGGGGCCGTATTAGCACCCTTTGACAGCTGGCTTATCCTGCGTGGCATGAAGACGCTTGGCATCAGGCTCGAAAAACAGCAGGAAAATGCGGTATTAATTGCGAACTGGCTCAAATCTAACCCTTTGGTAGACAAAGTCTATTACCCTGGACTGACGGATCATGATGGATATGAAATCGGTAAAAAACAGTCTTCCGGCTTTGGCGCCATGATTTCTTTTTCGGTCAAAAATGTTGGCATGATAGAGAAAATTCTTGAGCGAGTCGAGGTCATCATTTATGCTGAAAGCCTTGGCGGCGTTGAAAGCCTGATTACTTATCCCATGGTTCAGACCCATGCTGCCATTCCAAAGGAGATTCGGGATAGAATCGGCGTGGATGAAAAACTACTGAGATTATCAGTCGGAATAGAAGACAGCAATGATATTATAAGTGACCTGGAACGGGCTATGAGGTGGGACGGATGAAGTTTGGATCAAAATTAATACACAATGGAAATGAAATCGATGAGAAGACAGGCGCGTTAAGCATCCCTATCTATCAGGCATCAACCTTTCATCAGCAGGATATTGAGAAGGATCAGGAATTCGATTATTCCAGATCTGGAAATCCGACAAGGAAAGCTTTGGAAAAGACCATTGCAGCACTTGAAAACGGGGATAGAGGATTTGCCTTAGCCTCGGGTATGGCTGCGACGTCAACGGTGCTCTCAATTTTTTCTGCTAAGGATAATATCATTATGTGCGAAGACGTCTACGGCGGGTCCTACCGCATAGCTGCGAATTTTTTCAGCAGATTTAATGTGGAAATCAGCTTCGTAGACGCCACAAACCAGGACAACATCAGAAAATGCATTAAAAGCAATACCAAAGCGATTTTTCTTGAAAGTCCGTCTAATCCACTTTTGAGGATCACGGACCTAAAAGCTTGCGTAAAACTGGCAAATGACCATAATTTGCTTTTAATTATCGATAACACTTTTATGTCGCCTTATCTTCAAAAACCTTTAGATTTAGGCTTTGACATTGTCATCCATAGCGCGACCAAGTTTATTGGCGGCCATAGCGATGTCATCGGAGGCCTTGTCGCTGTTAAAGGAGCGGAACTGGCCAAGAGAATATATGCCGTTCAAAATGGGTTTGGCGCCATACTAGGGCCCCAGGATTCCTGGTTATTACTTCGCGGGCTCAAAACGCTAAAAGTCCGTATGGATTGTCAACAAAAAAGCGCTCAAATACTAGCTGAGTGGCTTTTGGAAAACGAAAAAATTGAAGCTGTCTATTACCCGGGACTTACTTCCCATGAGGGCTATGAAATCCACAAAAGCCAAGCGGATGGACCTGGAGCGGTTCTATCATTTAAAACAAAAGAGAAAGATACGGCCATCAGATTTATGAAAAAGGTTAATTTGGCTGCGGTTGCTGTGAGCCTTGGCGGCGTTGAAACGATCGTATCCTATCCTGTTAAAATGTCTCATGCTTCTATGCCAAAAACAGAGCGCGAACGTCTGGGGATCACAGACAATCTGATTCGGGTATCTGTTGGCCTTGAAGACATAGAAGACCTGATAGAAGACTTTGACAGGGCACTGATAGGCTAAACGGAGGAGATAAAAGAAATGAAGTCGGAAACCATAATTAACGATGATTTGATGAGATATTCCAGACAGATTATTTTGGAGGACTTTGGCATAGAAGGCCAAAAAAAGCTAAAATCAGCGAAGGTTCTTGTGATTGGTGCGGGAGGACTCGGTTCCCCCGTGCTTTTCTATCTTGCGGCCGCGGGCATTGGGACTATTGGTGTTTGTGATTTTGATTCAGTGACTTTATCAAACCTTAATAGACAAGTGGCCCATTTCACGGGGGACATCGGCAAGAGAAAGGTCGATTCAGCTGAGGATAAGATTAAATCACTGAATCCCGGCGTAAACGTTATAAAATTTAACAAAAGGCTGAATCGCGATAATATTGAAGACGTTATCGAACAATTCGATGTGGTCATTGATGCGACGGATAATTTTTCGTCAAGATATCTGATCAGCGACTGCTGCTTTCTTATGGGAAAACCTTTAGTGGAAGGAGCGGCTGTGGGCTATAGCGGTATTTTGATGACGATTATACCAGGAAAGACCAGTTGTTACCGCTGCTTATATCCGCAGCCGCCAGAAGATGGCAGCGTGGATACCTGCAACGATACAGGTATTCTGGGCATGGTCACAGGCATCATCGGTTCTATGCAGGCGCTGGAGGCAGTGAAAATAATTACTGGGGTTGGAGAAACTGTGTCAAATAGGGTGATTGCTTTTGATGCAGTGACCACTGAGTTTAGCGATTTAAAAATCACACGCTCACCTCATTGCGCCCTATGCGGGGAAAACCCGACAATAATCGAACTCGAGGAATATCAGATTCAATGCAAATTGAAAGGGGTTGAATAGATGGAGAATAGATTAATATATCTGGACCATGCTGCAACAACGCCGCTTAAAAAAGAAGTACTGGAGGAGATGCTGCCCTATCTCACGACTTACTACGGCAATCCATCCTCCCTTTATGCGATTGGCAGAGAAAGCAAAAAGGCGATTGAACTTGCAAGAGAAAGAGTCGCAAAAGCGATTAATGCAAGCGTTACTGAAATATTTTTTACCGGCAGTGGAACAGAGTCTGACAACTGGGCGATTAGAGGCGCTGCCTATCAAAATCGCCAAAAGGGCAGGCATATTATTACGACGGCGATAGAGCATCATGCCGTGATGCATACTTTCCGTCAATTGGAGGAGGAGGGCTTTGA
Organism: Bacillota bacterium; assembly: GCA_025361765.1. GTDB lineage: Bacteria > Bacillota > Clostridia > Peptostreptococcales > Anaerovoracaceae > JBBRXH01. The sequence goes on from JANYJS010000006.1 coordinate 11,948, forward strand.
GGTGACTTACCTTCCCGTTGACGAAACCGGAACGGTAGATATTCAGAAGCTTATTAACGCTATCCAATCTGATACCACCCTGATTTCAGTCATGTATGCCAATAATGAAATCGGAACGCTGCAGCCAATTAAGGAAATAGCTAAGGTCGCACAAGATAAAGGGATTTGCTTTCATACGGATGCGGTTCAGGCGGTGGGCAGCATACCCGTCGATGTCAAAGATCTGGGTGTTGATTTATTGTCATTGTCAGGGCATAAATTTTATGGGCCTAAAGGAGTCGGTGTTCTCTATATTAAAAAAGGCGTGAAAATACAGAATTATATGAATGGCGGCGCCCAGGAAAGAAACAAAAGAGCTGGGACGGAAAATATCGCTGGGATTGTTGGCATCGGAAAAGCCATTGAATTGTCCATTCAGAAGCTTGAAGCCAATCAAAAATATATCGCCTCCCTTCGTGACCTCGCACTGAATCAAATCTTATCAAAAATGACCTTTATCAAGCTCAATGGACATAAAACAAATAGATTGCCGGGCAACCTCAATCTGTCCTTTCAATTTGTAGAAGGGGAGTCAATGACCATCATGCTGGATCAGAGAAATATCGCTGTATCAAGTGGCTCTGCCTGCGCTTCGGGTTCCTTCGATCCCTCTCATGTACTTCTGGCTATCGGCTTATCCCACGAACTCGCCTTTGGCTCAATCAGATTTTCTTTTGGTGAAGAAAATACTGAGGAAGATGTTGATTTGCTGGTAGAAGCTTTAATTGAAACGGTAACAGAACTTAGGAAGTTATCGCCATTATTTATGGCTTTGTCTGGGGGCGTTCAAAGACAAAGTAACAAAAGAAAAGTTAAAAATATTATCTCAAAAATGTAGGTTTGTTTAAAATATTATTCCGAAAAGTTATTGACAAACAAATTATAAAGGACTATGATTGTATCATATAAAACATATAAGAATAGTATGTAAATAAATGGAGGAAAATAAAATGTCGAAAATTGCAAAAAATTTAACGGATCTTATTGGCAACACGCCATTACTTGAGTTATCAAACTATAACAAGTTGAATGGCCTAGAGGCAACCCTGATTGCGAAGCTGGAATCCTTTAACCCGGCATCAAGCGTCAAGGACAGAATCGGCTATGCCATGATCAAAGATGCTGAAGACAAAGGATTAATCAACAAGGACACGGTCATAATCGAGCCGACCAGCGGAAACACTGGTATTGCTCTGGCATTTGTTGCTGCAGCAAAGGGGTATAAGTTGATTATTACCTTGCCAGATACGTTCAGCATTGAAAGAAGAAACTTACTTAAGGCATTAGGCGCGAAGCTTGTTCTGACCCCTGGGGCTGAAGGTATGTCAGGAGCCATAAACAAGGCAAAGGAAATTGCAGCTGAAACCCCTAATTCTTATGTGCCACAGCAGTTTGAAAATCCGTCCAATACAGCGATTCACAAGAAAACCACTGCAGAAGAAATATGGAGAGACACTGATGGCAAAGTTGATGTCTTTGTTGGCGGCGTTGGCACAGGAGGAACCATATCTGGTGTAGGGGCGGCGCTCAAAGCTAAAAATCCCAATGTAAAAATCATTGCAGTAGAGCCTTTTGATTCCCCAGTTCTATCTGGTGGCGCTAAAGGACCTCATAAGATTCAGGGAATCGGAGCAGGGTTCATTCCGGGAAACTTTGACAGAAGTGTCGTTGATGAAATTTATACGGTAAAAAATGAAGAAGCTTTTGAAACAGCAAGAAATCTGGCTAAAGTTGAAGGGCTATTGGTTGGTATTTCATCGGGTGCTGCTGCCTATGCTGCAACTCAAATCGCAAAAAGGCCAGAAAACAAGGGGAAAACTATAGTGGTCCTGCTTCCTGACTCTGGAGAACGCTATCTGTCAACACCGCTTTTTGATGAAATTTAAGCGCAATTTCTGATTTATAACAAGATGAAAACTAAGCGCAATTTCTGATTTATAACAAATACCGCTATAAAAGATACAAGGCTTATTTTTTACTGCAAAATATAAAACAAATAGAAGGCTTGCGAGAAATCGTTAGCCTTTTATTTTATGGATGTCGACCTAGGGATAGGAGTGCAATAGAAAGCAGTATAACCAAATCATATTACCAAAATAACTGAACAAATTGGTATATTAATCAATTGATTTATACTATGATTGTTTAAAATGGAGAAAATTTATACTATTTAATCATCACTAATCGTTTGATTGTAAGAGGAGGTTGAAATGAACAAGGAACAACTGTTTAAGATTGCTTATGATTCCATTCTAGAATGTAATGAAGACAAAGCGCTACAGGTCATCAGGGATGCGCAGGCGAATAATTTGAATCTGATTGAATTGCTGAGTATGGGCTTCAGCGCAGGGATCAGGGAGCTTGGCGATTTGTTTGGCAGAGGAGAAATTTTTCTGCCTGAGCTGATCTATTCGACAGAAGTCATGAAAATTGCAACGGCCGCCATTGAGGCCAACATTGGCGTCTCCGATATTCCGAAGAAAGGCAAAATGGTGATTGGAACCGTCGCAGGAGACGTTCATGACATTGGGAAAGGTATTGTTTGTTCTCTGGTCAAGTCAAATGGCATTGAGGTCATTGACCTTGGACGTGAAGTTCCGGCATTGACCTTCGTAGAGAAAGCCGAGGAATATGCGGCAGACTTCATTGGCAGCAGTGCTCTTTTGACGACTACAATGACAGAACAGAAAAAAATTGAAGATATTCTACGTAAAGAAGGATTAAGGAATAAATATAAAACCTTGGTCGGAGGGGCACCGGTGACAAAGCGGTGGGCTGAAAAAATTGGAGCAGACGCCTACTGCGAGGATGCTTCGGATACTGTTCATATGATTCTTGGTTGGGTCGCAAAAAAATAATTATAGGAGGTACGGGTATTATGAATTCAATGGAAAGAATAGTTTTAACATTACAGCATAAAGAAGCCGACAGAGTCCCTGTTTATCCACTACTAAACAGTGTTTCGAGAAAAGCTACAGGCATAACATATGAAGAGTGGTCAAAGGATGCAAAAAAGTGCGCAGAATCAATAATCAAAGCCACTGAGGAAATTGGTGCGGACTGTATATGCACGTTGGTAGATTTATCCGTTGAGGCTGCGGATTGGGGACAGGAGATCGTTTATCATGACGATTCGGCGGCTAATCCTGCCATGAATAATAGATGTATTAAAAATGCAGATGAGTATAGCACAATCGAGATCATCAATCCAAGAGAGACACCTAGAATGAGTGAGCATATTGAACTTGCAAGATTGCTTTATGAGGCAAAGGGCCAGGAAATGCCTATTATTGGATTTGTATTCGGCCCATTAGGAATTCTAAGCATGATGCGGGGTCAGGAAGAAATGTTTATGGATCTGATTAAATGCCCAGATAAAATGCAGATCGCTTTACGAAACATCACTGAAACTTTAAAGGAGTTTTGCGCTGCGCTTATCGAATCGGGATGCCATGCGATCATGTTTGATACGCTATATGCATCAAGGACAATAATGAGCGCAAAAATGTGGGATGCTAATGAAGGTATTTATATACAGGAGCTTTGCGAGTTTGTTAGGGAAAAAGGCGCTATGGTTATGCTGCATAACTGCGGGGCAGGAATCTATTTTAAAGAACAGATTGAAAGGATGCATCCTGTGGCAATATCCTTTCAGCATATCCCATTTGATTGTACAGATATGGATGATGTGAAGGCAAAATATGGCGATCAGGTTACTTTGATCGGGCATATCGAACCCGGCTTTGTATTTACAGCTACGGAGGAAGAATTAAGAGAAATGTGCAGAAAGCAGTTGGATGCTTATAAGAAGGGAGGCGGATATATCCTGGCAACAGGATGCGAGTATCCTGCATCAATGGATTTCGAGTTCGCCAAGGTTATTGTCGATGAAGCGAAGAATTATGGGAAATATGCCTAAAGCATATTAACCTATATAAATTCCAGTAAGATATCTGTAGGTACTGAAAACACATAAAAAGGTTTCCGAGCATTGAATTATTCTCACGGCTGTGCTGCCGCGAGTTCGATGCAAGGAAACCTCTATTTTATTTTTCACAGTAACAGATCAACAGTTCTAGTATAGATGGGGTTGAGCCGATAGAATAGATGTGAATTTCCTTGTAATTGCAATTAGGCTTTTGATGATGTAAAATTAGCTAAGAGTTAGTATCGGTTGTTAAGGTAGAGATCTGTATGGAAGCGAAAAAAGAGTGGCATTCAATCGATGCCTATATAGCTCAATTTGATCCAGAGATTCAAGAAAAACTCGATAAAATCAGGCAAGTAATCAGAAAAGAAGCGCTTGAGGCAGTAGAAAAAATCAGCTATCAGATGCCAACCTTTTGGCTTAATGGCAATCTGGTCCATTTTGCCGCTTTTAAAAAACATATTGGCTTTTATCCGACACCAAAAGCAATCGAAGACTTCGCAGAAGAACTGGCATTATATAAGACTGCAAAAGGGTCTATACAATTTCCGCTGGACAAACCCTTGCCCTTTGATTTGATTGGAAAGATTGTTCGCGCAAGGGTCGTCGATAACAAACAAAAATAAACATGGGATATCAAAAATAAACATAGGAGGTCAAAAATGAGCACTCAAAAAACACATCCCTACGTTACACACCCTAAAGATCTCGTACAAAAGGAACTCCAAGGCCTAAATAGGTTTAATTATTGGCTTGCGGTCAAAATAACCAACGGGGTAGGCACCATGTGGTGCGCCTATGCATTTTTGGTTATTGATTTATTCATGCTACCGCCGGTCATAAAGGCTGCCAACATCATGGTGTGGGTGACCTATATTGCTCAGACGGTTCTTCAACTGGTACTGCTTCCCATCATTATGGTTGGACAGAATGTTATTCAGGGACAGAATGAATCCAAAGCCGATACGGATCATAAAACTCTGACTTATCTTGCCACCCTTCAGGATGAACAAATGCAGGAACTTAAAAACCAGACAGACATGCTGATTAAAATCGAATCCATTTTTGAGGTTATTAAAAGTAAATAGATGAGTAAAGTGTGCTAAATAATTAATTTTGTGAACATGATTTCAGAGAATTCTTTAAGCGCGCAAAAAAGACTTTGGGAACAAGTGGGATATAGGCAGATTAAATGCTATAATGAATCATTAGGCAATGATGAAAGAGGGCAATAATGTAATGGAAAACAGTTTCAATAAGATGGGCGTATCCCCTCCTATTTTGAAAGCAATAGAAGAGATGGGCTTTAGCGCACCAACTGAAGTACAAAGTCAGGCAATTCCGCATATATTGAATAAAGAGGATCTCATCGTGATGTCAAAGACTGGCAGTGGAAAAACTGCAGTTTTCGGCGTATCCATGCTTCAAATGATAGACCCATTAGCTATAGGACCGCAAGGGCTCATACTGACACCAACTCGGGAGCTTGCCGTGCAGATTGACAGCGATATCAAGCAAATCGGCAAATATCTTCCCCACAAGACGACAGCGGTCTATGGGCAGCATAATATCAATGTGGAAATTCAAGCCATCAACCAAGGCGTTTCAATCATAAGCGGAACTCCCGGACGGGTGTTTGATCATATTCGTCATGGAAAAATAATGACCAAAAATATACGATTCCTGGTACTTGATGAAGCGGATAGAATGCTTGATATGGGATTCCTTTATCAAGTGGTCCGGATTATTAAAACCCTCCCAAAAGATCGGGTGACACTTCTGTTTTCAGCCACTATACCAACTGAGGTGCGCAGAATTTGTACCGAGTATATGAAAAACCCAGTGACCATTGAGATTGAATCTTTAACGAAGACAGTGGATACCACTGAGCAAATTTATTATAGAGTGGAGAGAAGCGAGAAAACGCTTCAGCTTCACCGCATACTTATGGTGGAACAGCCTGAAAGCTGTATTATCTTTTGCAATACCAGGTTTGCCGTTGATCGTGTGCAAATCTTTTTATCAAAAAGAGGTCATGCCTGCCAGATTCTTCACGGCGATGTTCCTCAAGTCAAGCGTACGAAGACCATTGAGCAGTTTAAGCGTGGTGATTTTCATCTGCTTATAGCCACAGATGTTGCTGCTAGAGGCATTCATATCGATGAGCTTTCTTTGGTCATCAATTATGATGTGCCGATAGAAAAAGATAGCTATGTTCATAGAATTGGACGAACTGGCCGAATCGGAAATGGCGGCCGCGCGATCACTCTGGTTACAGGTGAGGACATCATGGGTCTATACGAGATTGAAGAGCACATTGGTGCCATGATTATTGAGAAAGAACTTCCATCTGAGATTGAGTTTAATGAGTGTAGAGAGGCAGCTGAGATATGGATTAATGATCATGCACAAGTTATTCCGCTTCACACGAAGCTTCCTATTCATTCAGGGATGGCACAGAAGCAGCCAGTAAAACCAAGTCAACATTCGGCAAGGCCAACTCGGCATTCGGAAAGCCCGAGGCATAATGAGAGACCAGTTCACCCTGTAAGGCAAGACAAATCCCAGCAATCTGTAGCAAGAAATCTGGCACCTGAGGTTCAATCTTCGCAGGCACCTGAGGTTAAATCCTCGCAAGCACCTAAGGTTCAATCTTCGCAAGCACCTGAGGTTCAATCTTCGCAAGCACCCATGTCGGCAAAGGCGCCCACGTTTATACAGCGCTTGGCAAATCAGCTATTTAAAAAAAATATGAAATAAAAAAACAGTATGAAACAAATGGGAAACCAGAATCATATAAATTCGAAGCATATGACTTTATTATGCAGAATTAAATAATACGTAAAAATAGACTAATTGAAAAGAAGGGGAATTTTATGAAAATAACAAAAAAACTTGGCATGACACTGCTGGCAGTTTGGCTGATCCTTAATGGACTTTTGCAGATTATGAGCATACCAATTCCTGCCATAGGCATGATTATGGTCATATTAGCTATTGCTTCAGGTGTTCTCATACTTCTGGGACGTTAAAAATCCAAGTCTATCATTTCTCTATGGTTGTCTCTGAATTTTTCAAAACAATACGTAGAAATTTTGTCATAAGTGGTGCGTAGGTAACAACAAAAACAACTCCTGCGATTGCAGACGCGTGTTTTCTGTGCTTTTTAGGCACGCCCAAACCGGTTAAAACACCAATAGATATCAGACAGAATTTAACGAGAGCGAAGTCAGCCAAATTCATTTGGCTTTTAAATTTTTCAGCGTATCCGATTAATTCTTTCATTAAAAAGACCTCCTTTTGGCGATTTAAGATAGAATTAGAACTATAAATGTTGTCTTGACTATATACCCTAATTGACAGGAAGTCAAAAATGAACAAAAACTGGAGGTCGCAACACAATGGCAAATGACACAAATAGGGCAAACCGCCTCGGAGAGAATTCTGTAGGTAGGCTCCTACTTTCCTTTTCCTTACCTGCAATCATAGCCATGATTGCCAATGCCCTATATAACGTAGTGGACAGCATCTTTGTAGGAAGAGGAGTAGGATCCCTCGCCCTAACGGCGGTGACCATAGCCTTTCCGATCATGATTATGCTGATGGCTTTTGGCATGCTGATTGGAATTGGTGCAACAGCCTTAATCTCCATTAAGCTTGGTCAGCAGAAGCACGACGAGGCTGAAAAAATATTGGGCAATGCTTTTGCAGCAACAATCATCATGGGGGTTTTAATATCAGGCAGTACGCTGTATTTTCTTGACCCCATTCTCAGATTTCTAGGCGCAACTCCTGATATTTTTGATTATACCAAACAATTCACAACGGTTATTCTTATTGGATCCGTATTCCAGTTTATATCCTTTGGTATCAACAACATCATCCGGGCAGAGGGCAATCCTGTCATATCAATGGCAACAATGCTGTTTTCGGCCGGTATGAACACCATACTAAACCCGATTTTCATCTTTGTGTTTCATTGGGGAATTAGAGGCTCGGCCCTGGCGACAATAATCACTCAGATTTTGGTTTCGGCCTATATCATCTATCACTTTACTTACGGTCGCAGCAATCTGAAGCTACGCTGGAAATACTTTAAAATAGAAAGCCAAGTACTGCTTAAAATCTTTGCCATTGGCTTATCTCCATTCCTGCTTCAAATGGCAGCAAGTGTAACGACGTTTCTTTTTAACAACTATCTTTTGGTTTATGGCGGGGAGATGGCTGTTGCTGCTATGGGCGTCATTACCCGGACCACAATGATGATCTTGATGCCGATATTCGGCATTAATCAAGGCGCACAGCCTATTATCGGGTATAACTATGGTGCTAAAAAGTATGACCGGGTCAAGAGGACTTTGTTTTTGGCATCGATAGCGGCAACAAGCATTTGTATTGTTGGCTTTGGAATTATCCAGCTTTTTAGCCTGCAAATCATACAGCTTTTCAACAGTGATCAGGCGCTTATTGACATTGGTGTTCGCGGAATCAGAATTTACCTCATAATGCTACCGATCGTTGGCGTTCAAATCATCATTACCAACTATTTTCAGGCCATTGGAAAAGCTTCAAAAGCCATCCTGTTAAGTCTGACAAGACAGGTGATTTTCCTGATTCCACTAATCATTTTCTTGCCTCAGTTCTTCAAACTGGATGGTATTTGGATGGCGGGCCCAATTTCGGACTTTATGGCTTCGCTGCTGGCGTGCATTCTACTTTACAAGGAATTCAAGCATTTGGACGATAAACATGAGCAGTCATTGTATACTGTATAAAATGCCTCAGAAGTATTGTAAAATACAAAAATAGGGACTAAAATTAGGATGAACAAATTTATAAAAGTATTATCATAAAAACGTACAAACTTACCAACATACCAATTTACTACAACTGATAAAATTGAATAGAAAAAGGAGTGTAGATATTATGATTACCTGCGACACAAAAAGAATGGAAGATAAGATCGTTACATTCAGCAAGTTTGGCGATGCCGGGCATGGCGGGATCACCAGATACTCGTTATCACCTGAAGCGCATCAGGCCAGAGATGAATACGTTAAAAGAATGAAAGCCATTGGGGCCAACATTGAAACCGACGATATGGCCAATATGTACGCCACACTTGAGGGTTCAGAAAAAGGCTTGAAGAGAATCGTTATGGGATCTCACGTTGACTCCGTAAAGAATGGCGGAAATTATGACGGCGTTTTGGGCGTTTTGACTGCAATGGAAGTTTTAGAAACTATAGAAGCAGAAAAAATTCCGCATAGGCATCCAATTACGGCCATGATTTGGACCAATGAAGAAGGATCCCTTTACCCTCCAGCTATGATGTCCTCTGGGGTGATCTGCAATCAGTATTTGCCGCCAGAAATAGCAAAAAAATTCATTAAGGAAAATATGCTCGCCTCAAAAAGCGTTTTGGATAAGACCAGCACTTTTGGAGAAGCTTTAGACAAGAGCCTGTATAAAGGAGATCAGAAAAATAGGCTGAACCCTGATGACTATATGGCCATGTTTGAACTTCATATTGAACAAGGCCCAATCCTTGAAGATGCTAAAAAAGAAATTGGTGTTGTCACCTGCGTGCTAGGTATGTTCAACTATAGAATCAGATTTTACGGTCAGTCTGACCATGCAGGAACAACCCCCATGCATAAGAGACAAGACGCCCTTTTCGCAGCTGCCAAAGCACTTTGCTACCTCCATGAAGAAATAGATAAGCTGGGCAGACCAGAGCTTGTTTATACAACCGGTGAAATTCTCTGTCATCCAAATGTCCATACTGTTATTCCTGATTTAGTTGATTTTTCTATCGACGTGAGACATGAAGATCCAGCAGTAAGGGCGAAGGTACTTTCTATCGTAAAAAGTTTGGATGGCAAAACTATAGAGAGATGCAAAGGCGAAGTAGAAATGGCATGGACTCGTGACACGGTTTACTTTGATAAGGAATTAGTCGGATTTGTTCAGGAGAGCGCAGATGAACTTGGACTATCCAATCAGACGATCAACAGCGGTGCCGGACATGATGCGCAGTTTGCATCCTACATGCTACCAACCACGATGATTTTCGTCCCGTCAAAGGATGGACACAGTCATTGCGAGCCTGAATTTACAACCGTTGAACAATGTACAGCCGGAGCAAGCGTCATGCTGAATGCCGTGCTGAAGACTGATAAAAAATAGACCCACGATTATCAATAAAAGTTAAAGCCCGAATGCACATCACTTGCCTTCGGGCTTTGTTTATTAGGATAGTGTTCCAAGCTGCGCAGGTTTAAAAATAGAGCAGTGCAACCAGACAGAATAGAGGCATGAGGATACAGATACTATAGACCATATATTTAAAGAAGCTAGGCATGGGGACACCTGACTCTTCGGCAATAGAACGAACCATGAAGTTGGGTGCATTACCAATATAGGTGATGGCACCGAAGAAGACAGATCCTGCAGATACAGCCATTAAATAGGCTGGATTTTGAGCAAGCAGGTTGGTGACGGCTGGCGCTTCAGCCATTCCGGGATAGAACTGGCCTAAAGCGGTATTGAAGAATGTTAAGTAAGTGGGCGCATTATCAAGGAAGCTGGATAACGCTCCGGAGATAAAGAAATAGTGAACTGGTTCAGTGACTGCGTTGGTTATAAAGGAAAGGGACCCTGTTGCCCCTGATTTTAGCATAGCCAGCACTGGTGCCATGGTTACGAAGATGCCGAAGAAAAGATAGGTCACTTCCAAAATGGGCGACCAGCTAAACTCATTTTCTTCACGAAGAGACTTGGGTGTAATCCTGCAGGATATTAGTATAATCAAAATTAGGGCGGCATTACGGATGATATTTTCAAGGCCGGTATCTACACTTAGAATAGAGATCACGTTCATTTTGACAACGCCGCTGAAGATAACAACACCGACAATCGCTGCCAGCAAAATAAAGTTGCCTCCACCCAATATTTCAAATTTTTTGCCAGGAGTTGGCTCTGTTATTATGTGAGCCTCAAGTTCTTTATCTTCTGACAAAGCGCTTTGCTCTTTGGCTTCTTTTTTGAGATGGTATTTGTCAAAGACATAATAAATCATGAGAAGAGGAATGAGTACTGTAAGCATAGGCAAAATTAGGCGTAAAGTCCAAAAGAAGGGAACTCCATGGAGGAAGCCTAGGAATAATGGTGGATCTCCAAGGGGCGTGAGTGCGCCACCAACATTTGCTACAGCAAAGATGAAAAACACCACCATAAATGCCCGATATTTACGATGCTTGTTGACCCTTATAAAAGGTCTGATTAATAACATGGCAGCACCTGTTGTTCCCATCCAGGAGGCTAAAAAGGCGCCAACGGCTAGAAAACCAATATTGACTCCCGTAGTTCCCTTTAAGGAAGTGCGTAAAAGAATGCCACCTCCTACTGTGAATAACGCGCCAAGCAGAATTAAAAAAGGAATATAATCTGCGATCATAACTGTTAATAGTTCGTTTATGCCCTCTCCTCGATACGTATAAACCAATGGGATCGCAACTAGAGCCGCCCAGGCGGCAGAGAGCTTCCCAAAATGATGATGCCAAATATGGGGAAATAAGACAGGTCCTAATGCGATCGATAATAACATGCCGACAAAAGGAATGGCTGAATATAGGGGTAGTACTGTGCCCAAGGAATGTTCCATGATGTCCTCTCCTTTAATATAATAAATATTTTAATTATAAAAATTCTTAACATTTAATATAATAAATATTTTAATTATAAAAATTCTTAACATTGGAGTATAATGCAAAATACATGCCATTAAGGAGTGCTGAATTTAGAATATTACGAATACTGTGAAAATGAGGGGAATCTATTCATAATGATAGTTTAAGTGATGCATGAAGACAACTAAATTATGATATAATCCGATACAAACATGGGAAAGCGATGTACAATGCTTGCATATGATGTATTTTAACATCGCTTTGAGATTGGAGATATTTTGGGCAAGAAACTATACATTACTGAAAAACCCTCTGTAGCAAACAGCTTTGCGACGGTGCTCGGCCTTCAAATTACTTCCGCGGACCGCGGAAGAGGTTATGCTGAGACAAGCAGCGCCATTATTACCTGGTGTTTTGGGCATCTGGTCACTATGGCTTATCCTGAGGTTTATAATGCGGAGTATAAATCATGGCGGGCTGAGCATCTGCCCATTATACCAACGGAATACAAATATGTTCTGATAGATAACAACGGGACTGTTAAGCAGTTTGAAACCATAAAAACACTGATGTGCAGGGAAGATGTTGAGATTATTTATGCCTGTACGGATAGTGGCCGGGAGGGTGAATATATTTTTAGGCTAGTCTATCATCAGACCGGATCAACCAAACCTGCTAAAAGGGTATGGATTTCATCACAGACGGAAGAAGCGGTGAAAAAGGGCATAGATGAAGCAAAACCTATCAGCGAATACGATTCTCTTTCAAAAGCCGCCTATTGCAGGGCAAAGGAAGATTGGCTTTTCGGGATGAATTTTAGCAGAATGTACACCTGCCAGTATGGCAAGCAATTATCCACATTTCTGAAGGCAGATAAATCTTCGGTGATTCCCATCGGGAGGGTTATGACTTGTGTGTTAGGACTAATTGTAGACAGAGAACTTGAAATCAGGAACTTCGTGCCAAAGATAAACTATGGGATCACTGCTAGTTTTATCTCTCGTGACAGCGAGATTTCATATAAGGGCAAATGGCAGCAGAAGAAAACCCCTGATAAGATCACAGCCATTGATAAAATGTCATATGATGATGAAAAACCTTCAGATGATAAAAATGTCATAGATGATGAAAAACCTTCAGATGATAAAAATGTCATAGATGAAACTGATACGGATGGCGGCATTAGCAAACAGGAGGCAGAGGATCTCATTAAAAGACTGGAAGGCCATGAGGCTATGGTTAAAAAGGTCGAAGTCAAGGTCAAGAAGGAACAGGCTCCTTTGCTGTTTAATCTGGCTGAGCTTCAGTCTGAAGCCAACAAGAAATTTAAACTGCCAGTCAATAAAACTTTGGAAATAGCGCAAAGCCTCTATGAGAAGAAGCTCATATCTTATCCTAGAACTGACAGCAGAGTCCTCTCTACGGATGTGGTGCCGGAACTGCCAAAAGTGCTGAATGGTTTATTTAAAAACCCTGACTTCAAGGAGGCTGTAGTGCGCATCAAGGAATTTGGAAAGCTAGGCATCAGCAAGAGCACGAAAAGATATGTGGATGACAGCAAAGTCACGGATCATTACGCCATTATACCCACCTATATGACCACGGACCTCTCAAAGCTTGACGGTGATACGGCGAATATTTACAGCTTGATTGTGAAAAGATTTCTCGCGATTTTCTACCCTCCGGCAGAATTCAATACGGTTAAAGTGGAGACGGAGATCGATGCAGAATTGTTTGTAACCAACTCGAAGGTCTTGAATTTTGGGGGCTGGAAAGAAATTTACGACACTGCTTCTATAAAGGTTGATGAGGAGTTGTCTGTTTCACCGATACAGAATCTCATAAAAAAAGAGAAGTGCCAAGTAGCTTTACTTGAACTGGATGAGAAGGAGACAAAACCACCGCCGAGATTTACTGACGGAGCCCTCATTATTACTATGGAAAAGGCCGGAAGGTATATTGAGAACGAAGAACTGAGGGAACAAATCAAAACCTGCGGCATTGGCACTTCCGCCACCCGCTCAGGAATCATCAAGAAACTGGTCGACATTGGACATATTAAAATTAATCCCAAAACCCAAATCGTGATGCCGGAGCTAAAAGGGGAGGCAATCGTTGAACTCGTTAGAAATACAGCAAAAGAACTTCTGAATCCAACCCTAACAGCCAGCTGGGAGAAAGGGCTTTTTATGGTTGAGAATCATGAGATCTCTGAGGCGGTATTTGAAGAAAAACTAACCGGGTATATTACTAGAACCATTGAGAAGGTCAAAAGAAGTAGCAACGCGAAACACCTATTTCAACACTTGGGATGAACGCCAGTTGTCGAAATCATCAACTTCATATTTAAAAGGTAAAGAAGTTTGGGCGCCTTCTTTCGTTACGGTCATGGCACCAACTTTCAAGGCAAATTCAATGGCAGAAGCCATATCTTTCCCGGCATCTAAATAAACGGCTAGGGCAGCGTTAAAGCTATCTCCAGCGGCAGTTGTATCTATAGCTTTGACTTTATAGGCATTATAATGTTTAGCACCATTCTGATTAATATGCATGCACCCATTCTGCCCCAGGGTAACCACAAGTTCCCCCACCCCTTTTTGGATCAAGGAATTTCCAGCGCTTTCTATATCTGCAAGTGTTTTGGTTTTTTGCCCTGAAAGAAATTCGAGTTCTGTTTCATTGGGTGTCAGAATATCTATGGCGCGAAGGATTTCTTCATCAAGCTCTGCTGCCGGCGCGGGATTTAATATCGTCTTGATTCCGGCGGACTTTGCGATATTTAGCGATGCTCTGACGGTATCCAAAGGGATCTCCAGCTGAAGCAAGAGAATCGTTGAAGCCGATATGTCTGATCTGTGTGCTTCAATATCCTGCGCTGTCAATTCATAATTGGCTCCTGGAGCCACAGTGATCGCGTTGTCCCCAGAGGCTTCAACAATGATAGCAGCAACCCCTGTGGCTGCCGTTGTTTTGACTAAAATGGCATCTGCATCCACGCCATCCGCTTTGAGGGAATTCTTAAGAATAGCGCCCATGGCATCATCGCCAACACAACCAATTAAATGAACATCAGCGCCAAGTTTGGCGGCGGCATCAGCCTGATTTCCGCCCTTTCCCCCTGGAATCTGCTTAAAGCTTTTGCCCAAAACCGTCTCTCCCGGGCGAGGGATTTTCGCTGTATTGATGACTAGGTCCATATTCAAACTGCCAATTACAGTAATCATAGAAATCCTCCTGACAAACTGATGGGATGTGAGATTTTTTAATTGTATGCCATTATTGGTCATATTTCAAGGCAAACTTCACTATGCAATTAGAAGATCCTTCACAATTCAATAAAAGAAACTGCGCTATGCAAACAAAAGATCTTTATGAAGAATATAAAATGCCCATGCAAAAGCCAGTATAAGTATGCTAAAATGTAGGCATCTCAAGAAATGGAGGCAGGAATAGTATGAGCTTAATAAACAACTTGGTTTTAAATGCGTATTCTATTGCAATATTATTGATGATTTATTTGCAGACCAAAAGGCATGCCGGAGAAAATTTTCTACAGCATAAGCTTTTTGCAAGGATGCTTCAGATTACTGCTCTAATGCTATTAATTGACAGTTTTAGCAGATTTGATGGAAATCCGGGCACCGCTTATGTGATCCTGAATCATTCGGGCAATTTTTTGATCTATTTGCTGAATCCTGTTTTGCCATCCTTATGGTTATTATATGCACAGTTTCAAATCTTTCATGAAGAAGAGAAAGCCCAAAGCTGGATTAAGCCACTGATCTTTCTCAACGCCATCAATGCTGTTATGCTGATTTTATCTCAATTCTTTGGCTGGTTCTATTATATTGATACCGACAACGTCTACCATAGAGGTCCACTTTTTGGGGTAACCGTTGCTATTACTTTTGGTCTAATGGTGGCTGCCTTTATTATGATTATTGCAAATCGCAAAAAAATTGATAATAAGTACTATTTCTCCCTATTATTTTTTGCAATTCCTCCATTCATTTGTGTTGTTCTTCAAGCCGCTTTCTATGGGATATCCTTAGTTCTGAATGGCGTGACTCTGTCACTATTAGTTGTGTTTTTTAACATTCAAAACCATAGCATGCATACGGACCATCTTACCGGCGTCAACAATCGAAAACGACTGGAAACTTATATGGAGGAAAAAATCAGCATGAGTACCGAAGACAAGACGTTTTCCGCAATCCTCATCGATATTGATAACTTCAAACATATTAACGATACCTTTGGCCATGATGTGGGGGATGATGCTCTTGAAACTGCGGTTAAACTCATCAGAAGCTGCGTAAGATCAGTAGACTTCATTGCACGAAGCGGCGGCGATGAATTTTATGTCATTCTAGACGCCTCAAATAAAAACGATTTAGAAACCACCGTAACTCGGATTAACTCTTTTGTTGATTACTATAATAAAGCAGGGTTAAAACCCTATAAGCTAGGCTTTAGCATGGGTTATGCGGTTTATGACTTCCATTCGCACATGAAAATGGAAGCTTTCCAAAAACAGGTCGATGTTTCAATGTATGAAGACAAGAGGGCAAATAAAGTGGGTGACGCATGAGGACTTTTAACCATAAAATTTTGGAGTTATTGGCGCCTGCCGGTAACTTCTCCATTTTTGAAAGCGTTCTTCGGACAAATTGCGACGCCATCTATTTCGGCGGACAGAGCCTCAATATGAGACTCATCAGAAAAGGGTTCAATTTCTCTGACGCAGAACTTTCCGAGGCTGTCAAACTCGCCCATGAACATGACAAGAAGGCTTACATCACCGTCAACAATCTGGTGGGTTACGAAGAAATCAGTTCAGCCGAAAGGTTTTTGGAAAGCCTCTCCAAGATTAAGCCGGACGCTATTATTATACAGGATTTTGCCATTCTAGAGCTGATCAAAAAGCATCAACTTCCTTTGGACATTCATGCCTCTGTTATGATGAACGTGCATAATGTGCCTATGGTCATGGCTTTAAAAAAGCATGGCGTGAGCAGAGTGGTTTTATCCAGGGAAGCGACATTAGACGATGTGCGCTGGATCAAAGAGAAGACGGGTATGGAGATTGAGTATTTTACCCATGGAGACATGTGTATTGCGCATGGGGGGCAGTGCTATTATTCGTCACTGCTATTTGGCATGAGCAGCAACAGAGGAAAATGTCTAAAGCCTTGCCGGTGGTGGTTTTCGAAGTCTCAAAACGACGATGTCAAATCCTACTCCTTGGCGGTTAAGGATCTTTCCTTATATCACTATTTACCAGAAATGATTCATGCCGGCGTCACTTCCTTTAAGTTAGAAGGACGAATGCGGGAAAAAGACTTTATTATAAAACTGACCAATCAATACGGAGATGCCTTGGACCGATTCATTGAGGATCCGGCAGGCTACGACCGCGATAAGGACTACAATGAGATTTATAAGTCAAGAAAAAGGGATCTTTCTACAGCCTATGCCTTCGGCAAACCTGGAATCAGGAATATCAACACCCGATTTGAAGGAACAGGCAAGTTTTACTCAACCGGCAAAATGTTCAGCACGCCAACTCTGGAAAAGAGCATTGACCAAGAGCAGACGGATGATCTGCGCAGTAGGCTTTCGCCTGGTGGCAGCACGCCTCAACAAGATGGCAGTGTGCCTTCGTCAGCAGGCAGCATGCTAGCTGAAACCAGCGGTCTGTCTTCTCCAAAAGGCCCCAATCTCGAGGCAAAAGACGGACCAATCACGTTATCCGTGCGGGTCAATACAGAACAGCAGGCAAAAGCTGCTATAGGAGCTGGGATTGATCGCCTGTATCTTTCGGCAGACGTTTATCAGCCAGAACTGCCTTTTACCATAAAACAAGTCATAGCTATAAAAAACCTTATAGAGGCTAAAAGTCCGTTAAAGACAGAGCTTTATGTTGCTACGCCAAGAATGATGAACGAATGCCAATTCGAAATTTATACAGAATGGCTTAAAAAAATCAGGCCTTTTATCGATGGCATCCTTGTTGGAAATCTGGGCGCGATTGAAGCATTTAAACCCCTTGGCATCAAAATGGCAGGCGACTACAGCTTGAATGTTTTTAATAGTCTCTCAGCGCAGTTTTATCTTAAGGAAGGCTTGGATCAAGTCACTGCATCTCTCGAACTTAATGCTGAGGGACTTAGATCGCTGTGCGAGGGACTAAGAACACCCAGCGCGGAACTGAAAACAGGCGAAGTTGCCTCCGGAAATCTGGAGGTCGTTGCCTATGGCCGCCTTACAGCCATGTATTTTGAGCATGATTTTCATGAAGCATTAAGTTCTGAAGGGGAAAATCCTCTAAAACTGTATAATGAAGCGGGGTGCTTTGATATTTTTAAGGACCAGCATGGCAGGACGCATATGTTGACCACCCATAGACTTAATCTGCTGCCACTTCTTCACGAATTGACATCTTTGGGAGTTAATATGCTGCGTATTGAAGGTCTATCGGAAACGCCAGAGGCATTGAGTGAGCTTATAAAAATAGCAAATGACCTTCGCTTTGGAAATTTGAGTCAACAAGACATTCTTGGCTGGATCCATCACTCAGAAAGCAGTAGCCACTTTGATCACATAGCGCGCCTTGACTGCTTTGAGAACCCAGAAAGTCTTGGCTTGTCTAGATATACCTATGGGGCGCTGCCCTTCAAGATGGGGGAGTGAAATCAATGCTGACATCAGAAGCGATTATTCAAAAGAAGAAGGACTTTTTTTTCCCAAACGCCATGCATTTTTATAAAAACCCGCCTCATATTGTCAGAGGTGAGGGTAAAAACCTCTATGATGATCAGGGAAAATGCTATTTGGATTTTTTTGCCGGCGTATCTGTAGTCAACTGTGGGCACTGCAATCCATTCATAAATGAGCGTGTGGCAAACCAGCTTTCCACGCTACAGCACACATCAATTATTTATCTGACAGAACCTATGGTGCTCCTAGCTGAGAAGCTTGCAGCTGTTCTGCCAGGCGATATGCAGCAGACGTTTTTCTGCTGCAGCGGAACTGAAGCCAATGAAGGCGCCTTGCTTCTGGCCAGACTCTATACCGGGAGAAAAGGGTTTTTAGCTTTCGAAGGTGGGCTCCATGGTAGGTCTGCCTTCACGATGAGCGTCACTGGCATTCCTATGTGGCGAATTGATCCTTTCCCAGACAAAGATGTTCATTTTGCGAAGGGATTCTTATCTCATAATGGACAGCGGCATAGAACTGCTGATGAATCTTTGGATAGTGTCAAAGCAATTCTAAAAGAACATGGACAGGAAATTGCGGCATGCATCATAGAGCCTATTCAAGGCAATGGCGGAATCAATATCCCACCTCTGGATTTTTTAGGGAAACTCAAAGCCGTGTTAGACGACTATGGTGTTTTGCTGATAGCTGATGAGGTGCAGACAGGATTTGCAAGAACGGGAAAGATGTTTGCCATTGAACACTTTGATGTGGTACCGGACATTAT
Source organism: Bacillota bacterium (assembly GCA_025361765.1). Lineage (GTDB taxonomy): Bacteria > Bacillota > Clostridia > Peptostreptococcales > Anaerovoracaceae > JBBRXH01. The sequence goes on from JANYJS010000006.1 coordinate 31,092, forward strand.
GACTATGGCTAAAGCCCTGGGAAATGGTCTCCCCATAGGAGCTTTCTCTGCCAGACCTCATATTGCCAAGGCTTTTGACAAGCCGTCAGCATCGACTCTGGGCGGAAACCCTGTATCGGCAACTGCTGGAATCGCTGTCTTAGAGTATATCGATACCCATGATCTTTGTCAGAAGTCGGAACGCTTGGGTAGTTATTTTTTAAACCAACTGATCTCGCTCAAAGAAAAATACGCCATGATTCAGGATGTGAGGGGACTAGGCTTGATGCTGGGCATGGAGATGGAAAATGCCGAACAGGTGGATGTGGTACTGGAAGAGATGAAAGACCGAGGATTCATAATAGGAAAAAACGGCATAAAGCGCAATGTGATTGCTTTTCAGCCGCCGCTGATTATTTCAGAAGAAGATATTGATGCCCTATGCGAAAATTTAGATCAAGCTCTTAACAATAAGGCTATATTCTAGTTTCAACATTTGACTAATATACACGCTTCATTTTGCTTATCTAAGGCTTTCATATGCCTTAGATAATTTGGGTGTTTGACTGTCGCCATTTACAAATCCGGGCTTCAAGAAAATCTAAGAGACCGAACAAGGCGGCCCCCATAAAACTGATGGCAACGATGCCGGAAAACATACCCGTATAATCAAGTCTCAGCCAGGAATCCATAATATAATAACCGATACCATATTGGGTGGCAAAATTTTCAGCAAAAAACAATACAGAGATGCTGGTGCCGACGCTGATGCGCAGCGACGTAAAAAGTCCAGGCAAAACAGCCGGTATGATGACATGCTGATAAGCCTGCCATTTTGAGGCTCCTAAGGATTTGATGGCTAGAAAATAGGACGGATGAATGGCCTTTACGCTATCGCGAATGGATAAGGCAATTTGGAAAAACAGAATTAATGAGACAAGGGCAATTTTCGACACATCACCTAGCCCTAAAAACAGCATGAGCAGAGGCAAGAATGCTATTTTGGGAATAGGGTATAGCGTATAAAGCAAAGGCGAAAGCCAGGCATCCACTGATTTACTTCGTGCTGTCAGCATGCCGACGGCGCTGCCTAAAACAGCAGTAATGATGATGGCGATAAAAATTCTATATAAACTGGCCATGAGGTGCAGCGCAATAAGACCTAAATGGCTCATCAAATAAATCAGAGTTTGATAGGGTGAGGGCATAAAGCTCTGATCAATCCATAGATTGGCTAAGGTCCAAACAACGAGAATAATAAGACAACTATATAGAAAAGGATACTTTCTCACTAGCCCTTCCTCCTTCCCACGTCTGTTCTTTCATCAATTTTCGTATTCCCAGACACTGGGCATAAAAAATCTCATGCTCCCTGGCATTTTCAAGGCCAAAGCTGGGATTATTGAGCTGAGCCTTTATTTCACCCTTTGAAGATAGTAATATGATAGTTTTTCCCATAAATACGGCTTCTTCGATGCTATGGGTGACGATGACGATGGTTAAAGGAGATTTCTGGTAGAGTGTCAAAACTTCATCCTGTAGAGATTCTCTCGTCAAGGCGTCGAGGGCTGAAAAAGGTTCGTCTAAAAGTAGAAGGTCCGGAGAAGCGAGCCAGGAACGGGCGATGGCAACTCTTTGCTTCTGCCCGCCACTCAGTTCACTTGGATAATGACTCTCATGAGAATCAAGCTTAAGCCATCTGAGCAGATCTTGAGCTGCGGAAATATCCGAAGAACTTCTTCTCCCTCTCAATGTCAATGGCAGCAGCGTGTTGTCCAAGACGGTTTTCCAGGGGAAAAGGCCAAAATCCTGAAGAACGGTGCTGACGGCAAGGGGTTTAAGATGAGACAATTCTCCTTCTGTCTGACAGGTCAGCGGCAGCAATCCAGCTAGGGCATACAAAAAAGTTGTTTTACCGCAGCCTGAAGGTCCAAGAATGGCATAGGTTTCATTTTCCATAATCTTGAGATTCAATTTTTTCAAGACCTGAAGATTCCCATAGGATGCAGAATAATTTTGGACATCTACAATAGCATTAAGCATGACGAATACCTCGTAATGAGTTTTTGAATATGAGCATTACCCCATAGTGCACTTTATGCATGAGTAACTCCCCATACTTTAGAGTAGGGGTTTTCTATTTCAAGAGAGTCTAGGATGCGGCCTATACTGTCATTTATAGTGTCTTCCAAGGTTTTCGGCTTATTATAAAACGAGGGCATCGGCGGCATTATGGTTACACCCATATTGCTAAGCCGTAGCATGTTTCTTAAATGAATACTTGAAAGAGGAGATTCTCTAGGGATTAAAATCAGTCGCCGATTCTCTTTGAGCATGACGTCTGCTGCTCTTGTGATGAGCGAATCAGAACCTCCCTGTGCCACTTTTGAAACGGTTCCCATGCTACAGGGAATGATGACCATGGCGTCGGTTTTGAAAGAGCCGCTGGAAATAGGGGCAAACAAATCCGTATTATTATGAACAAAAATATGCCCACTCGAGGCCTGATAGCCCGAGACGATCTGATTCATGCTTAGTTCCAGTTCATAAGCGCAAACAGCCTCGCCAGTTTGAGACACCACAAGATGAACCTCATGACCAAGGGATAGCAAAGTTTCGATAAAACGATGAGCTAGAATACTGCCGCTGGCACCAGTAATGGCAACTATGATTTTTTTCATAAAACCTCCGAAGGGTCATTAATGCTATTGTAATTGATAACTTGACTATATCTAATATGGGCCAGCTATACAAATACGTCAAGGGCTGTTACGGTCAGAAGCAGAACCGAGATAATTTGATTGATATGATAGGATGCGATGTTCATTTTATGCAGGTGAGCAGGATCTACCATATAATGTTCAAGAATCAGCAGAAAACCTGAAATAATAACGCCGGACAGATAAATAAAGCCAAGCTTTGTCATCTGCGGAAGCGTTAAAAGGGGCAGCGTCAGAAGAAGCAGCCACATAACCAGATGAAGGCCTCTTGAAATCCATAAAGCTCCTCGATAGCCAAACCTAGCCGGAATGGAGAAAAGTCCCTCGGCTCTGTCAAAGTCGATGTCCTGTGTGCCATAGATGATGTCAAATCCGGCGACCCAAAGGGCGACAATGGCGGCAAGAACAAAAGGCACGAGATCAAAGGAAGCTCTGATAGCCAGCCAAGCGCCAACTGGCGCTCCCGCGCAGGTAATACCCAAAATCAGATGACATAACCAGGTAAAGCGCTTGGTGTAGGAGTAGAGGGTAAACAGCAGCAAAGCCACTGGGGATAGCCACAAGCAAAGACTGTTAATGTTAGCCGCAGCAATGATGAATAGCACATAGCAAAAAGCTGTGATCAGAAGAGCTTCTCGGCGTTTTACCTTTCCTGCGGGAATATGCCTACTTTGGGTTCTGGGATTTTTGGCGTCAAAGTCGGCATCTACATAGCGGTTGAGCGCGTTGGCACCGTTTCTGCCCGCAAATAGGGCTACGAGAATCCAAAAAAGAATAGCCAGTTTTGGGAGTCCCCCTGCGGCCAGCAGCATTGAAATCATAGCGAAGGGCAGTGAAAAGAGTGTATGGGAAAACATGACCAGTTCGCCATAAGTCTTAAGCTTGGCATAGAGTTTATTGCGTAAGGTCAATGCCATAGCTTGCCCACCTTTCATCCACTTTTGCCTTGACGTCTGGGCTCATTTCGATATCATCTGGCCACGGCCGCATAAGTCCATCAGCAGGGCCTTTTTTGGTTGCATCAATGCCCACGAACATTGTGCCATCTTCTCTTGAGCGAATGATCATATCCCTCTTCGGATCGATGTTGTTGAATATTTTCCAAGCTACCGTCGACAAATCTTTTGGGTCGATCCACTCATCCACCAGCACTACCCAGTTTGGTTTTCCAGTTTCTTCTGCCTTGGATCCAAGAAAATCCAGAGCGCTGATGCCCTTGTTTTTAGAAAAAGGAATAATGGTATCAGCGAGGTCATAATCAGAAGATTTGCCAGCGGATTCAGTTGGGTACTTTGTTGTCGCATCAACGCCGAGACGAAATCCTTGAAAGGCTCTATTTGAAGCGTGATCCAAGGCATCCAAAGGACCTTCTGTAAGAAGCAGATGACTTTCGGCTGTGACGTTTTGGGCTATAGCCATTACAACGGCAGCATAGTCATGGACATCGACCTTTTCATCTACGATGATGATCATTTTGGTATACATCATTTGTCCGAGTCCCCACAGAGCATACAACATTTTGTTGCCATGGAGGGGGAAAGCTTTTTTGATTGAGACGATGGCACAGTTATGAAAAACCCCTTCAAGCGGAAAATCCATGTCCACCAGTTCGGGACACTGAATTTTAATAAGGGGCAGAAAAATTCTCTCCGTAGCCTTTCCGAGGTAGCAGTCTTCCATGGGCGGCTTGCCTACAATCGTGGTGGGATAAACCGGATTTTTCTTTCGGGTTATTTTCTCTAAATGAAATACCGGATACAGATCCGATAATGAATAGTAACCGGTATGATCGCCAAAAGGTCCTTCAAGCCTCAGTTCATCAAGATCAACATAACCTTCAAGGATGAATTCAGCATGAGCCGGGACATAAAGATCATTGGTGATGCACTTTGTCAGTTCGATAGGTCTTCTTTTTAGGTAGCCCGCAAAGATCATCTCATCGATCATCTTGGGAAGAGGAGCCGTGGCTGCGTAGATAATAGTTGGATCACAGCCTATTGCCACAGAAACTGGCATTTTTTTTCCTGATTTTCTATATTTTTCGTAAATTTCCCTGCCATCCTTATGAAGATGCCAGTGCATGCCCGTGGTTTTATGATCATAGACCTGAAGGCGATACATGCCCACGTTTTGCTGACCTGTATCAGGGTCTTTTGTAAAGACAAGAGGCAGCGTGATGTATTTGCCGCCATCCTTGGGCCAGCACTTGATGATCGGCAGAGTCCCAAGATCCGGGTCTTCGATGACTTCCTGACAGGGCGCATGCTTCACTTTCCTCGGAAAAATGAAGGGCAGGGGCGCAAGCTTTGGGATAGCCATAATCTTTCCTTTTAGGGTGACATAGCCGCTGAGATTCATATAGTCTTCGATTTGAGCCGCGATGTCATCCAGGCTGTTGACTCCTAGTCCAAGATTGAGTCTTTCGTAGGTACCCATAGTATTGATGACTAGAGGATAAGCAGAGCCCTTGACATGGTTGAACCTAAGGGCCTTGCCATAATGCTTCGACACACGGTCAGCGATTTCTGTGATTTCAAGCTCAGGGTCCACTTCGGAATCTATGCTAACCAATAGGCCTTTATTTTCTAAAGCATCAAGGAATTTGGGTAAATCTTTAAATATCATATCATTGCCTCCGATTCATTTAAATTTTAGCGATTTTATGAGTAAGTGTCAATGAAACAGGGAAAAAAATCCCCGCTTTCTTATTAGACCATGGCCTTCTTTTATGGTAAAATACCTATAGGAAAAATTCGCTAAATAAACGATTCGGAGGACAGAGCATGAAGAAACTGACCTTGATGATTTGCCTAATAGTCATCTTTATTCCACTTTTATCTGGATGTTCACCAAATAAAAAAACTCAGGCACTTAGAATCGGCGTAATCTCTGACGTTGGGGCTGTTCCTTTTGTGATTGCAGAGCAGCAAGGTTTTTATGAAAAAAATGGACTTGACGTTGACATTCAAGTTTTCAAAAGCGCTATGGACCGGGATACTGCACTTCAAACAGGGAATTTGGATGGTGCCATGGCAGATATGCTGACCGTTATCTTTTTTAATGACGCTGGATTTGAGGTTAAGATGATCGGTCAAACCAATGGCAATTATAGATTAGTTTCCTCGCCAAAGCTTAATGTCGATGCTTTTTTAAAACTGGAATCTCCGGCAATCGGACTTTCTTCAAATACAGTCATTGATTTTGCGACGCAAAAGGTGGCTGAAGCAAAAGGATTTGATCATAAGATGAGGAAGGTAGCCATCCCCCAAATGCCAGTCAGACTTGAGATGCTTCGCGCAGGAGAACTGGACGCGGCAACTTTGCCCGAGCCCCTAGCGGAAGCAGCGGTGCTTGATGGCGGTTCTGTGATCGGCAGCACGGAAGACTTCGGTTTATACCCGGGAATTTTCATCATGAATCAATCTGTTTTAGAACAAAATCCAGAATCTGCTAAGAAACTGTACAAGGCTTACAATCAAGCAGTTGATTACTTGAATCAAACCGATGAAGAGGTGTATTTTGATTTTCTCATTGAGAAGCTTGGTTTTCCACAAGTTCTGAAGGGTCAGTTCAAAATGCCCGAATTCACTCTGGCGCTAACGCCGGATGCTAAAACATTCACAGAGACATCGACTTGGATGCAAAAAATGGGTTTGACTAAAAGCGATTATAACTATAACGACCTGACAAATACGGACGTGTTGCTAAAAAATAACTAAATTTAAGGACAAGAGTTATTATTTAAATAACAAAGATGAGATCTATTATAAATACAATATGAGCTCTAATTTTAAAACTATGATGTGAGTATTAATCAAAATAATGATGTAAAATTTTTATTAAAATAAGGAGGATTTAATCATGGCAAAGAAAAAAGGCAAGGGAAAAATCATAGTCCTAATCATTTTTCTGATTATTTTGGCGGCAGGGGCTTATTTTGCAGCAGGGGCATTTGGCGTTCTACCAGCGAAGGACCTAAGTGTTGCTTACACTGAAGCTGACTACAGCAGTGCCATGTCTAAAGTGGGCACGACAGCTACCCTCGATGGCATGAGCGGAGACCAACTAAAGGGATTCCTGGGCACAAATAAAGGCAAGAAGTTAAATATTAACGACTATAATTGGAAATTTTCGGATTATAAAGCCAAAAATTTCACTTTGACCCCGGCGGAAGCCACGGCTTTATTAAATGAAATCGCGCCAAATTTCTTCTGGTTTGATCAGCTACAGGTCAACATTCTTCCGGATGGTACCATGCAGGGCTCGAGCCAGGCGGATATCGGACG
>JANYJS010000098.1 GCA_025361765.1 Bacillota bacterium
CTATTATTTTTAAATTTCACTGACTATTTATTCTTGCATTTATTCTATTAATATACTTATTATCCGGAATATCTAAATATATTCTTGATATTCTATTGATATATTGGTATAATAAAGAAAAATGTAAGGCGGTGCTAAAATGGATATCATTGATGTGCGGATTCTGGAATTATTGCAGCAGAATGCACGAATCTCCGTTTCTGAAATCAGCAAGAATGTGAACCTTTCACTTTCCGCAGTAAGCGAAAGACTCAAGAAACTAGAAGCTTCAAAGGTGATCAAAAGCTATACGATTATTCTAAATCCAGAATATCTCGGCAAGGAACTTTCCGTCATTATGAACATTAGCCTTGAAAACCCCGATCATACTATGGACTTTATTGAATTCATCATGGCAGAAAGTGAAATTTTAGAGTGTCATTACATCACCGGCGAATACGACTATGCCTTGAAGATTACGACCAAAAATACCCAAACCCTAGAGCATATGATGAATCGCATCAAAAGCGTTCCAGGCATTAAAAAAACCCAGACAAACGTCGTTTTATCCACGCTGAAAAATTTATACAGCGTAAGACCCAGCCTAATAAAATAGTTTTATTTGATCAAATATCTTTTATTTATTGCGCAGCCGCTTATGATCAAATAGCCATTAATTCAGCCAATATTCAACCTATATGGAGGAGCAGAACATGATTATCGGAATTCCAAAAGAAATTAAAAACAACGAAAACAGAGTATCCTTAACCCCTGGAGGAGCAAAAACGCTGATCAACCGCGGGCATAAAGTCATAGTAGAAGCAAGCGCAGGAATCGGCAGCGGTTTTACTGATGAAGAATATGCTAGTTGCGGCGCTCATGTTTATTCATCAAAACCAAAGCTTTTTGATGAAGTCGACATGATTATGAAGGTCAAGGAACCGCTAGCAGAAGAGTATCACCTTTTCGAAGAAGGCCAGTGCTTGTTCACTTATCTTCATTTGGCTCCGAATCTTGAGTTGACCAATGCTTTATTAAGAGCCAGGGTTAAGGCCATCGCCTACGAGACCATAGAGCTTGCTAATAGAACGCTCCCTCTTCTCGCCCCCATGAGCGAAGTTGCAGGTCGAATGTCGGTTCAAATAGGAGCTGGTCTCCTGCAGAAGGCCAACGGCGGCGCCGGAATACTCCTTGGCGGAGTCCCAGGCGTTGCCCCTGCACAGGTCGTTATCGTGGGCGGCGGCAATGTCGGTACCAATGCGGCTAAAATAGCTGTCGGCATGGGCGCACGCGTAACCATTCTTGATATCAATTCAGCCAGACTCGCTTATCTTGACGATATTTTCGGTGGCAGGGTAACAACTCTTGCTTATAACGAACATAACTGTGAAGATGCGGTTAAAAAAGCAGATTTACTGATTGGCGCGGTACTGGTTGCCGGTCAAAGCGCACCTAAGACTGTCAGCGAAGACATGGTTAAGAGCATGAAAAAAGGCTCAGTCATCGTTGACGTAGCCATAGATCAAGGTGGTTCCATAGCAACCATAGATAGAATCACCACTCATGACAATCCGAGCTATGAGAAGTACGGCGTGGTCCATTATTCTGTTGCCAACATGCCTGGTGCTGTCCCAAGAACTTCAACCTATGCCCTAGAGGCGGCCACCCTTCAATATGCCATCATGCTGGCTGACAAAGGCCCAGAAAGAGCTCTGCTCGAGAATGAAGCCCTCATGAAAGGCCTGAATACTTATCAGGGCCATGTGACCTGCAAAGGGGTCGCGGATAGCCTAGGACTGTCCTACGTGGATCCTTACGCACTGATTAAATAAAGTCCACCACTAAAGCTTTTGACTCTACTCATAAAAAAAGGAAATCATAACCTCGCTCAACGTATAAGGAGACAAATACTTCCGAGAAAAGTATCGCGACATTTTTAGCGGTGAATGCCGCGTCGCGTTAGCTTTTCGAAGAAATATTTGTCTCCCTTTATATCTATTGGTTTTATTTCTTTTTTATTGGTGCCTTCTTTGTCTCAGTAGTCCCCGCCTTGGCCGTCGTCTTTGGCTTCGCTTTCACAGGTGCTCCAGCTTTGGCTTTCTGCTTGTCTGTGGTCGCAACAGCTTTTTCAACGGACACTTTCTTTTCTTTGGCTACCTTGTAGGGATTGACCTTGTCTCCACTTGCTAAAGCTTCTTTTTTTGCTTTTCGCTTGGTATCCCAAGCCGAGTAACCAACCATTGCGCCGACCATGACGAACATCATGATGGTGCTCAAGGTACTGTCTTTAGCTACGTCGCGGGTTTTAAAGGTTAGAATTTTGTCCGCACCTAGGAATACTCCGTTTATAGTCTGCAGGTTCTTTCCTATAGTGACTTTGTACTCTGTATTTGGCACAAGATCACCGCTCATAAGTAGAGAAATTTTGGTATTTTGATCAGGTGTGTAAAGCACTTTGAATGGCACATTTTTGCCGGTGGGGTCAACCACTTTAAAGACCGTCTCGTTGGCTTTTTGAACGCCTTCTCCGCCTACATTGTCATTGAACTCGAGTTTCACCATCAGATTGATAGGTTCGAAACCACCCGCTCCATCCTGTGGATAGCTGTTGACCAGTTCTAGTCCAGCTGCGAATGAAAGAGGGCAGGAAAGCAACACCAGTAAAATGGCAATGCTTAGTATTTTATGGATTCTTTTCATGTGTTTCTCCTCCCGGGTTTTAGTCTCAGTATTTTAAAAAATTGTTTCATTTTATATTGGCATTCCTGCTCAAGAAGTCCAGTTTCAATCTCCACGAAATGATTGAGTCTCTCATCCTGCAGTACATTCATTAAGGATCCAGCGGCGCCAGTCTTTATGTCCATAGTCCCAATGTAGACTTTTTCTATTCTGGCAAGCACGATGGCTCCGGCGCACATGGCGCAAGGTTCTGTGGTGACGTATAGCTGGCAGCCCGAAAGACGCAGTACACCGAGTTCTTTGGCGGCATTCCTAATGGCCATCATTTCGGCGTGAGCCGTGGCGTCTTTTGTGGTTTCGATCAGATTATGTCCTCTGCCAACAATCACGCCTTCTTTGACAACTACTGCTCCAACAGGAACCTCTTCGCGCTCGAAAGCCTTTTGGGCTTCAGATAAGGCTTCTCTCATAAAATCCTCAGGAAACATGACGCCCTCTTTTCCAAATCTTAGATTATATTATCATACCATTGCTTTCTTTTCAATGAGTATCTAATGAGGGCAAACATCCGCCTTATCATGGGTCAGACTTCACACAAAGTTAGTCTTCATTTTGCGGCTAAACTAGGCCTTTCCAAAGAGTGCCTTAATATTGTCATCGATGTAGCTGTGTTTTACTGTCTTGACATTAAATTTAAACAACTTAAAAACCAGCTGCACAAAGTAGCCTTGACCAAGGGACATGACTACCGTTCCGATTCCAACGGTTCCACCGAGAAAAAAACCAATTACCAAGGCTGATATTTCGATGAGATTTCTTACAAATCTAATCGACTTGCCCGTATTGTTGTGCAGGGCCACCATTAGCCCGTCTCTTGGCCCTGCGCCGAGGCCTGCGCTAATATAGAGGAAGGAAGCGATGCTGATCATCACCATACCGCCTACTAGAAGCGCAATCCGGCCCGGCAGGCCACTTGGCTCCGGCAAGATGTGATTAAGCATAAGAAAATCCAGGAATAAGCCTATGAAAATCATGTTCAGAATGGTTCCAATCCCAACCTTTTCTTTGAAAAAGAAGTTGAATAAAATGATTATAAAACCAACGATAATCCCTGCCTGACCCATGGTCAAGATGGTCTGTCTTGAAACTCCCTGGTGAAGGACATCCCACGGTGCAAGGCCCAGTTTTGCGTTGATGGTCATAACAATCCCAACGGAAAATAAAAATAGGCCAAAAGTGAGTCTAATGAGTTTTATGAACATGATTTCCTTCCAATCCGGCAGCCCTATGTTTACAAGGGTTACAGTACATCTCAGCTTAAATTTTTGTAAACAGCCACGGGTAATATTCTATCACCAAACCATCCTCTTTCATAGGAGCAATTTGCGACGAGAAATTGTGCACAATTTGTCGTCATGAAATTGTTTAATTTATGATGGCTCACAGTTAAAGTCGTGAAATAGCCTTGCATAATTTTATGAAAAGGCTCGCCCTTGATATTTTAGGCGTGAGCCATTATACTTATGCTAAAAAGTGCGTTAAAAGCATTAATGGGAGGACCAACAAATGATTCAAAGAGAAGAGGCCTGGGCGTTATTAAAAGATCATGTCAAGTCGGAACGACTACTCAAGCACTGCCTGGCTGTTGAAGCAGGAATGGTTACTTATGCCATTATCAACGGCGAAGACAGAGATCGATGGGCGGCAATTGGGCTGCTCCATGATGTGGATTATGAAGCCTATCCCGAAGAGCATCCCTTAAAATCAATCGACATCCTAAAAGCAGAAAACTATGATGATCAATTCATCAAATCCATACAAGGTCATGCGGCGGACGGCGTTCCAAGGGATACCCTGGAAGCTAAGGTTCTTTATGCCTGCGATGAAATGTGCGGCTTTATGGTAGCCTGTGCACTGGTTCGAGATCCAAGAGGATTTGAAGACATGCAGGTAAAATCCGTCAAGAAAAAATTCAAAGACAAGGCCTTCGCAAGGGCCATCAGTCGTGAAAACGCTGAAGCGGCGGTTCTTGAAATGGGTCTAACTCTTGACGAGCATATTGAAAATCTTATCGTGGGTATGGGGAAACGAGAGTTGGAACTTAATACTACTGGGGCCAGCCTTTTATAATAAGTGATAAAGGGCTACTCAAAAGGTAACGATAGCCGGAGAGGTAATCAGCTGCGAAATCCTAGCTAAAATTGGCCACGTAGGCTTACAATAATCAGTGGCAAAACTCGCTTAATGAAATGAGGTGTTTTTATGTGGATGGATATCGCCATTGTGGTGATCATCGTCCTTTCCATGGTTGATGGTCTTAGAAGGGGCTTTATTAGAACAGCTACCGATACTTTCGGCTGGATTATCGCTTTGGTCCTCGCTTATATCTGGTATCCGACTGTAGCATTTTTTATCAAATCCAATACAGATCTCTATACCAGCGTCCTTGATAAAATTAATCTGAAGATGAGTATTTCAGGCAATGGTACCCTTGATGAGTTTATCAGCGGGCTGCCCACAGTCATTGGCGATACCATCAGATCCCTCGCTGGCGAGGCTTCCGCTAATTTGAGTGCAACCATCGCAGATACCTTGTTTAATGTCATCTGCTTTATAGTAGTCGTTTTCCTTATTCGTTTGATTTTGGTGATTTTCGCCTCTCTCATCAGCAGAGGCAATAAAGATAACATCATCGGCGGCCTCGACAGGCTTGCTGGGCTATTTGCCGGCGCTATTAAGGGCATCATCGTGATTTACTTTTTCCTGGCAATATCAACTGCCGTAATCGGCATTTCCAAAGGAGACTTTTTGAAAAGCAGCCTAGAAAAAGCGCCTCTGACAAAATATATGTACGAGCACAATCTAATCTTTATTGTCATCAAGGACGTTTTGTAATATAATGACTTCTGGCGGCGCTCCCGCCCACTATCCAGGTGGAGCGTTTTCATCTGATTTGTCTGTGTAGCTCAGGGGATAGAGCGTCGGTTTCCTAAACCGTGCGTCGGGCGTTCGAATCGCCCCATGGACACCAAGCAAAAGCACCACCATCGCTGTGGTGCTTTTGCTATGGTGTGTTTATATTGGCCGATTCGGAAGTCCGACCAGAAGAAAAAAGTCATCCGCCTTTTTTTCTATGATTTTCTATCAACTTTATGTGAAAACTCAA
>JANYJS010000121.1 GCA_025361765.1 Bacillota bacterium
GAACTTCTGCTTCAGGATTGACTGCTTTTACGCCGGCTTTATAACCGTATTCGAATTTTTCAATTAATGGGAACTGCATACCGCCAACGAATCCAACTTTATTAGATTTGGTTGTAAGGCCTGCGATGACGCCCACAAGGAATGAACCTTCGTGTTCTTTAAATGTAAGACCAGTTACGTTTGGTGCATCAACTGTAGAGTCAATGATCGCAAATTTTTGGTCTGGGAACTGTTTTGCTGCAGCCCCAGTAGCTTCTGCCATAAGGAACCCTACTGATATAATCAAGGAAGGTTTTAGCGCAGCAGATGCGGATAGGTTAGCAGTGTAGTCATCAGCCGTTGCTGATTCTAGGACATTGGTTGTAACGCCAAATTCAGCTTTTGCTTTCTCTATGCCAGCCCAAGCAGAATCGTTGAAAGATTGATCGCCGAGTCCACCTGTATCTGTGATCATTGTGACGGATACATCACTTTTCGGAGCTGGTGCAGCACCGCCGCCGCATGCGCCTAAAGCGAACACAAGCATGAGAACCAGGACTAAAGCCAATACTTTTTTCATCATTTGTTTTTCTCCTCCTAAACCTTTTGTGATAGTTGATTATCTCATTGAATTATATAATAATCCCGAATAAAATGAAAGCGCTAATTATTCCTTGTCGGAAGGAAAGGGAAGCGCTAACTATTCCTTGTCGGAAAGACTACCAAATCCAGAACCAGTTCCCCAGACGGACTCGACGTGAATGACGCTGATAAAAGCTTTTCTATCTACGCCTGCGATATAGTTCTTAATGAGCATGCTCTCCCGAGGTGAGCAGATGGTCATTATTTTAGTCCTAAGCTCCCCTGTATACACACCAGTTATGGCAATATTAGAAACTCCCCGGCCGATATCATTCAGAATATACTCTGCTATCTCGTCGTGCAAATTTGTAATAATTTCAACTTGGACCAGCTTCGAGTCGAAGCCGAACATTATAATTTCAACGGTCTTTGCAAATATCACTTGGGTCACTAAAGCGTAAAGCGCAATATTTCTGCCAAAAGCGAAACCCGATAAGATAATAACGCCTGCATCAATGACCAGTAAGATCTGGCTCAAACTCACAAATGGTAAGGCTTTTTTTCGAATTATTTTTGCAATTGTATCGGTACCGCCAAACGAAAACCCGCGTTCGAATATGATCCCCGCGCCAACACCGGCTACAACGCCAACATAGATCGCAGCGAGGATGGTATCCTTTTCTTGCAGCAATGTGAAGCCAAGGCGTTCGAAAAGAACCAGAAAAGCTGGATAGAGAATGGTAACGACCAATATTTTCCTTGCTTCCCGAAATCCAAGAAGTAGCCAGCAAATACTGAATATGACTAGGGCACCACAGTAATACATGATTGAAAAGTCAACATAAATAAACTTTTGCACGATCCTGACAACACCAGTCAGTCCTCCGGAACTTAGTCCGTTTGGAATCATAATTCCTATAGTGGCAAAGGCATTGATGGCGCAGCCAATGGCAACCATAATCAAATTGAAGGATAATTTTTTCAGTCGTTCCTTGGTAATTTTCTTCTTGTTAACCCTCACGAATTGTAACAATTTACTTATAAGTTCTTTGATGGTCATGCTCATTCCTCTTCCGAAAGACTGATGTCTTTAAATGTGCTGTTGCCGAAGACATCTACAATACGTATGGCAATACGGCTAAACTGACTCGCTTCTCTTTTGATGCTATACTCGAATTTACCTGTCTCGCGGCAAAAAAAACTGGCTGGCTTGAATGTCTTGCCATCATAGTGAAAATCGATACTCCAGTAATCAATCAATTGAAGGGAGTCCTTATCGAGAATTTTTTTGATTATCGGCAGGTATTTTGCTGAGGTTGGGACGTCTTTAAGCCTTTTATAGCTATATGATGAAAGCTCAACAGAGATGCTCATATTTCCTATAAAATCTTTTGCCTGTAGGGAGACTAGAATTTTCGCCTCCGTCGGCCCCTCGCCTTCAGCATCTTTTTCTTCATAAAAATCAAAGGCTGCCCCTTGAGCCGCTAATCTTTTATTCGCCTTGACACTGGCAGATTTGCCGATGTCACAGGATATCCATTGCCTTTTCATCCTATCCGCAGCCGCTGCCAAAGTTCCCGATCCGCCAAAAAAATCAGCCACAATATCCCCTTCTTTTGTGCAGCTTTCAAGTATGCGCTCAACCAGAGCTTCAGGCTTTTGCGTTGCGTAGCCCGTCCTTTCGCCGGATGTCCTGCCGACCATATCTATTGGCCAGACATCCTTCATGTTCACCATGGTATACCAGCCAAGATCGTCCCGATACTCTTTGACGCCCTTAAAGCGATAGGGTTTATAAGCTCTGTTATAGGATTTCTCGAACTGAGGCTGGAAGTAATACTTGGATGTTTTGCTATAAAAGAGCAACGTATCATGTTTTCTTGCAAAATATCTCTTACTGACACCTCCAGATTTGTACTGCCATATGACTTCGTTGATAAAGTTTTTTTCTCCGAAAATATCATCCAGAATAATTTTGACGTAATGCACCACATGCCAGTCCAGATGAATAAAAAAGCTGCCCGAACTGGAGAGCAGTTCTTTCATCAAATAGAATCGGGATGTCAGCATAACCAGATAGTCTTCCATTCCGCTTTCCCAAGTGTCATGATAAGCATGCTGCTTGATTACTGGAATATTCTTGACTATGTCTGAACTGATTCTGATATCCGTACCATAATCCACTTTAGAGAAAAAAGGAGGGTCCAGATAAATAAGCGCGATTTTTCCCTTCATACCATGCTTTTGGAGCAGTTCTCTCATAAAAAGCATGTTGTCGCTCTTGACTAGGATGTTTCCCTTGCTCTCACCTACCATCTCGGATAGCACAAGAGGTTCTCGTTCCTGAGCAATCAAAACCGCTTCAAACTCTTCTCGGCCTTTTTCCAGTATCTCGGGTAGCCTTTGGAGTAGTCCCATAACCTTTTCTCCTTTCCGGTCTGATTAACGCGTTTTGATCAAAGCCAATCAGATCTTGCCTGCCGGCTTTTATTAAAACACTTTTAACGATATCATAATTTTCAGGCTTATTAAAATGGAGCATCGCCCGTTGCGCTTTTTTTTCTTCCGAACTATTTGGGATGTAGACTTTTTCCATAGTGAGGGGGTCAAGCCCTGTATAGTACATACATGTTGCCAGCGTACCCGGCGTCGGATAAAAATCCTGCACCTGATCCGGAATAAACCCGCTTTGCTTTAAAAATACAGCAAGCTCAATGGCATCTTCCATGGTTGATCCTGGATGAGACGAGATAAAGTAGGGAATCAGATATTGTTTTAATCCCAGATCTCTATTGATCTCATGGTACCTGTCACTAAATTTCTTGAATATTGATTTTGAGGGTTTCCGCATCCTTGAAAGAACTCGGCTGGAAATATGTTCCGGCGCTATTTTCAGGGTACCGCTGATATGATGTTCGCATATTTCTTTGATAAAGCTGCTGTCTTTATCATACATGGCATAATCGTATCTGATTCCTGATCTGACGAATACTTTTTTAATATTTGGAAGACTCCTGATCGTTCTCAAAATATCCAGATAATCCTCATGATCAACTTCAAGGCTCGGACATGGTTTAGGGTACAAGCAGTCTCTATCAGCGCAGGTGCCCTCAATCAGTTGCCTTTTGCAGGATGGTTTTCTGAAGTTCGCTGTGGGTCCGCCCACATCATGGATATACCCTTTAAAATCAGCTCGTTTTGTGAGCCTGCCGGCCTCCGCTACCAAAGATTCTTTGCTGCGACCCTGTACGGTTCTACCCTGATGGTAAGTCAAGGCACAGAAAGCGCAGTTGCCAAAACAGCCTCGATTTGCCGTAATACTGAACCTGACTTCTTCTATGGCCGGCACGCCGCCAAGCGCCGCGTAACTTGGGTGATCATTGCCTTCGTAGGCAAGTTCATAGACCTGATCCAATTCTTCAGTAGTCAGCATCTCCATTGGCGGATTCTGAACGATGTAAACTTTGTTTTCATAAGGTTCCACAAGTTGTCTTCCTCTTATAAAATCGTTGTTCATATATTGTTTTTTAAAGCTTCCAGAGTAGGCCGCAGGAGAGCTTTGGACATCTGCAAAAGATGGCAGAATAAAGGCATCAGGCTCACTTTGCATAAGCTCATCATCAGTCTCTGAAATGCGTTTGTAGACAGTCCCTCTGATCCAATGAATATCTTTTACGGCGATGCCAGCATTAAGTGCGTCCGCAATTTCAACAACGGCTTTTTCGCCCATGCCATAAATGAGAAGATCTGCCTTGGCATCAAGCAATATGGATCTTCTAATTTTATTATCCCAATAGTCATAATGGGCAAATCGCCTTAAACTGGCTTCAAGCCCACCGATTATTATTGGAACATCCTTGTAGGCCTCTCTCGCCCTGTTGCTATAGATAATGACAGCTCTATCAGGTCTTTTTCCAGCTATCCCGCCGGGTGAATATTGATCCTGTTTTCTCCTCTTTTTAAATACAGAATAATGATTCACCATTGAATCAACATTGCCAGAATTTATGAGAAATGCAAGCCTTGGTTTTCCCAATTTTTTAAAGTCGTCGATACTTTTCCAGTCCGGTTGTGCCAGGATAGCAACTTTATAGCCATAGACTTCAAGCACTCGGCTAATAATGGCATGACCAAAAGAAGGATGATCCACATAGGCATCCCCTGTAATGATGATAAAATCTGGTTGATCCCAGCCTAAATCTTCTATTTCAGCTGAAGTAGTGGGTAAAAACGGCATGTTCTCTCCTGTTTAGTTAAAATCTTCGACTCATTTAACGCATCTAATTATAGCATATTTTTTGATTTAAAAGCAAAAGCAGATGAGTATTTCTGCCCATCTGCTCAATTTGGAATAGTTGCTATACTTTTATAAGTTTGCTCCCCCTTTGCACCGGTAAAAGCGCCTTTTTCGTAACCGAAGAGTTCGCTTTCTAGTAGGGTTTCCGGAAAGGCTGAGCAGTTTACCTGGATAAATGGTCGTTCTTTTCTTGAACTGAGTTCATGAATTGCTCTGCCCACCAATTCCTTACCGACCCCAGTTTCCCCATATATATTGACCGTAGTGTTACTTGCAGCTACTTTTTCTGCGATTAGCACCACTTTAGGATTCATGATTCAAATCTCCCTTCAAAGGCATTTTAATCAGGACCCGCACACCTTGTTTCATTGTGCTGTCAATTTCAAGAGCCCCGCCATGGTTTTGAATAATTCTAGAGGATATAGAAAGCCCCAATCCTGTTCCTTTTTCTTTTGTCGTATAAAATGGGGTAAATACTTTGTCCATAATTTCCTCCTTGATTCCAGTGCCTTGATCAATGATCTCAACAGTAAAGAAACCGTCAACTGAATTTAAGGTTTTAATGACAATTTCACCACTGGCTTTGGATGCCTGAATGGCGTTGATAATAATATTGATGAACACCTGCTTGATCTGACCAGCATCAATAAATAGCTTAGTCTTCCCAGCGGTAATCAGTCGTACCCCCACCGCCGCATTCAGAAAGTCGCTTTTCAAGAGCTGAATGGTCTCATCGAGCAAATCTTCGATATAAACCCATTTTTTATCTGGTTTGTTTGGCAGGGCAAAGCCCATAAAACTTTCAACGATGAGATCCAGCCGATCTACCTCATCTAATATGACAGATAAATCCTGATAGGTTTGCTGATCCTTCTCGAAACTGGTTCTGGCAAATTGCGCATAGCCTTTTATCGAGGCCAGAGGATTACGGATTTCGTGAGCTACGCCAGCGGCCATCGGGTATATACATAATTTCGCCCCGATATTTTCTGTCATTTTTTAGCCCGTTCGCGAGTATTGTGAAGAAGTCCTGAAGCTCTGAAGATGTTTGATCATAGATTGAAATATCTAAAGTTTCACCAGTATTCAAATTCAGAATCTGAGTTGCCGATTTATTGGCAGAGGTTATGAAGCCTTTTGCATCTATAGTGATAATGCCATTAGGAATTGTTTCAAAGAGATCTTTGATATTATCATTGATTGAAGCCATATAGGCTGCTTCGCCGGTTTTTTCAAGAACCATCTGCATTAAAAAATTCAGTTGCTCGAGAAGCAAGTCAAAGGAAAGAGTCAAGCTACTGATTTCATCTTTCATGCCAACGGGAAGTCCAGATTTTCGGTTTCCGCGAATCAACTGATTCATTTTATCCATGAGTCGCCTCACGGGTTCAGTTATGATTTTAGATAAGATAATCGATAAAAAAGAGAATAATACAATGGTGACCACGGAAACAATCAGCAAATAATTCAAATAATCATCAATGATTTTATATGCCTCATCCTTATGTTGGTAAGTGCTGATCTGCCACCGGGACTGGCTCGGATCCAAATTGGATATCGTTCTCGTTTCTACGATATAATTCTCTAACTCTTCTGGTGCAATGGCTTTTCCAGAAAATTCATAGGCGGTGCCTCTAGGTCCGATAATGTCGAGCCTAGAAAAACCCGTCTCCCCAATGGTGACGTCCTTTATGATTCCAGAAATAGCATCAAGCTGCATGCACTCTGCTACTGCTCCCACCTTCCGGCCAGTCTCATCTAGCAGAGGCCTTGAGAACAGGATTATTTTACTGCCATCTAAATTGGTCATGAGTTCAGAAATGTAGGGTGTTTCGCCCGTGATCTCGGGTAAAATAGTCTTGAAATCAGGCACCATTCCCGTTGATAAGATGACCTTTCCACTTAAGTCAGTGACGAAAATACCGTTATAGGTTTTATAGGTTTCCATGACATTGTTTAAAAAAAAGAGTTTATTGACATTGCTTACTTCCTTTGTAGACAGCAGTCTGGATTCAGACAGCACTTTAATATCCCCAGATCTCTCAAAAATAAAGCGTTCAATCTTATTGGCTGTTTCAATTCCAACCGCAGATAGTTCCTTTTGCTTTGAATCCTTAAGCGTGGATGTGGTGTTCGCATAAAAAACGGCACCTAAAATAGCCATAATTAAAATGGTCATTAGGATAAACGTCACTGAAATTTTCACTTGAAGCGAGGTATTTTTCATCTTCATCGAAAAACCGAAACTCCATTCCTTATTCGCATTTAATCTGTGCTTATACTAGTAGCCAAGGTTCTCGTTGATTAGGTAAATAATAATTTTGACGCTTCTGGGCTGTCTTTCTAGGATTAATGTCGCATTGCACATCCTTTGAGGAGAATCGCAATTCATACATTTCCCCAAATGCCTGCAAGGGGTGTCCAGCTTTAACCGCTCTGCATTTTTGGGGCAGGCAACATTCTTAATGCGAATCATAGCTTCATCTAAGTTTCTAGCTATTTTATTAACGCCAGCTATGATATATACCCGGTCGTGGCCAAAAAGCATGCTGGAAGTCCTATTACCCGTCCCATCAATATTGACCAGCCTTCCGTCCTCTGTTATCGCATTGGTTCCTGTTAGATAAGCCGTTGCCGTCGCTGCCCGGCCAAGTTCAGCGGCGCGATCATCTGGCTTCTTTTGATGCCAATATACGGTGCTCCCCTGTTTGGCAAGCTTGTCATAAATGCTGAGATCGGAAACCGTCATAGATCCTCCAAAACCAACACTTTCGTATGCCGAAATGTCCTTAAGCAGAGAATCAACTGCACTGAATTCATTTTCAAAATAGCGCACCTCAAACCCGTTTTTTTCAAGATTGCGCATGGTATTTTTGATCCGCTCTATCATTTTTCTACTCCTTCCAGTTTATAAACATCTTCTCTTCTATGTATCATTAATGGCAGTTGCTGCCGGATTTCCTCAATATAGTCAAGATCTATATCGGTGAACACAATGCCTTCTTTTTCATCAATCTGTCCCGAAATGGCCCCCCAGGGATTCACAACTCCCGAATGTCCGTAGGCGTGATAGGATGCCGCCATGTCTCTAGCTGGTGATACAGCAGCGAAATAAACCTGGTTATCAAGAGCTCTGGCCTTCATAGTGAGTTCCCAGTGCGCAGGACCTGTAGTCATGTTAAAAGCTCCGGGAACGATGATGAGCTTCGCGCCTTTTAGGCTCATTAGACGAATGAGTTCTGGAAACCTCATATCATAACAGATGGCAATGCCTATTTTGCAAAACTCTGTTTCCACAACTGTAATGTCATTTCCCCTGTCGAGTACGGAAGACTCCTTGAACTGAATTCCTCCTTTAATCGCAATATCAAAAAGATGCACTTTCCTATGTTTGCCAATGATGTGACCTTTCGGATCAAAAACAAAGCAAGTATTGTAAATGGCTATGTCAGATTGTTCGGGAATGCCCTCTGATTTTGGTGCAATCCTGTCAGATTCTTCGGGAATGCCCTCTGATTTTGGAGCAATCCTGTCAGCCTTTTCAGGAATGCTGCCGGAAATGAGGTAAATGCCAAGCTCCTTTGCAATAGCAGACATTCTCTGGACAGTTTCACCGTCAGCTTCTTCAGCATAATCTCTAAAAACAGCACTATCGTACGGACAATTGAACATCTCTGGTAGAGCGATCATCCGTGCTCCTCCTTGATGCGCTTCCCTAATCATTTTTTCTGCCTTGTTCAGATTCTCATGTTTATCGCTTTTTACCAGCATCTGGCATAAGGCTACTTTAAAACTCATCCTTCTTATCCTCCTACTCTTTCGCTGCTGCAAATTTTCTCTATATCGTTTTCACTGCATTTGATGATTTTAACCATATTATCAATGATTTTACCAGTAAGTCCCCAAATCACATGATCCTGATACCTGTAGATTGGAATGGTAGACCTGCCTTTTCGCCAGTTATAAGTATTCTTAACATTAATCAAATGATAAGGGAAATCTTCACCCACATCCGGAGACACCTCAAGAACCTTGATAATCGGATCGTTTTCCATAAAGAAATCAAAAGGAACCATGAAAATTTCCTTGACTTCATCCTGGTTGACCTTATGGTCTTCAATGTCTTTATTGTCAATAACCCCTAAAAAAGAGTATAAGGTGAAATTGCTGTATGTATAAATGTAGTCCATTTCATTAATTATTTTTATGCAGTCTTTTGAAATATTCAGCTCTTCGCAGGTTTCTCTGATCGCGCAGTCCCTTGGGGACTCATCTCTTTCGAGTCTTCCTCCAGGAAAACAGACCTCACCGGGCTGTCTTTTCAGTTTATCAGCCCTGATTTCAAAGAGAATATGCACCTTGCCCTCTTTTACGACAAGTGGTATCAGCACGGAAAAAAAACTGTATATACCGTAAGGTTTGGGCTCCCTATCTTTAAATATGACTTCAAAATCCTTAATATCCATAATAGGATCTCCTTATCTCATTAATCTAATTGCGGGTGTTTAGCTACTTTACTTAATCACATTGACCTATACGCGGGTGCTTTTAGCTACTTCAGCTAAACTCATTAATCTATCTGCGAATGCTTTCAGCAATAGCTGCTTTGCTTAAAGTCATGTAGGACCCAATAAAAATAAGTATAATACCGATTATCATGAATAATGTAATAGTTTCCTTAAGTACAATCACAGCTATTATAGGCGCTATGCCTGGTTTCACAAAAAATACCAGCGAAGCCATCGTGGCATTGGATTTTTCCATAGCCAAAAAATAATACAAATAGCCAAGACCAGTGACCGCTATGCCTACATAGATCACAACCCAAATATTTTCAGCAGTGATTCCCGTAAATATCGGTTTTTTGAGGATCAGCAGCAAAATGAACAGCATCCCCGAACCAAGGAGAAAGCTGATGCTGGTTTGCGTAAGACCGCCAAGCCTCCTAATCCTCTTTTTTCCAGCTGCGCTATATAGTCCAAAAGTAGCTGCAGCAATGAGAGAAAAGAGCATGCCCATCAAAGTATTTCCTGGACTCATGTGCAGTGGGTTTATAATGAGAACCAGTCCGGCAATGCTGACTGTCGCCGCAAGGCCTTTTTTGAAAGTCATCTTTTCATCCGCTATAAAATGAGCGAAGATCATGGTAAACATGGGATTCGTACAAAAAATCACTGCAGCTGTCGATGCATTGGCGGACATAACCCCCATCTGAAAGAAAACCATGCTGACGCAGATGCAGATCACCCCCAGCATAAGCATATAGCCGTAATCGCCCTTGCTTAAAACAGTTGCCTTTCTTTTAATCTCGACCAGCGCAAATGGGAATAAAAACAGTCCCCCCATCAAGAATCTGACAAAGGTCAACTGAAATGCGTCTAGCCCTAAGCCTGCAATTTTTAAAGTTACTTCCATAGTACTAAAAAGTACAGCAGAAATCAAAATATAAATCATCACTTTTTTCATGAATGGCTCTCCTCAAAGAGTTTAATTATTTTGTCATAGTCGCTTAGGTCATGAAACAAATAATCCGGTTGGCTTTCCGCCAGCGTCTCAAAATCCGTCCAGCCTGTGGCGACACCGATGCTTTTCATGCCCAGTCTCCGCGCACAAGAGATATCATATTGGGAATCACCTATGATGTATACATTTTCCGGTTTAAAGGTCACGCCATAATGCGCTTCCGCTTCATTTAGACCGAGGAGCGCAGCGTCCCATTTTTCGCCAAAGTCATCCCCATAGCCTCCGACCGCAAAATAGTCTAAAAGGTCAACGGCCTTGAGTTTTGTTTGAGCCCCCAGTTTGAAATTGCTGGTCAGAATTCCGTTATAAAGATGTGTATGCTCTTCGATTTGCTCAAGCAGCTTGACTACCCCCGGGAGCACGCGTTTGTCAGGATTAACCACCAGTATTTCCGACAATTTTCTCGCATAGACCTTCTGAATTTCATTGTAATCAGCGTTACTAATCCGGCTGCTTTTGATGATGCGGTCTAAGATCACTGCATCCATCGCTTGCCCAATTCCCGCTTTTTCAAAGGCGTCTTCTATACCGTATAATTCTCGGATGGTATGGTTTAAGGCCAATGTGCCGTTGCTTCCACAGTACATCAGGGTTCCGTCAATATCCCATAAAATCAATTTATTTTCCATAGTCTATGCCACCTAAATAATCAAACCTTTTACCTTGCCAAGTATCATTTTCTTCAAGCTCGGCTTCAATCAGATCTCTAATTTTCCACCAGCTGGTATTCCAGTTGCAAAACAGCGTATCCTCTGCCGGAGCTCTGCCAACAAGTCTTTGAATCGCAATTGAAGGGTCTAGATATTCTAAAAACGTCACCACTCGTTTCACGTATGCTTCAAGAGAGATCAATTCAATATCACGATTAAGATAGAGTGTTGCCATGGGCGTGTTTTTTTCGATATATAGTGCATGAAGCTTGATGGAATCCACTTTCAGCGCTGAAAGAATCTTTGCCGTTTCAATCATATCCTCGTCTTCGTCCCAAGGCAAGTTTACAATCACATGAGCGCAGCATGAGAATCCCAATTTTTTGATGCGTATTACAGCGTCAATAAATTCAGCCAAGGAATGCCCCCGGTTTATTTTAGCCAGCGTATGATAATTGGCCGTTTGAAGGCCCAGCTCAATACAAATTTCCTTATTATGCTCTGCGCCTATCCTGGCGATCTCATCCAGATAGCGGGAGGGAAGACAATCCGGTCTGGTTGAAATACAAAGCTCAACCACGGAAGGAAAAGCCGCCGCTTCGGCTAGAAAGGCAGACAAATCCGTCAAAGGCAGAAAAGTATTGGTATAGTTTTGAAAATAGGCGGAGAATTTTTTGGCATGATACTTTTTGCCGATATAATTGATGTTTTCTTCAAGCTGGCGGCTTACAGACCAGCTATCCGGCAAGTTTTCAAAGCCTGTTCCTTTTTCTCCACAAAAAATACACCCGCCGAGCCCTATGGTGCCATCTCTGTTCGGGCAGCCTGCCGGGATATTTATCGGGATTTTGTAGGTCTTTTCACCATATTTAAGTCTTTGATAGTCTGAATAAGCTGTGTATCTCAAGGTTTTCTCCATATCAAAAAATGCGGGCGGTGATCATTCACCGCCCGATTTATTTGCAAATAGTCAATAACACCTAATTGAGTATTTCATATTCTGTTGTTAGTTGCTCTAATTCAGGGGGATCAGCACTAATGCTGACAACAAATTCTATATTATACGTTTTGGATATCACGCGAATCCTCTCTAGGAACTTTGGCAAATCTTTGACATCGATATGAGTGTGTCTTAAGATGCTGTCTATATAAATCACTTCTATATCATGGTCCGAACTGATAACCCCATATAGAAATCCTATATACTCATCTGTATTATTCAATTCTTCATATTCGTTCATGCTGATCAATCTGATATCATGTTTTAAATCATAAATAACCCTATTGTCTTTGTTAATATAAACTATACTTCCGCCTTTTGTATCAACGCTGTCATTGGCAAGTTCTATCATTTTTTTTGTCTTTCCGCTGCCTTTTTTACCCAAAATCAACTTAACCATGTTAACCGCCCCCTTTTCAAAGAATTATTTTCTATATTATACACTACAGGTCTTATGGGGGCAAGGGAAGAAACCCTAAAAGCGCCCTATAATTTTACCAAACTTTTACCAAACTCTAATCTAACTTTGACTTTGATTTTGATCCAGCAAAGTTTGCTCTAACAAAGGTCTACTTGCCAAGCCTAAGTTGACCGCAGGCGGCATCGATGTCATCGCCCAGGCCGCGACGAATGGTCGTCTGCACTCCGGCGGCTTCCAGAATCTTCTTGAACTCCTCGACTTTATCTCGCCCGGAACCTTTATAGTCTGATTCTGAGACTTCATTTAAAGGAATAAGATTCACGTGGCAAAGCATGCCCCGCAGTTTGCCAGCAAGCTCTTTTGCGTGCTTGTCAGAATCGTTGACCCCTCTAACTAAGGCATATTCAAAAGTTATTCTGCGGTTTGTTTTTGCTATATGGGCCTTAGCAGCATCCAGTAATTCTTCCATAGGATATTTTTTATTAATTGGCATGAGCGTATTTCGTATATGATCATTTGAGGCATGAAGCGAAATCGCTAAATTGACCTGAGGGACGTCTCGTGCAAATTCGTAAATTTTAGGGACCAGTCCACAGGTCGATACGGTGATATTGCGGGCGCCAATATTAAGGCCTTCTTTTGAACGCACCAATTCTAAGAACCTCAGAAGATTTTCATAATTATCAAAAGGCTCTCCCGTTCCCATGACAACAAGGTGGCTCACGCGTTCGTTGACGTCTTTTTCGATGGCCATGATCTGATCCACCATTTCTGACGCAGTCAAGCTGCGCTGTAGACCTCCAATAGCAGAGGCACAGAAAAGGCAGCCCATTCGACAGCCCGCCTGGGAGGACAGGCATACAGAATTGCCATATCTATACTTTAAAAACACGCTTTCCACGGCAAATCCGTCGGAAAGGCCAAACAGATACTTTCTCGTCCCGTCTTTTGGGGATATCTGAAGGTCTTCTATGCTCAAGGTTTCGATCATGGCGAATTCTTCAAGTTTTTCTCTTAAAGGCTTTGAGAGATCCGTCATATCTTCAAAACTATAAATTCCTTTATATAGCCAAGAATAGACTTGTCTAGCCCGGAATTTCTTTTCGCCTATCGTGTCAAAATAGGTCTCCATTTCTTTTAAAGTCATATTCTTAAGGTTTGTTTTCATTTCGCTTCTCCTCGTATAATATGTTTTGCAGACAAGTATCAACAAGTTTGCAAAACACTTGCTATTTCCTGCAGCCAGTCATCTCCTGCAACTGATCTTTTTTATTAAAAAATGTCTTGTAGCCGAATTCTACCAAAAGAGCGCTTGCGAGGGCAACGCTTCCCGCTATGGCCAGCATGATCCCAATCTGATATCGTGTTGCGATGAGCGGCGAATTGCCAGCCAGGATCTGACCCGTCATCATGCCTGGCAGTGAGACGATTCCCATGCCCAGCATGGAATTAATCGTAGGCATAAGTGCATTGTCAAAAGCATCCCGAAGGATTGGCATGGCAGCCTTTTTTGGTGTTGCCCCAAGCATGAGAGCCGTTTCTATTCGCGGAGCCTGTTCCTCAAAGCCCTTTATAAGCCTTGTTGCGCCAAGCGCTATTCCGTTCATGGAGTTGCCAAAAATCATGCCTGCAACAGGGATAAAGTATTGTGGATTATACCACGGGCTAATACCAATTACAATTAAGACGAAATAAAGAAGGCACACCAGAGAACTTATCCACATGGATAAAGCAATTATTCTCTTGAACTGCTCTGAGATATTGCCCCTAATACGTTTTTTGATGTTATCCACGGCAAAAAATCCCATTAGGCCAATAATAAGTATGGTCCACACTGGATTTGGGTTGGCAAATACGATGGTTAATAGATACCCAACCGCAATTAACTGCACCGTCATGCGAAAGCAAGCTATGACAATTTCCTTTTCCCTGCCAACTTTAGTTCTATATGATAGCACAAGAACAATCACCATGAACAGATATGCAAACGCTAATTGCAAAAACGAAACATCTTTCACGACGTCTTCTCCTCAATTCTGCTGATCCTGCCATCATCCATATAAACGATGACTTCAGAATAAGCATTGGCAATTTTTTCAGAATGAGTGACCAGAACGTAAGTCATTTGATGCTGTTTTTTATAGGCATTAAGCAGTCCCATAATGGTCTCCTCAATTTGTGCGTCAAGGGCAGCAGAAGGTTCGTCGAGCAAAATGACCTCAGGTTCAAGCAGCAATATTCTGGCAAGGGCCAGGCGCTGCTTTTCTCCTCCAGAAAAAAGCTCCGGATTATCTTCAAGGTTTTTATCTTTTATACTGACTTGTTCTAACATATTGTCCAGCTGTGCGTCAGTAAAATTTGGGCGTTCTTGAAACGATGCGCCGATATTCAAGTTGTCTCTAAGATTCCCAGGGAATGCATGACTGATTTGAGGCATCATGATGACTTTTTTTCTATGTAGCACCAAATCCAATTCTTCCATATTCTGTTCTTTATATAATACCTGTCCAGCGGTAGGGCTGATTAACCCGCACAATAAGCGCAGCAGAGTAGTCTTCCCACATCCGGAAGGGCCAAACAGGCTGGTGGTCTGGCCTTCTTTAATAAGCAGATGCTCCACCGAAAGAATATCTTTATAGATTACATTATCGAGCAGAAACATGAAGGCTTCCTCTATTTGACTCACCATTAACCGAGCAGTCTCCAATGCGCCTGACATCTATTCCTGTTTTGTGACCGTTCAGATCGAAAATATCCAGCTCTTCGGAAGTCTTAATGATGTCGACGGCCAAAGTCTCTTTCATAATATAGGCACTATGCT
Organism: Bacillota bacterium; assembly: GCA_025361765.1. GTDB lineage: Bacteria > Bacillota > Clostridia > Peptostreptococcales > Anaerovoracaceae > JBBRXH01. The sequence continues at coordinate 15,274 of JANYJS010000121.1, forward strand.
CCTCCACCGCTATAAAGACGTCCTCATCTGAATGGATAAAAATATGAATGTTATCCAGCATTTGAAAATCCTTTTGCTTTCTCATTTGCTGCACCTTGGAAACCAGTTCTCTAGCTAGGCCTTCTGATAGCAGTTCAGGCGTTATAGTAGTATCAAGAATGATAAATAAATTGTTTTCCATCGAAACGACAAAGCCTTCTTTGGCAGAAATGCTGATCTCTATGAGGTCCTTGCTTGCCATCAAGTCTTCTCCATCTAGGCATAAAAGGATTTCTCCCTTTTCTTCCAGTGCAGCCACGGTCACCATGGCGTCAGCGGATGCCAAAGCGGCTCCGAAGGATTTAATTCTCGAACCTAAAGCGGGTCCTGCGGTTTTAAAATTCGGCTTAAGTTTAAAGTTCATATAGCGGTCCAGATGTTTCTCAAAGATCACTTCTTTGACGTTCAGCTCTTCTTTGATTAATCCGGTCAAATCGCCAATTAGGCTTTCATATTTCCCGTCTACCATGATAGTTTGAAGAGGCTGCCTGACTTTTAGTCTTTCCTTCTCTCGGGCTGCTCTGCCAAGGCCTACCAACTCTCTGACAAGATCCATTCGGCGCTCAACATTGGCATCAATGAGAGACAAATCCGCTTTAGGATAAAAGGCGATATGAACGGATTCCTCTCCTGTCAGATTGGTATAGATTTCATCTGCAATAAACGGAGCAAATGGCGCAATCAGTTTTGCAATGCCAACCAGCACTTCATAGGTGGTCGCGAAAACCGACTTCTTATCTGCGCTGAGTTCTTCTCCCCAGAATCTTCTTCTTGCTCTCCTGATATACCAGTTTGACAAATCTTCCGTCACAAAATCCTGAATTTTACGCACAGCTTTCATATGGTCATAAATGTCCATCTCTCTAGTCACATCCGCGATGAGCTGGTTGTATTTCGACAGAATCCAGCGATCAAGCTCTGGTCTTTGGTCATGGCTCACAATGAATTCCGCCGGGTTGATGTCATCCGTATTGGCATATAGCGCAAAGAAATTATAGACATTCTTAAGTGTTCCGAAAAATTTGCTCTGAATTTCCATCAGACCATCTTCATCAAACTTCGTCGGAGACCAGGCAGGAGATGTATAAAGCAGGTACCATCTCGTTGCATCTGCGCCATATTTGTCAAACAGGACAAAAGGATCCACGGTATTTCCTTTGGTCTTTGACATCTTTTTTCCTTCTTTATCAAGAATCAGATCATTAACCAGCACATTTCTGTAAGGCGATACCCCTTTTACAAAGGTTGAAATGGCAATTAGCGAATAGAACCATCCTCTCGTCTGATCAATGCCTTCACAAATATAATCCGCTGGGAATAATTCCTGGTCAAATTTTTCTGCATTTTCAAAAGGGTAATGGTGCTGGGCGAAAGGCATAGCGCCGCTGTCAAACCAGCAATCTATGACTTCACTGACGCGATTCATGGCTTCCCCACAAACGCTGCATTTAATATGCACATCATCCACATAAGGCCTATGGAGCTCTATGTTTTCATCTATTTTTTCTATGGCTTTTGACACAAGTTCTTTTCTTGAACCGATGGACTCAAGATGTCCACAGGTGCATTTCCAAATGTTTAGTGGCGTTCCCCAGTATCTGTTTCTCGAAATTGCCCAATCATTGAGGTTTTCAAGCCAATTTCCGAATCTTTTTTCACCCACAAAATCCGGGAACCAGTTTACTGAGTTATTGTTGGCAATAAGAAGTGACTTAAGCTTTGTCATCTCAATATACCAGCTCGGTTTGGCATAATAAAGGAGCGGCGTGCCGCATCTCCAGCAGTGGGGATAATTATGCTCCATTTTTTCTTTGGCATATAGCTTGCCTTCGGCCACCAGCCATTTAATAATCTCTACATCCGTATCCATGACGAATTGCCCTGCCCAAGGCGTCAGCAAATACTTGCCGTCTTCGCCCACAGGGTTTGGCACCGGCAGATCGTAACGTTTTCCAGTGTTGTAGTCATCTTCTCCAAAGGCCGGAGCCGTGTGAACGATTCCTGTACCATCTTCTATGGTGACATAATCCGCATGGGTGACATAGAACGCTTTTTTATCCACTTCCACAAAAGGCATCAACTGCTCATATTCTTCATATTCCAGATCTTTGCCCTTCATTTCAGCGAGTATTTTATAACCGCCTTCTCCCTTGTCATCGGCTGTTCCTAGAACCTTATCCGCGAGCGCTTTAGCCAGATAGTATACTTCTCCGTCTTTTTCAGCTTTAATATAATCAATATCAGCGCCCACCGTCAGGGAAACGTTGGAAGCCAAAGTCCAAGGCGTCGTCGTCCACGCCAGAAAATACTCATCGACGCCCTTCTTTTTAAACTTGGCTATGACCGTATTGCTTTTAATCTCCTTATAGCCTAAAGCCACCTCGTGAGAAGCAAGGCCGGTCCCGCAGCGTGCGCAGTAGGGCAGGATTTTATGGCCTTCATAAATGTAGCCTTCATCAAAAAATTTCTTAAGAATCCACCATTCTGATTCAATATAATTATTATCAAGAGTGATATACGGATTATCCATATCGATGAGATAGCCCATTCGCCTGGACATCTCTCGCCACTGCTTCTCATAGGTAAAAACAGACTCCCGGCATTTCTGATTAAACGCCTTGATCCCGTACTTTTCGATATCCTGCTTTCCTGTCATTTGAAGCTGCTTTTCAACTTCGATTTCTACCGGCAATCCGTGAGTATCCCAGCCAGCCTTTCGTTTTACCTCAAAACCCTGCATCGTTTTATATCTGCAAACGGAATCCTTTAAAGTTCTGGATATCACATGATGAATCCCGGGTTTGCCATTGGCTGTAGGCGGACCCTCATAAAAAATAAAAGAAGGCATTCCCGCTCTGGTGGTTACGCATTTTTCCAGCAATTTCTCCTGATCCCATTGGTCCGCTTGCTGGTTTTGGACTTCTGCAATGGGCTTTTCTGACAAATTCTTAAACATGCTCTATTCCCTTTCTACTGATGTAATTCATACCATTACTGATGTAATTCATACTATTACTGATGTAATTCATACTATTACTGATGTAATTCATACCATCAAATTCAAATAATCGATTTATATCGCTTTCCAGCTCGCTCTTTTTATCATATGATCAATCATTTCGGATAAATAATTTTCTTAATCTGGAAAAAAAAATCCCCAAGTTTTGCAACTTAGGGACGATTTAGCATCGTGGTACCACCCTAATAACAGATTGAAAAGGCTGTGCCTTGTCCTGCCACTCGATTACGTAACGTGTAAATACGTGGTAGCTTACTGGTCTTTCAGCAACCCGACTCCAGGGTGATTTTCAAAAACTTCGGCTAAGAACATCCCAGCATCTGTTCTCTCTCTTTAAGCCTGCCCTTTTTTACTGCCCCATTCTTCGTCTTTAGTCTATCCACCCATTATATTACTCAAAATACACGCTTTTGTCAAGGCGTGGAACTATTTTGCAATCCTACACGGATCTAATTAACAAATCTGCGCTGATCTATTTGATAAATCTACTGTGTCTCCTGCTCCGGCTATAATGCATCTGGCTCCGAGT
>JANYJS010000034.1 GCA_025361765.1 Bacillota bacterium
CTGAAGACCTTGACATGATCAAAAAGCAAACAAGAATTGCACTCAGAAACTGTGGATTATTGAATCCGGAGAGTATTGATGATTATTGCGCAATTGGTGGCTATGAAGCTGCTAAAAAAGCTGTTATAGAAATGACGCCGGATCAGATTGTTGCCGAAATGAAAACATCTGGTTTGCGTGGACGCGGTGGCGCTGGTTTTCCTACCTGGTTTAAGTGGAATGCAGCTAAGCAGTCTCCAGGGCCAGAAAAATACATGGTTTGCAATGCTGACGAAGGAGATCCGGGTGCGTTTATGGATAGAAGCGTACTTGAAGGAGACCCGCATTCGGTCATTGAAGGCATGATTATCGGGGGCTATGCCATGGGTGCTATTGAAGGGATTTTTTATGTCAGAGCAGAATACCCTCTGGCCATTGTTCGCCTAGAAAAGGCCATTGAGCAGGCAAGAGCCAAGGGGTTCCTCGGGAAAAATATATTTGGTACAAACTATAATTTCGATATGAGAATTAAAGCAGGCGCAGGCGCTTTTGTATGTGGTGAAGAAACTGCCCTCATAGCCTCACTTGAAGGCGAAAGAGGTATGCCGAGACTTAAGCCACCTTTCCCTGCACAAAAGGGTTACTGGCAAAAACCTACCAATATCAATAATGTTGAAACCTTTGCCAACGTTCCATGGATTATGTCTCATGGCGGAGCGGCTTTTGCTGCAATTGGTACAGAGGGCAGCAAAGGAACCAAAGTTTTCGCCGTAACTGGCAAGGTTAAAAAGGGCGGACTTGTTGAAATTCCAAACGGATTAACCATCAGAAATGTTATTTTTGATATCTCTGGCGGGATCAGAGATGGAAAAGCATTTAAAGCTGTTCAAATGGGCGGACCTTCAGGAGGCTGCATTCCTAGCGAACTTCTTGATACGGTTATCGACTATGAAGCCATCAACAAAACAGGGGCCATCATGGGTTCCGGCGGTATGGTTGTCATGGACGAAACCACGTGTATGGTTGATATGGCAAGATTTTTCCTTGACTTTACTAAAAAAGAATCCTGTGGGAAATGCACCTATTGCCGTGTAGGAACCAAGAGAATGCTTGAGATTCTTGAGAGAATCACGCAAGGTAAAGGAAAAGACGGAGATATTGAAATTCTTGAAGAATTATCAAATAAAATCAAAGAAGGATCTATGTGTGCCCTTGGCGGCACAGCACCGAATCCTGTTTTGACGACGATTAAGTACTTCAGAAATGAATATGAGGATCATATTTATAAGCATAAGTGTACAGCACACTCCTGCACACCTCTTTTGACCTTTGAAATTCTGGAAGACAAATGTACCGGATGCACACTATGCGCCAGGAAATGCCCGGTTAAAGCCATAACTGGTGAGGTGAAGAAGCTACATACCATCGACCAGGCAACTTGTATCAAATGCGGAAAATGTGTGGAAACATGCAAATTCAAAGCTATAATAGTAGACTAAAGAAAGAGAGGTGTAAGATATGAAAAAATTAAGATTAAATATCAACGGAAAAGAAGTCATCGGCTATCCTAGTCAGACGATTCTTGATGTTGCCAATGAAAATGATATATATATTCCAACCCTTTGCTACGACCAGAGAACCCAGATTCATGGGGCTTGTGGTATTTGTGTCGTCGAAGTTGAAGGGATGCCTAAATTAATGAAAGCCTGCGCAACAGAAATTGCTGATGGATGGGTAATTAAAACTGATACAGATCGTGTCAAAGAACTGAGAAAAACCAATCTTGAACTGCTATTATCCAATCATATTGGAGACTGCATAGCACCATGTACGCTTGCTTGCCCATCGGGACAGGGCTGCCAAGGCTATATCGGACTTATTGCCAATGGTAAATTTGAAGAGGCCATTGAACTCATAAAAGACAGAATTCCACTTCCGGGTGCATTAGGCAGGGTATGTCCACACCCTTGTGAGGATGCCTGTCGGAGAAAATTAGTGGACGAGCCCATTTCCATTCAGTGGCTTAAGAGATTTGCTTCTGACCAGGATCTAGGCGGAGACGATCCATTTATGCCTAAGATGGCTCCAGAAACCGGCAAAAATGTTGCCATTATAGGTGGGGGACCTCTTGGTCTTTCCGCAGCCTTCTTCTTAAGAAAAGAAGGACATGGCGTGACCATTTTCGAAGCAATGCCTAAGCTTGGCGGTATGTTGAGATATGGTATTCCAGAGTATAGGCTTCCCAAAGAACTTCTTGATGAAGAAATATTCATGATTGAAAAAATGGGCGTAGAAATGAAAACCAATACCAAAATAGGTGTGGACATTCAGTTCGAAAAGCTTAGAAAAGACTATGATGCCGTGCTTGTCGGCATAGGCGCATGGCTTTCCACCAGCATTGGCTGCCCTGGAGAAGACGCACAGGGTGTTATTGGCGGTATCGATTTCTTAAGAAAAGTTGTTCGCAATGAGCCGATTGTTTTAGGCAAAAGCGTAGCAATCATCGGCGGCGGGAATACTGCCATGGATGCCTGCAGAACAGCTGTCAGACTTGGCGCTGATAAGGTCTATAACATTTACAGACGTACGAAGGATGAAATGCCTGCGGATCGCATAGAAATTGATGAAGCCGAAGAAGAAGGTGTAACCTTCAAAAATCTGACAAATCCAATTGAACTTATTAAAGACAAAGATGGAAAGCTTATCCAGGTTAGACTCCAGAAAATGGAACTCGGAGAGGCAGATGCCAGTGGCAGAAGAAGTCCAAAACCGATTGCCGGAGCTGAAGAAATTATCGATATCGATAACATGATAGTTGCAATTGGTCAGGCTGTTGATCCTAAGGGACTTAACGGGCTTATGCTGACAAGGAAAAACGGTGTTGTCGGAGACGTTGATACCTTTATGACAAACTTAGAAGGTGTATTTGTCGGTGGAGATTGTTACAACGACAATATTACCATAGCGGTTGAAGCCATTGGCCATGCCAGAAAAGCTTCAGGCATAATAGACGCTTATCTCGCTGGTGAAAAGGTTAAATTTGTTAAACCTTTTGTGGTTGAAAGAACAGACTTAACTGAAGATGATTTTGAAGACAGAGAAAGGCTTTGCAGACCTAAAATGGATCATCTCCATCCTTCCGAAAGAAGGGACAATTTCCAGGAGATTGTTTCAGGTTATGAACCAGAAGAAGCCATTGCGGAAGCTAAACGCTGCCTTGAGTGTGGATGCCATGATTTCTATGAATGTAAGCTTGTCGAATTCTCAAATGAATATGACGTAAAGCCGGATAGAATATCTGGAGATATCAACGAGGTAGATTATGAAGACGGACATCCATTCATAGTCAGAGATCCAAATAAATGTATCGTTTGTGGTCTATGTGTTCGCGTATGTGATGAAGTTATGGGAATCGGTGCTCTCGGTCTTGTTAACAGAGGATTTGAAACGATCATTAAACCAACAATGGAAAGACCGCTTGCCGAGTCCGGGTGCATATCATGCGGCCAGTGTATCAGTGTTTGCCCAACCGGCGCGCTGGGAGAAAGATTAACGTTAACCAAGTCCGTACCACTTCCAACTGAAGAGACAGATACAACTTGTGCTTATTGTTCTGTAGGCTGCAGCATTAAGCTTGAAACTTATGGTGATTTGCTCTATAAAGCAGTAGCTGACAGAGAAGGTGTCGTCAACCAAGGTTTAATCTGCGGAAAAGGAAAATTTGGTTTCGATTCTTCAATAAGTGAAGGAAAGGTACTTGATCCAATGGTTAAAAAAGACGGTTCCTTTGAGCTTGTTGATTACCATGAAGCGTTTATGCTGACTGCAAAAAAAGCTCAATCAATAGGCACAAAATACGGTAAAGACGCTGTAGCGGTAGCAATATCAGACAGATATACCAATGAAGAGGCTTATGTTATTAAGAAATTTGCCGACAACATTGGCGCTAAAACCTTCTGCTTCGATCATAGAGAGAGTGGAATCAAAAAAGTTCTTGGCGTGGATGCGTCACCTAACACCATGGATGAACTCAGCGCAACCGAAGTGATCCTGGTAGCAGGCTTTAAAAGAGCCAACAATCCTGTTATGCTTCTAAAACTTAGAGCTGCTGCGGCCAATGGCGTTAAAGTTATTGTCATCAATCCAGGAGTTGAAGAATACGACTATGAGTTTGCGACTCAGACGATCGATGTTGAAAACGATATCATCTTCTTAAAAGAAATCGCTAAAGCGCTTATAGATATGGGAAAAGCCCCAAAAGCTTCCGGGTTTGATGCATTCAAGGCTAGCCTTGATATGATTCATGCCAGCGATGCGGCAAAGGTAGTGGCAGAAACCTATGCAAAAGCTAAGAAAGCTATGATTGTGTTTGCTCAGAACGTAATTTCTGTTGAAGCAGCCACTCTAATCGCTGATATTGCTGTAGTTTCCGGACATATAGGCCGGGCAAGGGATGGTATTTTACAGGTCAAAGCCAAAAATAATAGCCAGGGTCTTATAGATTTGGGTATCACAGAAGGCAAAGAGGCGATGAAAGGTGTCAAGGCGTTGCTGATATTCGGGGAAGATGCTGACGTTGATCGGACAGAACTTGAATTCCTTATGGTTTCAGACACGCATTTGACGGAGACAGCCCTCAAGGCCGATGTGTTTATTCCAGGAACTGGTTTTGCTTCAACAGATGGTACCTATACGAACACAGAAAGAAGACTACTGCCGGTTAGACAGGCAATCTATGAAGATGTGATGTTCAGCAATTGGGAAATCGCTGTTGAGCTGGCCCATGTTTTCGAAGTGGAAATGCCTTATGATGATGTTTGCGATATTGTAGATGAAATGGAAGTTGCACTTCCTTTCTATAGGTACGCGGAATTAGGAGAAATTACTGGCGGCATTCTCTGTGAAAATGTTGCGGCAAACCTTATGGTTGTCGGAGAAGCAAAATTCGCTGACCAACTTAAAATGACAGATAACCTTATGAATATGATCTCGGCAAAATTACCGGTGCCCGTTCGCCAAATGAGCTCTAAGGAGTTCAAATAGGACGGAAGACTATTTAACATCACCATCAAAAGTAATGATTCTTTCTCAAATACTTGGGTGTGAGATCCCTGAAAAATAATGAGACCGCCTATTGGGCGGTCTCATTTGGTGTTTGTAATGAAGTGCCAGAGAAAGATTTATTGTTACTTGAAATTTTCTATTTCATGCGATCAATCGCCTCTCGCAATGAGGGTGATGCGAGCACTAATAGCGTCAGGGCACCTTCAGCAGCGATGTAAGTCAGGTTATAGTAGATTGACCAAGTAACAACATTGAATCCATCTGGCGCATAAGCCCCAAAGAATACAATACCAGAAATAACACTGCAGACATATCTTGAGAAAATACCAAGCAGATAGCCCTTAATTAAACCTCCCTTTGCATGCCTTAAATAGCCTGAAAAGCCTAAAGCCCCAAATGCAATGGGATAATCCAAAAGCAGTTGTAGAGGATGGATGACGAAGGGGTTGAAAATCAGATTCAGCAGGCCGACGCAAATGCCTGAAAGCACACCTCTTCTTGGACCATATAAATAGCCACATAACACAATGGGCAACATGCTAAAGGCTGTTATTGAACCTCCCTGAGGCATACGAAAAAGCGTAATCTGATTTAGAATGATGGATAGAGCAATTAAGACGGCTGAAACTACAAGCGTTCGGGTATCTGCTTTTTCTTTTCTACCATTCAAAAGAATAGCAAAAAAAGTGATGCATAGTGTAATCAGTATGGCGATTTGCCCCGTCAAGGATTCGAAAAATTTTTGTAATACTTCTGGTGACATAAAAAAACCTCCTTTTTATTTTGCAGGAGGGGTGATGACAGAAGCCATATCAAAGCAAAGCTTCAATCATTCATTGCTTCCCTACGCCGGTATTATCCGGGTCAGGTAATGAGGGTCATGTAAAATACTCTCAGCTAAAAGCTCCCCTAGCACACATTATGAAATTAAAATGAAGCAGGCATAAAAACCTGTCTACTGTATTTTATACTGCCTTTAATGCTTTGTCAAAATCTTTGATAATATCATCAATATCTTCAATCCCAACAGAAACACGGATCATTTCAGGATAAATTCCTGCATCAGCTTGCTTTGATGCATCAAGCTGCCTATGGGTGGTGCTTGCGGGATGCAGAATACTGGTTCTTAGGTCGCCAAGATGAACGACTAAAGCAACCAAATCAAGATGTTTGATCAGATCTTTTCCGGCTGTAGCGCCGCCCTTTATTCCGAAAGTTAGAATTCCGCTTGATCCTTTTGGCAAATACTTTTTTGCGAGAGTATTGTAGCTGCTGCTCTTTAAGCCGGGATACTTAACCCAGTCAACCTTTGGATGAGTTTCCAAAAATTCAGCCAACTTCAGGGCGTTTTCGCTGTGGCGTTCCATTCTTAAGTGCAAGGTTTCTAGACCCAAGTGAAACATAAATGAGTTAAAGGGACTGACGGTACAGCCAAAATCTCTCAATAGCGATACTCGGGCTTTAACGATATAAGCGGCAGCGCCGAAGGTTTCCATATATTTAAGGCCATGATAGCTGCTATCTGGTTCCACAAGACCAGGAAATTTGCCATTATTCCAGTTGAAATTGCCGCCATCAATGATGATACCGCCTAAGCTTGTTGCATGTCCATCAGTATACTTTGTAGCGGAGTGGATGACAATATTGGCGCCGTGCTCAAAAGGCCTGCAAAGAAAAGGTGTAGCAAGGGTGTTGTCAATGATTAGTGGAACACTGAGACTTTTGGCCGCAGCGGAGAATTTTTCAAAATCCAGAACATTCATGCTGGGGTTGGCTATGGTTTCTGCAAAAACTGCTTTCGTCTGTGGCGTTGCGCAGGCAATAATATCTGCCAAATCAGCATCAGGATCTATGAAGATTACATTAATACCCAGTTTTCGCAGAGAAACATCGAATAAGTTATAGGTTCCTCCATATATTGAGGTTGAAGAAATGATATGATCTCCAGCCGAGCAAATATTGGCTATTGCCATAAAACTGGCGCTTTGACCAGAAGAAGTGGCTAGTGCGCCGACACCGCCTTCAAGCATGGACATTTTCCCTTCAAAGGCTCCCGTAGTAGGATTTCCAATTCTTGTGTAAAAGGAGCCGGGGACCTTAAGATCGAAGAGATCTGCCACATAGTCAGAATCATCGTATTCGAAGGTAGTGCTTTGTACAATAGGCAGTACACGAGGTTCACCGTTTTTGGGGTCATAAGTCCCTTGAACGCATTGTGTATTAAACTTGTAAGTGTTCATTTTAATAGTCTCCTTTTTTATAACTTTGGAACAGTATAACACAAAATGAATGGGTCAAAAAGAGTTTATCTGCTGCCAAGCGATAGCGCACATAGAACGCAAAAGGTCGAAACTAAACAATTGACATAATTAACCACAAATGTATAATATAAACATATAAATCAAATAAATGGCATATTTATATTACACGCCAGCACCATACGTCGAGGAGGAGACTTTATGAGAAAATTCAAAGCTATATTAGGAATCGGACTCATAGCACTGGCATTGACTGGGCTTGTTTACTGGGAGGTTGATGGAAGAGAACGGCTGCTTACCGATATCATTTTGGTTGCGAATCGGGATATTTCAGCAGATCAAATCCTTACTGAGGCTATGGTTTCTAAGATCGGAATAGCTGAGGACAGTAAAATCAATGGAGCCCTTGGCCCGGAATCACTGGGAATATTGATTGGGCAAAGGACAAAGCAATTTATACCGCAAAACGGCCAGCTGTCTTCAAAATATTTTTATACGGATGAATTTTACTTGAAAGAGGGAGATTCGATTTATGTCATTAAGCCGGATTGGATTAATATGATTAGCAGCGCTGTAAGACAGGGAGATACCGTTGGGATTTATTCTGATGACGGTTTTGTAAAAATCGGTACATATAAAGTAGCTTTTGTTAAGGATGCCTCTGTAAGAGAAGTTAAAAATGTCATTGATAAAGATACAGAGTTTGTAGGACAAATGACGCAGCCTGATAATAAGGATGAGCTTCTCGCCAGAACTGATGCGACTTCCGTTGCAACACATATAGAAATTATAGCCACATTAAAAGATTACCAGAGAATTCTAAAGACGATTGGCGGTGAAGACCCCAAGAAAATCATGATCATTCAAGAATAATGAGAATTATAAACAAAATAAGGGGAGTCAAATGAACAACACAGTGATATTGCATGGTGTAGATCATAAGGTAGGCACGACAATGCTAACCCAGTCTGTGGCTGAGATGATCGCTAACGAAAAAAAAGACTATAAAGTGCTACTGTTATTTCTTAACGGGAGGAAGAGCACGGATTATGTCAAAGAAGAGCTTGACTCGATCGCGCGGATTAAGATGCAGATCGATAATAGGATTATATCTGGAAATGATCTAATCAAAGCCTGCAGATGCCAGGATAATCTGTACATGATGGCTGGAATCGGAAAAACAGAGGAGGAGCGTTACTATTATCCGGATACGGCGGAATATATTTTAAACAAGCTTAAAAATGAGTTCGATTTAATTCTCGTTGACAGCGGAAATACATTGGATAACGGTCTTGCCCTTGGCTCTCTCAATTTTAGCGGCATCAAGCTGCTGATTCTGACACAGCAGGAAACCATGTTGAGGAGGTATGAGGAACTACAGCCTTTGTATGAGAAATTAAACCTAAATTTTTCTGGTTATATCGTCAATAAGTACTCCTTAATGGACCCCTATGATTTAGCTTATTTGAGCATACGACTTGATACTATTAAAAAAGATATCACAATTATCGAGATGGCCGGCGCTTCAAGGCAGGCTGAAATGGAATACAAAACCTTGCTGGCTTTTAAGGACGATAAATACAATCGCGATGTTCTGACACTGGCAAATCGGATTCTCTTTATGACAGAAAAAGACCAGATTATAAAATCGAGAAGAGGTTCAAAATGGAAAAATTTCATTTAGATCAATACTTAATAACGCAAAATAAAAAGCCACAGGAGCTAGAGTTGCCTGTACCTATGAGTTTTGAGAAACTCTGCCGCAGAATATACGCTGATTTTGTGAAAGAATGGGATTCAGGTAAAGAGGATATGAATGCGGTGCTAACACTACAAAAGAAAGCAATCATAGGCTTCGAGAATGAGGTAGCCTATTTTAAAGATAAAATTAAAGTATTACTTGGTGTTTATGGAAGTGAAGATCATATATTCCCTGCTTATTATACTTCAATTGAAGACGCCATTTATCACGAAAACTGGGGGTTTTCATGTGTATCTGAATGGTTTAATCCTGAATATAAAGAGAGCAGTTCAGCCAAAATAATTGGTGACAGAATCTATTTTCTAGAAAATGGACGTATGGTCTTAAAACCCCAAAGGATAGAAAAGAGCAGGAGAGAACAGCTCATTCGTGCGTTCCTTCTGTTAACACCAGAGGAAAGATTGGATAAGGATTTTCATGAAGTTTACATGCTAGACGGCACAAGAATTACCATATTTGGTGGTGCTATGGCAAAAAAGAATCAGGATGTCATCATTTTCAGACGCTATGTGGTTCCAATTTATTCTTTTGAGGAACAGGCAAGCCGAGGCACAATCCCTAAAGAAGCTATAGAGCTCTTTCGCGCCATGGTGGATGTAGGATTCAATGTGGTCTTCACTGGGGCTGTCCGCACCGCCAAAACAACATTCCTTTCAACCTGGCAGAGCTACGAAAACCAAAGTCTCGAAGGTGTTATGGTTGAAACGGATCCTGAAATACCTTTGCATAAGCTTATGGAAAACGCACCAATTATACAGCTAATTGCAGATAATGAGAAATTGAAGCATATTTCTAAAAACCTTCTTAGGTCAGATGCGGATTATTTCATCATGGCTGAAGCAAGAGACGGAATCGCCCTTGATACTGTAGTAAAGATCGCCAGTAAAGGTACCAGGCGAATGAAAAGCACATTCCATTCCAGGGACCCCATGGACTTTTGCTACGATGTTGCCAGCGAAATTGTGAAAAATTTTGGTGGAAATATGGATAGTACGGCGGTTAAAGTGGCTAAAAGCTTTGACTACATATTTCATTTCATACAACTCAAAAATAAAAGCCAAAAAAGATTAAAGGGCATTTATGAAATGAGTGTAAATCCTAAGACCAAAGAGATTTCAGTGATACAAATCTGCAAATACCATTTTATAAAAGACTGCTGGTCATGGCATTACGAAATAAGCAGCGAAAAAAGGCAATCAGGCGAAGAGGAGAATGGAGAGGCCTTTTTGACAATGAATGAGCAGCTCAAACTGTTGTCGCAAAAGGAGGAAATGATGCATGATGAATTTTCGTGAAGTCTGTGTTTTTGTCATTACACTACTGCTATATATCATTCTCTTTGCTGGGCTATACCTATTAATGAAAAACCAAATCACGCTAGTCATAAGCCGTATGAACTCACATAAAAGACTGCGCCTCAGAAGGAAACCGAACCAAGCCGAAAATAGACTGGATCAGCATCTTAGACTTCTTCTGTTATCCGTCATAGGGAAGAGGATAAGCCCAAAATCTTTTAAAATTTTTACATCACTGATTTTTACCGGAATCATAGCCATCGGATATGGAAATGTGTCAATAATGAGCGCTATTATTACGGCCACCCTACTCTCATTGCTGCCATACTTAATGCTGCGCATTCGTCTTGAAAGCATCAGGAGAAGAAGCAGCTTTGAAGGAGAAAACCTTATTTCAAGCTTCCTTAGCCAATATAGGATAAAGCAATACAATATTTACGAGACAATTGAAGGCGTTCTAGCAGAAGCAAATGAGCTTAAACTTACCAGAAAACTGCTGTTTAGACTGCTCATCGATATTAGAAATACGGGAAGCGAGACTGTGATCAATGAAGTAGTGAGAAGCTTTTCATTTGCCATTAATACGAATTGGAGCAGAATGCTGTCAAACTGCATCAAAACAGCAGCTATAAATGGTATCAATATATCCCTAGCTCTTGAAGACATCCTGATTCAGCTTAGAGAAGCAAGAGCCTTGGCAGAGGAAAGAAAAAGGCTTAATTCGGAAGCGGTTCGCATGACTATATTTATGGTGCCGATTATGTATATCGCAACTGTCATTATGTCAATCAATTATATGGAAATGCCAATCGGTGAATTTGTTCATAATCAGTTTTATACCACAGAGGGATTTACGCTTTTTATGCTAACCATCTTCCTATTTTTGACCAATCTCATGTTTATAGAAATGATCCAAAATAAGAGATTTGACTATTAGAGCAGGTACGTTGGATCACCAAGGTTTGGAGTTTTCCATTTTTCATTTCAGTTTGCAATACGCATAAATAAGAAAGGAGAAAAGATGATTATTACGGTGGCATTTTATTTTAGTCTGTTGGCATTGTGCCTTATGGGTGCTGCTTTGCTGCAGGAAAATAGATTGGGGAAAATGGCAAAAGAGAAAACAAGGCTGCTTAAAAAACGCATTGATGAAGGCTTTGCCCATAATAACAATCAGGATAATATAGTTCAGGACACTGGGTTTTTTATGACCAGGACCAGTTATGACATGCTCAGATTTATTTTGCTTATTTTGGGATTTTTCGGTGGACTAATGATTAAAGATGAAAAAGTAATGGTCTCAATCATCCTGATCTTTCTTCTGTCAACGCCCAGAATAAAAATTGGCAGTTTTAATACGCCTTTTGGGCTAGTGCTAAGCGCTATGAAGATACAGCATAGCTATAAAAAGGATTTGGAAATCTATGAGGCCATGGCTTTTCTAAAAAACAGTATTTGCATTAATGTGAATAACACGATCGGATCGGACTTAATCATTGAGCAACTCGCAGGGTATGGGGACCTGCTTAAGCCTATATATTTTAAAATGCTCAACTTGCTCAGGCTAAACAGGAGAGAAGAAGCTATTGCCGTTTTCGCCCGTGAAGCCGGAACAAAAATGAGTGCTGATTTCGGAAGGCTACTCATCCAATTAGATGAAATTAGCCCAAGGGAATTAGAAGAAACCTTGTTGTCCTATCAAAAAAATATGAGGGAGGTGAAAATAACCAGACAAAAGCAGCAGGATGAAGTTATGAGCGATATTTTGTACTTACCCGTAGTTATAAATGTACTACTCATATTTATCAATTTCATCTATGTCGCTTATTTCATTGAACAAAAAGACATGTTTGGGATATTGATTAATTAAGGGATTTGGCCGACTCTTTCGGCCTGTAGAATTAAGGAGTTAAATATGAAACAAATAATCGTGATGGTCGCTATGGTGGTTCTGGGAATTTTTATCGCTGGAATGGTTAATCAGTTTGGAACGAGTGCAGAGACCTTAACTAGCGCAGCAAATGCAAAGGTGACGTCATTTACTACTGAAATAACAAAGTAATCCAAGGTTAAGAAGGAAGGGCTAAATTATGAAACAGATCATAGTACTTTGCGCTTCGATTATGCTGGGACTTTTTCTTTATAGCATGATTGCTGGCCCTGACTCGGATTCTGTTTTAAACACAGCTAAGGGAGTCTGGGAAAGAGAAATCGCAATTCAGAAACAGTACCCATAAAGATGAGAGGCAAAAAGCATGAAGCAATTAATAGTACTTATGGCTGTACTGCCATTGATGTTGATCTTCATCATGCAATATTCCTTTGAACAACATAACAATACCAGTATAGGCAGGTTGCAAAATTATATCTATACTTCTAAGGAAAAGGCTAAACAGGATGGGTGCTTCACTGAAGCAAATATCCAAACCTTAAAAAGCGACATAGCTAAAGCTTTTAACATTGATGAAGCCGAAGTTGTGTTTGAAGGGACGACAGTGCCAAAATACAGAGTCAATCAATTTGACGAAAGAGAACTGATATATTATAAGATTGGTGTGCCGATCGGCAAACTTATGGCTGGATCAAAATTGTTCGGAATAGAGGCAAAGGACAATCAAATGATTTATACAATAGAAAATTATACAGCCAGTGAACGACTGCCGGAGTAGCCTAAATACTGAGAAGGGTTTATAAGAAATGAAAATAGTCATCGTATTTATGGCGATCCTACTTTTAAATATTAGTTTTCTCACCTATCAGGGGGATATGGGGAGGTACCTGCGTGCGCAGAACACGGTCAAAGCCATTTCCGAGGAATGTGGCGCAGGTGCTGCTCTATTTTTTCAAGCGTCCAAGTTTGCAGAGGGATATCTTATTTCCGAAACTGAGGAAGCACAAAAGTATATTGCTTATATTCTTTCGAATAGCCAGCCCTTCATTGAGCTAGCTAATAAGGGAGATGTCTATTGTCAGGTGACTTATTTTGATGATAGCCTGCTGAGCAAAACATATATGAACGGTAGTGTGACGAGGATTATTCCATTTACATTTCCCCATAATTATAGTGATGATCAAGGACATGACATCATAGTCAAAGAACCTTCGGTCATCGTATCGATTACCTTAAAAACAAAAGACTTATTCCGACTGCCATTCCTTTCCGTGACTGAAATTTCAAGAAGCGCCATGTATGAATTAAAGTCTAAAAACAATTAATAGTCAAAAGCTAATTTTTAAAAATTGAAGTTTAATAAGTAGTTTAATAA
>JANYJS010000035.1 GCA_025361765.1 Bacillota bacterium
CTTTGGACATGATAATAGTCACTCTCCATATAAGATATGTAGTCCCTGTACAAGAATTCGTTGAATATTTTAACACCAGTATTGATCACATCGTCACACCTGATATTGTCAAATAGAATCAACGTGTCCAGACTAATTTTATCCATATCATCCTCCATTCCATAGCCTTAAAAGCCTTAAAAGCCTTACTTATATAGGGGATGCCGATCACAAAGTTCCTTGACGATGGCCTCGGCCTTTTGCTTATACTCTGCATCCTCCGGGTGGTCAATGATCATAGCGATCGCGGACGCTACTAGCGCCATGTCCGCTTCAAGAAAGCCTCTAGTTGTCACAGCAGGAGATCCCAGTCTTATGCCGCTCGTTACGAAGGGGCCATTAGGATCATTGGGAATGGTGTTTTTGTTCGTGGTAATATTTGCTTCATCAAGGAGGCGTTCGGCAACCTTCCCGGTGATATTTTTATTTGTAAGATCAAGCAGAACCAAGTGGGTATCTGTACCACCGGAAACAAGTCTGAAGTCTCTCTTAATCAACTCTTCTGCCAGTTTTTGGGCATTGGCCATGACCTGCCTTTGGTAGGCCTTAAATTCATCCGATGCCGCTTCTTTAAAGCAAACGGCCTTGGCTGCGATGACATGCATTAGTGGACCGCCCTGAATGCCAGGAAATATCGCCTTGTCAATTTGTTTTGCATAGGCCTCTTTGCAGAGAATGGCTCCACCCCTGGGTCCCCTCAAGGTCTTGTGGGTTGTTGTCGTTACAACATGGGCGTGGTCTACGGGGTTTGGCAATAGACCCGCCGCTACAAGTCCAGCAAAATGTGCCATATCGACCATGAGGTATGCGCCAACCTCATCAGCAATCGCTCTAAATTTATCGCTTTCTATCACTCTTGAATAAGCACTGCCACCGGCAACAATCATCCTTGGCTTATGTTCAAGGGCAAGTCTTCTCACCTCTTCGAAGTCAATTCTCTCTGTATCTGGATTTACTTTATAAGGCACAAAATTGAAATATTTTCCTGACATATTGACAGGGCTGCCATGGGTCAAATGCCCCCCGTTTGACAAATCCATGCCAAGTACGGTATCGCCATACTCAAGCAGGGCAAAATAGACGGCTATATTGGCGCTAGATCCTGAATGGGGCTGAACGTTAGCGTGCTCCGCGTTAAATAGTTTTTTCAATCTATCTATGGCTAGGTTTTCGGCTACATCAACTTCTTCACATCCGCCATAATACCTTTTTCCCGGGTATCCTTCTGCATACTTGTTGGTAAGGGGACTCCCGCTGGCATCCATAATAGCTTCACTCGTAAAGTTTTCTGAAGCGATCAGCTCCAGTTTGCTTTCCTGCCTGTTCATCTCAGCCCTAATAGCCTGCCCAATCTCCGGATCAATTTTGTCAATATTATTGAAATTCATGGTGTTATTCCCTTTCTGTTTTCAAATTTAATTATATTTGGGCATTTTAAATGGTACTTTGTCTTTATTGATTTATTATAATAAAATTAACACAGTCCGTAAACCCATTAATAGCAATTCTCCAAATTATTAAGCAACGTTTCACCAATTATTAAACTTCAATATAAAATATGTTGTTAGATGCCTCTAAATAATGGTATAATCATTTTGAATCGATACGAGTTAAGGAGCAAATTTATGAAAAAATTAGCGGATGTGCTTGAAATAACGGATGATCATTATGCTAAAGTCATGTTATACAGGCATTATAAGTGTAGCGGCTGCGGTTCATGCAATAAAGCCATGCATCCTGGATCCATCGTTAAAGCGGAGAACCTAGTCAATGCTAAGGTAAAGGACAAAGTAACCGTAATTGTCAGTAAAAAATTCAACCTCATGGAATTTATAATCATGTACATTTTGCCCTCAATAATGTTTTTTGCCGGCTTGATATTAGGCAGTTTTTTTGTGCCCATGGGTGCTCCTGATTTCATCGGCATCGTTCTAGCAGTCATGTTTTTAGCTGCAGCGATTGCACTCTATATGAAAACAAAACATTTGTATTTCCC
Organism: Bacillota bacterium; assembly: GCA_025361765.1. Lineage (GTDB taxonomy): Bacteria > Bacillota > Clostridia > Peptostreptococcales > Anaerovoracaceae > JBBRXH01. The sequence goes on from JANYJS010000035.1 coordinate 2,036, forward strand.
TGTTTTCACTATAAGAATAGTCAAAATTTTGACTGTATAATAATAAAGGAGGAAGAATAATGTCCAAATTAACGAATTTGACTGATGAAACATTTGAATCAGAGGCTTTGAAGTCATCTGTACCTGTAGTCATTGACTTTTATGCCGATTGGTGCGGTCCTTGTAAAATGGTAGCGCCAATCATGGATATCCTATCAGAAAAATATTCTGGCAAAGTCAAGTTTTTTAAGATCAATATCGACGAGCAAAGAAAACTTGCCATTGCTCATAAGGTTATGAGCATACCCACTCTCTTCTTTATAAAAGATGGGGCAGTCGTGGATAAGGTTACTGGCGCAGTACCTCAGCCAGTGCTGGAAGAAAAAATTGACGTTTTACTGAAATAGTTTTTTAAAAAAGGGGGTCAAACCCCTTTTTTATTTATGGATTTTTATGCATATGGAGGATATTATGCTGTATCAGTATTTGCCAGATGTTTCTTTTGTCATTGTGACCCTCTATGTCGTGGATTTTTTACTGGCTTTTACCATCATTTTTCTAGAAAGAAAAAATCCTTCAGCTACCTTGGCCTGGATTATGATTATTTTCATCATTCCTATCGGAGGTATTTTTCTTTACTTTATGATTTCTCAGAACATTTCAAAGAAACGTATCTTTCAGTTGCATCGATTTGAGGAAGCGCGAATCAACGCGGCGATCCATGACCAGATTCGTGATATGGATTCAGGCCAGTACACTTTTCTTGATCCTAAAGTCAAACGTTGGCATCATATGATCAAGCTTCATCAGACTTACGGCAACTCCTATTATACCCAGGACAATACCCTTAAGATTCTGACCGATGGCAAAGAAAAAATGGCTTCTTTACTTCGAGATATCAGTGAAGCAAAAGTCTCCATCAATGTTATGTATTTCATTGTGAAAAATGACGAAACAGGCAAATCCCTCATTGATGCTCTTTGTGAAAAGGCAAGGCAAGGTGTTGAAGTCCGATTTTTGGTGGATACCATGGGAAGCAGGCATATTTATCATCATCACCTTAAAAATTTGAAGGACGCAGGTGGCAAGTATGCCTTTTTCTTTCACCCAAAATTTAAAGTCCTGAATTTAAAGTTGAATTACCGCAATCATCGCAAATTAGTCATTATTGATAATGCTATTGGCTACCTGGGTGGCTTTAATATTGGTAATGAATATGTTCAAACAACCCGAAAATTTGGCTATTGGCGAGATACCCATCTTCGTCTTGTAGGTAGCTGTGTTCAGGATATGCAATCTCGTTTCCTTTTGGATTGGAGAGTAGCTTCAAAAGAAAAACTCACTTTACCACAGGCCTATTTTGATGACCCCGCTTCGTGCGGAACTACAGGAATTCAGATTGTTTCCTGTGGCCCCGACTCCACAAAAGAAGAAATCAAGCATGGTTATCTCAAGATGATCTCATCCGCCAAAAAAAATATTTATATTCAGACCCCCTATTTTGTTCCAGATTTGAGCATTTTAGAATCTCTTAAAAACGCTGCCTTTTCTGGCGTTGATCTTCGCATTATGATTCCACGCATGCCTGATCATTTTTTTGTTTACTGGGCAACTTATTCCTATGTTGGAATTTTGCTTGATGCCGGTGTCAAGGTCTACATTTATGATAACGGTTTCATGCATGCTAAAACCATCTGTACAGATGGGCAGGTCGCATCTGTTGGTTCAGCAAATTTTGATATCAGGAGTTTTAAACTGAATTTTGAAGTCAACGCTTTTGTCTATGATTCTTCAGTCGTCAAGGATTTAGAAGCTTCCTTTGAAAATGATATGCTTCTCTGTCACGAGCTAACCAAAGAAATGTATAAAAAGCGCTCTATTTTGATTAAATTTAAAGAATCTATATCAAGACTGCTTTCGGACTTATTGTAAATTCAAATTTCTTGTAGCATGAAATAGGGGGTGACATTTTCATTGATCAATCTACAAGGTGACATTATCACTAATTAACCACACATTTTTTTATATTCTTGTTGACAACTTAAAATCCCAATGCTAACATGTCTATAAACCGTAGACGAGGAAGTAAAACTACAAATCGGTCTCTCAGCGATTTCGGAATGGTGTAAGCCGAATAGATGCAGATGTAGATAAATGGACCTCCGAGGGCAAAGCGAAAGAATTCGTTCAAGTAGCTTCGACGCATGCCAGCGTTAAAGGGCTAAGGGTGTGATGGCACTCTGCAGAGCGGATACATATGATTATGTATCAACCAAGGTGGTACCGCAGGTTAACACTTGTCCTTGTCTTTAAGGATAGGTGTTTTTTGTTGCAGAGAAACCCTTTTCGTTAATGCTAAAGTAGAAAAGGAGAAATGAAATGGATTTTAGAACGTATGTAAAGGATTACCCAAACAAAGAAGGTTATTTCGGAGAATATGGCGGAGCATTTTTGCCGCCTCAACTGATTCCAGCTTTCGCTGAAATAACAGAAGCTTATCAAACCATCTGTCACTCTTCTCAATTTATTAGCGAATTGCGTCGTATCCGTAAAGAATTTCAAGGGCGTCCAACTCCGGTTTATCATTGCGAGAATTTGTCGAGGCTTTGCGGTAGCACACAGATTTATCTAAAACGTGAGGATCTGAACCATACGGGAGCTCATAAACTGAATCATTGTATGGGTGAAGGATTATTGGCCAAATTTATGGGCAAGAAAAAGCTCATTGCAGAAACCGGTGCCGGACAGCATGGCGTAGCCCTAGCCACAGCTGCAGCCTTCTTTGGTCTTGAATGCGAGATCCATATGGGAGAAGTAGATATCGCCAAGCAGGCTCCTAATGTAGCCAGAATGAAGATTTTAGGCGCCACTGTAGTTCCAGTTACCCACGGATTAAAAACACTCAAAGAAGCCGTAGATTCTGCTTTTGAAGCTTATATGAACCAGTATCAAGATTCCATTTATTGCATCGGATCCGTTGTAGGGCCTCACCCTTTTCCTATGATGGTGCGGGATTTTCAGGCCGTCGTCGGTATTGAAGCTAGAGAGCAATTTATCGATATGACTGGTAATCTGCCTGATGCAATTGTCGCTTGCGTTGGTGGCGGCAGTAATGCCACTGGACTCTTCGGCGCATTCTTAAATGACCCAGTCGATATTTATGGCGTTGAACCAATGGGTCGTGGCTCTGATATTGGTGATCATGCTGCTACTTTAACATTTGGCAAAAAAGGAATTCTTCATGGGTTTGAAAGCATTCTTCTTCAGGAAGCTGACGGCTCTCCATCACCAGTTTACTCGATCGCAAGCGGTCTTGATTATCCTGGTGTTGGGCCTGAGCATGCATTTCTAAGAGACCTTGGTCGTGTCACCTATGGGTCTGTAACAGACGACGAAACCGTAGACGCCTTCTTCAAACTGTCAAGAAATGAAGGCATCATCCCTGCCATCGAAAGCGCTCATGCGGTCGCCTATGCCATGAAGATGGCAAGAGCGGGGGCGGTAGGCTCTATACTGGTCAACTGCAGCGGTCGCGGCGATAAAGATATGGATTATATCATTGAAAACTATGGTTTTGGAGACAAGTATTTATAGTTTCCTGCTTTAAGCGCAGGCATTCCCTTTAAACCCACGCTACTACTTTAAACTCATTTTATAAAGCTACTCCTTAATCCCATATAAACAGACGGCGAAGAATTTTCATTCTATCGCCGTCCGTTTTATCTTGATACATCAGTTCCCTTGAAATTAAAGCGTAAATTCTTCATGTGATCTTCATTAAATCTTAATTTAGTCTTTAAAAATCGTCATATTCTCACAGCCAAAATCTTTAAATGAGACGACGCCTGAAATTGGGTATCGCGAATTGACATCTGCCTCTATAGGATCTGTATAAAAGTTGATCTCAGCATTACCGATAAAAAACTTAAGGTGTTTCATAAGAGTGTCTATGTCAGTTTTAGTCTTAACAGGCGGCATCTGATCAATAGAAGCCTGCAGGACCTTTCGAATGAGCTTTTGATAATCATAGCCTGGGATAAAAACATCTGCTAAAGACACTTCCTTGCCATCTTGATCGAAGCAGAAAGTGTCAGTTGATGACTCCCATTTGCCCTCACCATAAATGCTGGTATTCCTTTGAACATTGGTGTAGGGTCCAGCTTTGCTTGCCCAAACATATTGCTCGAAACTGCTGTCGCCCTGACCTTGATCCACAAAATCAGCATTGAGCTTAGTGATTCGATTTTGATCGATCTCAGATAGAAGTCTAATTTTATCTTTGGCGGCTTTCGGTATATTTTCTGAATATCTTTCTGATGTAAAGACCATAATATGTCCGACCTTGGTGCTAGACTCCTTAGCAATTTCCTGTCCTGCTCCGGATTGCATAAATTCCTTTACTAAGGGTTCTGTGCTCACAAATGGGCTCTTAGCCTCGTCGTAAAAACGTTTCGTGATAGCAATACAGTCTCCCAAATCCTGAAAATAAATATTAATTGTTGCGGGATAAAGCCCAATGTCAAATTCCGGATTGTTTTCGTCCAGAATTAAACCAATTCCTCCTTGGATCAGATAGAATTTCTGATTTTCAGAAATGCCTTTAAATGGGGCAATGAGTTTTGTTCCAAAAAAAGCCATACCATAATAGTCCTCATCTTCAATAGGATTATTCATAATCAAATTTCCGATATAGTCGTTTAAAATCTTAATGTAGTCCACATCATCTGTAAAAACATCCTTGAGTGTGATTTCCCTGCCCGTATTCAGGTCATAATTTAAAGACTTGGTCACCCCCACATATTGGCTGTATTTGGATTTTTCTTCATCAGTTTTAGGTATGACTCCATTCTGATCGGGCGTTACATAATTTCTATAACCATAAAACACTATAGACGCCACATTGTTATAATTATAAGACATGCTTGCGCTTACCGAACCACTCGTAAGCTCTGAGCCCTCGGGGATTTTCTTTTTTATCCCTCTGTATGGCGGCAAACTGCCATCCTTCACATCCGCATAAACCTTCTGAATACTGTCATTGATAGATTTTTCTATAGCAGTATCGTGAAACCCCAGCAAATTCAATTTGCTTTCATAAAAATTCGGAACGTCGGTTTTCTCAATGGTCGTGACTAATAAAGGATTTTGAATTAAGTAGGAAATCTTAATCGGAGATATCATAGACTGCTGCTCTTGTGGCGGCGCATAGCAACCCTCTAAAGAGATGCCAGCGAGGCTTATTATTATGATAGCTGCCCATACTCTAAAAATAAGACAATGCCTAGGGCTAAGGCTAAGGATAGGTTTAAGCCTAGGGCTATGGCTAAGCCTAAGGCCAAGATTTTGATTGAAATTTCTGATTCTATCTTTATTTGAGTCTGACATACCCAGCCTCCTCGGCCAATTTCTGGCCTTCTTCCGAAAGAAGCCAATCAACAAGCTGTCTGGCAGAACTATCTTTAGGCTCATCTGATCTTATGACAGCGTAATAGGCCGTCCTGATGGGATATGACCCAGAACTGATGGTGGTTTTATCCGGATATACCCCATTTACCTCAAGAAGCTTAACCTGATCATTCCCCCACATATCTGTGACAAAATAATAATAGGAATATCCGATGGCATCCGGTCTATTTTTGTATGTAGCCACTGCATCAATGAGCTGTCCCATCTCTGCAACCACTTGTTCAATCGGCGGGTCAACGGGTTTGACCTTATTCATGACAAGGTCTAAAAAACCCGTCTGACTACCGGAATTTTCGGGACGCTGATACGCTATAATGCCGACATCATTCCCGCCTACCTGTTTCCAATTTGTTGTTTTTCCAGAATAAATATCCTGGATCTGTGCCAATGTCAAACCCTTTACCGGGTTATCTGAACTGGTCAAAAAAACAAAACCTTCACTAACAATTGGAATGATTTCCATATTTACATTATTATCTTTTGCAATTTGAAATTCTTCTTTAGATGGGCTCGTGACGAAAATAAGATCAGCATCGCCATTGATAAGATTCAGATAGGCTTGATGGGTTTTATTATGAACGATATACTGTCTAGCTTCTTCGATATTGATGCCCATAGTCCTAGCGCCTAGAGCTTCGGAAAGGGGAATCGTCACCGTTGAGCCATCCACTTTAGGATAGGTTTCCGGTGTGAATTTGGGCGTCGCATCTTCCGGTGTGACCACTTGACCGGAACAGGCTGATAATTGAACAGCAATTATTAAGACAAGCAAACTAAGATAAGCCATTTTTTTCATGACACTCTTTCCTCCTTGTGTTTATCGAATCAACTCTTCTTGTTCATGTTTTTTCCCGCGTGACATCAGACTCATGACCGCACTCTTTGCATCCGCCTCGTCATTTAGAATCCGCACTATTTGCTCTGTTATAGGCATATCCACGCCATACTGCTGTGCCAGCTTATAGGCCGCTTCTGCTGTATAGACGCCTTCTACTACCATGCCAATCTGCCTGACAGCTTCGTTTGGAGACATTCCCTGGCCAATAAGAATGCCACATCTCCTATTTCTGCTGTACATGCTCGTACAGGTGACAATCAAATCTCCAATCCCTGAAAGTCCAAAGAATGTGCCCGTCAGTGCACCCATCTTTACCCCTAATCTTGCAATCTCGCTGATGCCTCTCGTCATCATGGCAGCTTTTGCATTGTCACCAAATCCCATACCATCAGATATGCCTGCGCCAAGAGCGATAATGTTTTTCAATGCTCCCCCAAGTTCAACGCCGAGTACATCAGGATTTGTATAGACTCTTAACCGGTCTGACATAAAGAGATCTTGTATGGTTTCTGCATCTTCGAGATTTTCAGACGAAGCTACTAATGTTGTCGGCATACCCTTACCCACCTCTTCCGCGTGGGATGGGCCTGAAAGTATGGTATAGCTCAATTTTGGCACTTCTTCAGAAGCAATTTCTGATAGCCTTTTGTATGAGTTCATCTCAAGTCCTTTGGCCACGTTGACAATAATCTTTCCATTTTTAACAAAAGGAGCAGCCGTCCTCATTACTTCTCTAAAGGATTGTGAGGTTACAGCAGATATAATGATCTCAGCCTGGCTGACTGCCTTCGCTAGATTATCTTCATATATGATGGCATCTCCCAAATGAATATCCGGCAAATACTTTTTGTTCTCTTTGCATTCCCGTGTACTCTTAAGGACCTCCGCATCTCTTCCCCATAATGTAACCGGGCAGCCCTTTTTCGATAGATTGGCTGCAAGTGCCGTTCCCCAACTCCCTGAGCCTAATATGGTTACTTTCTTATACACAGCATTTACCTCATTAAAATCTTGAATAACCTGATGATTTCTGATTATAATTCTCTGTAAAAATCTTGTTACTTTTTATTAAGCGACAGTTTTGGCTCCTGGCCTGTTGCCAGTCTTTTGATATTCGCCCTGTGTTTAAAAATAATAATCAAACTAATGATGATAGACCAAGACAAATACTTAGGATCAAAATAGTTGGCTGCAAAAGGCAGCACCAAAGCCGCCAGAAGTGCTCCTGCAGATACCCGTTTGGTGATTGCTATAGTTAGAAGGGCGATGGCGGCAACTATAGCACCTAATATAGGCTCTACAGTAATGATGACCCCAGCAGCTGTCGCGATACCTTTGCCCCCATGAAAGCCATAGAATGCAGGCCAAATATGGCCCACAAAAGCAGCTAGCCCGCAAAGCATTGCAAGGTCCTGCCCGCCAAAATATCTGCCAATGAGCACAGATACAACGCCTTTGAGAATATCCACGACCAAGGTTATTATAGCTGCCTTTGGTCCCAAGGTTCTTAATACATTAGTAGTGCCGGCATTGCCACTGCCATGCTGCCTAATGTCAGTCTTAGCAATGATTTTTCCAAGTATGATTGCCGGGGAAACATTTCCGATCAGGTAGCAGCCTAAGGCTGCAGCAATCATTATTGCCATATCAGTCATTGTTTTCGTCTCCTTTTTCTCTAAATACAAATTTTATTGGTGTTCCCTTAAAGCCAAAGGCGGCTCTGATTTTATTTTCAAGATATCTGGAGTAAGAAAAATGCATCAGCTCTCTGTCGTTGATTTTAAAGGAGATGAGCGGCGGCTTAATGCCGACTTGAGTTGCATAATATATTTTAAGCCTCTTACCCTTATCCGACGGTGGCTGATTCATCAAAATGGCATCAGACAGAACGCCGTTTAACTGTCCTGTCGAAATACGAAGGGCACACATTTCGGAAACATGCTTTGCCATTTCTATAACGTTGAAAATACGCTGTCTTTTCAAAACTGAAATGAAAACTGAAGGCGCATAGAGCATAAATGGCAGCTCCACCCGAAGATCGTTTTCAAATTTTTTCATGGTCGAGTTGTCCTTTTCGACAAGGTCCCATTTATTGACGACAACGATGATTCCTTTTCCTGCTTCATGGGCAATCCCAGCGATCTTTTTATCCTGTTCTGTAACGCCTTCTATGGCATCAATCATAAGTAAACAGACATCTGATCTCTCAATGGCGCTGATCGCTCTAATAACGCTGTATCGCTCAATGGTTTCTTCAACCTTGCTTTTTCTTCGAATACCCGCGGTATCAATCAGCACGTATTTATCGCCATTATGGGTAAACGGCGTGTCAATGGAATCCCTGGTGGTACCAGCCACTTCACTGACAATGACCCGTTCTTCACCCAGCAAGGCGTTGACAAGTGAGGATTTCCCCACATTAGGCTTTCCAATTACAGCAATTTTGATTGTTTCATCGTCATCATCTTCACCAAGATCTTTCGGGAAATTTTCGACAATCAGGTCCAGGACATCACCAAGACCCAGCATATTGGTGGATGATATGGCAATGGGCTCACCTAGGCCGAATTCGTAGAAATCATAAAAGTCTTCAGGCAGCTTTGCAGAGTCTATTTTATTGGCAATAAGCAGCACTTTCTTGCCTGTTTTCATCAGCATATCTGCCACTTCTCGATCAGCAGCAGTGATTCCGGATCTGCCATCCACCATAAAAATGATCACATCGGCAGTCTCTATAGCAATTTCTGCCTGGATACGCATCTGGGATAAGATGATATCCTTAGTATCAGGTTCAATACCGCCTGTATCTATGATAATAAAGGGAATATTGCGCCACTCACACTCCGCGTAAATTCGATCTCTTGTGACACCTGGTGTATCGTCTACAATAGACAATCTCTTTCCTATTAGCTTATTAAAAAATGTTGACTTCCCAACATTCGGCCGCCCGACTACGGCAACAATTGGTTTTTGCATTCTGTTCTCCTTTTTGCCTCATTTAAAGGCTTGACAATTTAATTGTCACTCTTGACGGACTCATCGCAATAATAAGGTTCAATATGGACGATGGTCTGGGAATTTGGATTAATTTCTGCTTTTATCTTCTTGTCGATATTATGCATCAGCTTGTGCCCATCTTCAACAGACATGCTTGGCACAACCTTAATATGCATATCAACATACATGCTGTTTTGCGTACCTCTGCTGCGAATCTTGTGAACCTCAAGCACCTCTTCGAAACTGCGGGTCACTTCTTCGATACGTTCGACACCTTCTACCGCTTTATCTGTAAGGATGCTGTTGGTTTCTTTGAATATATCATAAGCGGCTTTAATAATAACGGCTGCTACAATCAAAGATACAATCGGATCAATAATTGGCGGAAGGCCCAGTTTGATTCCAATTAAGGAGATTAAAACGCCGATGGTGACAAAAATATCACTTCTGGTGTGCATGGAGTCGGAAATCAATATAAGGCTTCCGAGGGCTTGTCCCCGTCTGTATTCATAAGTTGCCACGAATATATTTACCACCAGAGTAAGCCCCAATATCAAGAGGCTGAGGGGTGTAATGTCTGGCGTGACAGGCGTCATAAGTTTTTCAATACCGCCTTTTATGATTGTAATGGCCACGATCAGAAGCATAATAGAAATAAAAAGACCCGCCATGGTCTCAAATTTATTGTGTCCATAGGGATGCTCCACATCAATAGGCTTTGAGGCAAAGCCTATGCCAATCAAACCAACCACATTTGATGAGCCATCGCTCAAAGAATGAATGCCGTCAGCAAACATAGCAGCGCTAGAAATCATTGATCCTACGATCATTTTTAGTATGGCTACGCCCAGATTCAGAAATAGTATCAGCCATAATATTTTTTTTACCTCTCTATAATCATTTTTATGAAGTACACCATCAGTTTGCGTTTTCTTTTCTTTCATACTCTTTTTTCCCCTTTATTCCGAAAATAATGCCTCGATAAACGTCTTGGGATCAAACTCCTGAAGGTCGTCTAGGCCTTCTCCAACACCAATGAATTTTACCGGCATGGCAAACTCATCCGAAATCGTCATCACAATGCCGCCTTTGGCCGTCCCGTCCAGTTTAGTAAGCACGATGCCTGTGACATCGGTTATTTCTCCAAATTCCTTTGCCTGGGAAATCGCGTTTTTACCCGTTCCCGCATCGATTACAAGCAAGGTTTCTTTATGGGCTTCTGAGAATTCGCGTTCGATCACCTTATACATCTTTTCAAGTTCCGCCATTAAATTTTTCTTGTTTTGGAGCCTGCCCGCCGTATCTACGATGAGTACATCAGTTTTACGTGCTTTCGCCGCTTGTATGGCATCATAGATGACGGCAGAAGGATCAGAACCCTCCTTATGTTTTATGACGCCTATTCCCAGCCGACTGCCCCAAACTTCAAGTTGTTCAATCGCTGCCGCTCTAAACGTATCTGCCGCTACAAGAAGTACTTTTTTGCCTTCCTTTTGGCATCTATTGGCTATTTTAGCTATTGACGTGGTTTTACCCGCTCCATTGACCCCAATCATCAAAATAATGAGCGGTGATTCTTTTGAGAGTTTATGTGCTTCTCCCTTGTCGATGATCTTTGACATAATATGCTTGATCTGAATCCGAATGATTGACGGCTCTTTTATGCCCATGCTTCTGATGTCAGCCCTTAAAGCCACGATGATCTTTTCCGCCGTATCAAGACCGATATCCGAAACAATTAGCGCTTCTTCTAGCTCATTTAGCATAGTTTCATCGACTTCCGTCGCTGTAAGCGCATCACCAATTCTGCCAATCATTCCTTTTTTTGTTTTAGCAAGACCTTCCTGTAATCTACCGAAGAAAGATGGTCTATTATCATTTAATCCCATGATGGTTATCCCTCCGAATTGCCGAGTTTTAATGAAATCACTTTTGAAATACCCTGTTCAGGCATAGTTACACCGTAAAGAATATCTGCATATTGCATGGTGGCCTTCTGATGGGTCACCAAAGTAAATTGAATCTCCTTGAAATTTTTCAAATACTCTGCGAAGCGCGTAATGTTTGCGTCATCAAGGGCCGCCTCCACTTCGTCTAAGATGCAAAATGGCGTTGGCTTAGCTTTCAGCACCGCAAACATTAGGGCAATAGCTGTCATTGTCTTTTCTCCTCCAGAAAGAAGGTTAATATTCTGGAGTTTTTTACCTGGAGGCTGCGCAATAATTTCTATCCCCGAGTCTAGAGGCTTACTCTCATCCTCAAGCCGAAGTTCAGCACTCCCTCCCCCGAAAAGCTCCACAAAAGCTGCGCCGAAATTAGCAGCAATCTTATCAAAGCTGGCTTTGAAATTGATTCTAATGGTGCGGTCCATGTCCTCAATAATCTGCTTTAAGGCATGTATGGCTTCTAGGAGGTCTTTACGCTGAGAAATCAAGAATTCGTATCTTTCCAGCACGGTCTCATATTCTTTTATCGCACCAACATTGATCTCTCCCAAATCTCTCATTCTCGTCTTAATGTCTTTGACTTCTCTCAGAGCCGTTGCCATGACAAAATCATGTTTTTTAAATTCAATTGCTTGTATATATGAAATATCAAACTCGTCCCAAATTTTTTCTTTATAGCCCTCGACCTGGGCTTCATTCTTAGCTAATTTAATTTCAATGTCAAACTTCTGCGTCTGAAAATCGAGGATTATTTCATCAAGCGACTCTTTTTTACTACTTATTTCTTTCAGGTAATTCAGGATCAACTCTTTTTCAGCTTGGTTTTGCTTTAGCTCTATATCTAAGTCTTCTCTTTCCCTGTCCTTGCCTTTGATTAATACAGCAAGCTCAGACTCCTCTTTTTCGAGTTCGACTTTTTCTCTTTTTAGTTTCTCAAGAGTTTGCGCCCTTGCCTTATTTTCTTCTTTTAGCTCTGAAATATAAATGTCAATACGGCTTATCATGGCTGTAAGATTGCTTTTTTCGCTCTCTGCCGACCCCAAGGCAAGCCTTTGCATGGTCATTTCTTCATTAAGCCCATCAACCAGCTTCTTTTGCTCCTCAAGCGCTACAATGCTTTCTGCTGACTGGCTTTCAAGGTTTTGAGCCTCTAATTCTGCAGCCTTCCTTCTCTTTTCCAGCTCATCAATCATGGATTTCGCGGATTGCCTTTCCCGATCGATGCTGGCAAGTTCTTTTTGCCATTTAGCGGAACTATTTTCAAATTGTGATAGCTGGTTTTCCAAACGGCCGATCTCATTAACACAGTTTAATCCAGCCATTTCAGCTTCACGGTGGCTCTGATCTAAAATTTCCAGCTGTTCGGTCTGGTTAATTAAATCATGTTGTAAGCTTATTAATCCATCGCTGAGGGTTTTGACCTTATCTTCAAGCAAAAGCAATTTCTCTGAAAGCGTTTTGACTTCATTTTTTCTTTCGAGAAGATTTGGTGCATTGTTCCTATAAGTTCCGCCTGTAATGGCGCCACCCGAATTGATGACCTCTCCTTCTAATGTAACGAACCTTAGGCCATTAGCCGCATTTTTAGAAAGTCTGACAGCATTGTCAAGGCTATCAACAATAATCACCCTGCCAAGCAAATAGGCCATAATGCCATGATACTTAGGATCAAAGGTGACGCACTCGCTTCCAAATCCTTTAAAACCCGTTGCTTTAGCAAGTTCAATATTCTGATTTGCCTGAGACTGTCTGATGCTTTTTAAGGGTAAAAAGGTTAAACGACCTGCTTTATTGTTTTTGAGACTTGCAATGCCTTTTTTAGCGCTTTCATCATCTTCACACACGATGTTTTGAAGCGCCGCGCCAAGAGCCGTTTCAATGGCGATTTCAAACCCGATTGGCACAGAAATCAGCTCAGCCACTACGCCGTGTATACCAGGAATCTCGCTCGTGCTTTTCATGATGAATTTTACTGCCGTATTATATCCTTCATAGGCGTTTTCCATTTCCATGATGACTTTCCTTCGAGAGAATAGCTCACCTATCAACACCTTAGAAGCAGAAAGTTCTTGTACACTATTTTTTTCCTTCTCAAGATTATGCTTATTTTTTACCCCGAGCTCCGCACGTTTTAAAGATAATTCAGCCAGCGTCTGATCCAGCGTCTTTTTTTTCGCCTGATAGCTGATACAGTCTTTCGCTGCGGCGGAAGCAGACCCGTCTTCGGTTTGTTTCTCCTGGATAATCTGTTGTTCTCTGCGTGTCAGAGTGTTTTGAAGGCTTTCAAGACTTGATTTCTCAGAGGCCTTCAAGAAAATATCATTATGCAAGGCATAAAGGCGGTTCTTTTTGTTTTCAATTTCCGATGCGAAGGCTGAATACTCCTCTACTTTTGCCGTATAATACTTCGTGCTTTCGGTCAAACTTTCACCTAGCTTAGCGATATCCTGTTCAATTTTCTCTTTATCTGCCAACAATTCGGCTGAATGTTTAAGTTCTTTTTCTATTTTGGCCGAAACACTACTTGTTTCCTCAGCGATACGGCTCATATCCTTATCTATGGAGGATCTTTTTTCACCTTTGAGCAAGCCTTGGTTGGTTAGTAAATTGATTCCCTCAACATGAGAAAGAAGCCTGTCTCTGGCCTCTATTCCTTGTCTGTCAAGTTCGTCATTTCTATCTCGATTTAATCTGATGTCCTCATCGATGCTGACCTTCTGATCTTTATAACCATCAATTTGGCTTTCTATTTCTGATAGGTCATCCTTCATATACTCATTTTTCAATTCAATGGTTTCGATATTTTTAAGCGTAATATTGATTTCAATGGCGTTATATTTTTCTTTTAAGACAAGGTATTCCGACGCTTTTTGGCTGTCCTCGGCCAGTTTTCCTATGCGAGATTCAATTTCAGACACAATATCATCCACACGTTCAAGATTATGTGCTGTGGATTCAAGTTTTCTCTCGGCTTCAGCTTTTTTACTGCGATATTTGACGATCCCAGCTGCTTCTTCAAATATTTCTCGTCTGCTTTCTGTTTTGTTGCTGACAATGTCTGATATTTTTCCTTGTCCTATTAAGGAATAGCCATCTACGCCTATTCCTGTATCCATAATAAGTTCTCTGATGTCGCGCAGCCTGCAGGCACTATTGTTAATACAATATTCACTTTCGCCTGAGCGGTACATTCTTCTTGTAATAGCAACCTCTGTATAGTCAATCGGCAAAATTCCCTTGCTGTTGTCGAGCACGAGAGTTACCTCAGCCATCCCTCTTGATTTTCTGCTGGCTGTACCCGCAAAAATAACCTCTTCCATCTTGCCGCCCCTAAGCATTTTGGGGCTTTGCTCACCAAGGACCCAACGAATGGCATCGGATATATTGCTCTTACCACTGCCATTAGGTCCTACTATGCAGGTTATTCCCTCATGAAAATCTATGCTGACAGGTTCTGCAAAGGATTTGAATCCATGCATATCAATTCTTTTAAAATACAAAAGTGCCACCTCTGGTCAATTTATTTCTTTGAAGATAGAGCCTTTAGCGCATCTTTAGCCGCATCCTGCTCAGCCATTTTTTTTGTTTTGCCGGTTCCCGTTCCCATAACTCCGCCGCCAGCAATTAATTTGACATAAAAGATTTTTTCGTGATCCGGCCCTACTTCATTTTCTATGACATAGGAGATCGATACCTCGCCATTGGCCTGGAGTTTTTCCTGGAAAGCCGTCTTGTAATCTTTGTAAAGATCTCCGCTGACCGCATCTTCTATAATCCCAGAAAAAGCCCCTAGTACGAATGATCCAGCAGACGAAATCCCTCCGTCCAAATAAACAGCTGCAATAACAGCTTCCATGGCATCCGCGAGTATTGATTTTCTTTGTCTTCCACCCGTATTGTCTTCACCCTTTCCTAATTTTAAGTAGTCTCCAAGGTTCAGTCTCATGGCGCACTCAGCAAGAGAACTTTCTTTGACAATCGCTGCTCTTTTTTTTGTCAACTCCCCTTCTTCGCAATTTTCAAGTCTGTGATAAAGCAGGTTACTGATAATGCCATTAAAAATTGAATCACCCAAAAACTCCAGCCGTTCATTGCTGGATCCATTCTTGGACTTGTTTTCATTGCTGAAGGAACTATGGGTCAAAGCAGTCTCTAGCAGCTGATGGTCATTAAATTGATAATTTAGCGCAGCTTCTAGGCTCTGACTATTCACTGGTCACGATCTCCTCAAGTTCAAGAACCGAGTTTTGTATGACTTGAACAACTTTGTTTTCAACATAGGGAATACCCTTGAGAATAGCATTTTTGACTGCGTTGGCATTGGATGATCCATGGATTTTAATAAGAGCACCCCTAACCCCTAGGATTGGGGCACCGCCGTACTCAGAATAATCAAAAGCTTTTTTAAGTTCTTTGAGCTTTCCTGATAAAAGCAGGGCTCCAAGCTTTGAAACAGCATCCTCTGTAAACTTCGTTTTAATCAACTTAAATATATTCCATGCCAGTCCTTCTGAAAGCTTAACGATGACGTTACCAACAAAGCCATCACATACAATGACGTCACAAGCCCCTTTAGGAATTTCCCTTGCTTCAACGTTTCCGATAAAATTCACACTGCTTTTTTTAAGCAATTCATGGGCAGCCTTGATCACCGTAGTACCCTTGGTTTCTTCTATGCCAATATTGACAAGTCCCACTGTAGGATTCTTAAAACCCAGAACACTTTCCATATAAATGCTGCCCATCGTTGCAAACTCAAGAAGATTGTTGGGCTTGCACTCAGAATTTGCGCCTGTATCTACAAGTAAAGAAACCCCTTTTCCCATTATTGGGTAAGTGGCTGCAATGGCAGGCCTATCAATACCAGGAATTCTGCCCAATATAAAAAGTCCCCCAGCCATAATAGCCCCTGTATTTCCAGCCGATATGAATAAATCACCCTTGCCTTCCTTGATGAGCGTGATTCCTTTAACTAAGGAAGATTCTGTTTTTGTCCTGACGGCTTTGACTGGAGCATCTTCATTGGTAATCACTTCTGATGCATGAATGATCTTTATCTGATCTCCTTTATAATTTTGTTCTTTGAGCACAGCCAAAATTTGGGCTTCATCCCCAACAATATAAAGTTGATCTTTAATAGTTCTTATGGCTTCAATACAACCTTTTACAATTTCAAAGGGCGCATTATCTCCACCCATACCATCTATAATAATATTCATTACGATTACCTCCGAATACCCATTTCTACAAATTGCTCATTGCTCTAAATATAGCACGAAAGCGCTTTTATGTAAATGCCAACCTATTTTGTGATCACGTATTTCATGACCTCCGGGAAACAGTTTTTAAGATATTGAGGGCAAGAAAAGCACTCGAAAAATATGGGTGCTTCTTCTCTTTCGATGGTACTGAATCCTTGCTTTCTAAAAAATCCCGGAGCTTTTGCTACAAGATATACACTGTCCGCTCCACGTTTTTTTGCTTCATCAAGGGCAGTAGCAAGCAGTTTAGATCCCAGCATGGTACTCCTATAGTCTTGTTCAACCGCAATGCCATCAATGATATAATCCCCCTCGCGAAGTGAAAGAACACAGCCTCCGATTAATCTTCCTACTAATTCGGCCTTCCAACCTTTGACAATATCCGTTGGCACCGGGTCTTCTTCTGAAATTTCAAGGCCGTTCTTAGCGAAAAGCCCCATCAAGTCCTCAAAGTTTCCCGTTTCACTAATTTCCAGGTTATCCATGATTTCCATGATTTCCTCCTACCAAATGCTGCCAGTTTTATTGCTGGTCAGCGTATTGATTCTAATCTTTTTAGGCAAAACTTCAATGGTCAAAGGAAGTCCCTCACCCTTTTCTCCATCAATATCAGTTCCTATGATTTGATCTGATTCAATAAGCAGCTTTTTCGTGCTGAAGCATTCCACGTTTTTGTTATCCGCATGATTCCCAGATAAAAGGCTCACAAGGAGGGGCATAAGCTCAATAATTGGCATTTCTTTAAAAATGACTACGTTAAGGAGTCCATCGTTGACCGACGCTTTCGGCGCTATTTTCTTGAAGCCACCGGCAGACCGTCCGTTCATGACCAACATGAAATAGATGTTTTCAGTCGCAGTATAGGTATCGCTGGTAATTTTCACAGGGATTGGCTTTAAATTCGGAAGCTCCCCTATCCCTCTAAGGTAATAAGAAACAACCCCCAAGGTGCTTTTGACATTAGGGTCCGTTTTTTGGCTCACATCTACCAGAAACCCCAGCGCAGCTACATTGACAAAGTATTTGCCGTTGACCTCGCCAACATCAGCATAGGTATAATATTCTTCAGTAGCAATCTTGATCATTGTCTTAATGTCAGTAGGTAAGTCAAAATAGTAGGCGAAGTCATTGGCTGTGCCGGATGGAAATATGGCGATGGGAAGATCGATGCCATTTTTAATCATACCGTTCACCACAGTGTTTATTGTCCCGTCTCCGCCAGCAATGACCACTTTTTTATATTGAGTCTGGTCCATATTTGCAAAAATATCTAAAAGTGCTTCCTTTTTTTCAGTTCTGAACGGAACCACTTGAAGCCTTTTCTTTTGGAATTTATCAATAATTTCATCCAGATTGTTTCTAATCAGACCGTTTCCAGCCTCTGGATTATAGATAAATAGAACCTTAAGTCGTTTCATGGATCATACCCCTCACTTTTCCAATCAAATATAGGGAGCCAGCAAAAATAACAAGGTCAAAATTCTCTTTATGCTTCAGGGCGTAGCTTACTGCATCCTTAATGTCCGGCATTACGAAACACTCTTTTCCTCTAATCGCTATAAATTCTGCAAGCTTTATAGCTTCTAGTTTCCTCGAATTATCAGGTTCCGTAGCAACAATATCATCTGTCAGAGCCAGCAGCTCTGTAAGAATCCGATCAATTTTTTTATCCTTGAGCATGCCAAGAATCAAAAGAATCCTTTTCCCGGCAAAATGTGTTTTGATCACCTTTGCAAGCGCTGATGCTCCAGCCTCATTGTGGGCCCCATCTATTACGATATAGGGGTTTACGCCTAATATCTCCAGACGTCCGGTCTGTCTCGCATTTACAAGTCCATTATACACTTGTTGGTCATTTAATGTGATGGTTTTCTTACTTTGTAGGATTTGAATTGCCGTTAATGCGCAGACGGCGTTATCAACCTGATGTACACCGATCATGCTGATTTTAACATCGCTGTAAAGCTTCTCTTCAATCATAACATCAAAAATAGATTCTGTTAAGCTCTCACTCAGATTGCTGACTGGATAAATGGTTGCATCGTAAAAGCTGCTATTCTTGGAAAGAGCAGCAGATTTGATAACCCCCTTAGCCGATTCATCTCTGACGAAAACCACTACCGGGACTTCAATCTTGATAATACCTGCTTTTTCCGAAGCAATCTCTTCAAGGCTTTCGCCAAGATAATCCATATGATCATAAGAAATTGACGTAATGATGCATACTTCTGGCGTTTTGATGATATTCGTCGAATCGCCAGTGCCGCCAAGGCCTACTTCCAAAACAAGAAAATCCACTTGTTCGTCCGCATAATAACAAAATGCCATTGCCGTAATCACCTCAAACTCTGTTGGCGATTCAAAGCCTTCAGCGACCATGGAATTAACCTTTTCAAGAACTTTCTGTGCATAGACGGCTACCTCAGGTTCTGGAATTTCATAACCATCTAATTCCATGCGCTCTGTAAATTTCTCCAAATAGGGGGATGTATAAAGCCCCACCTTGTAGCCGCCCGCCATTAGAATGCTGTAAATATAGCGGCATACCGACCCTTTGCCATTGGTTCCGGCCACATGAATGACCTTGACCTGATCCTGCGGATTATCCAGAAGAGACATCAATTTAGACATACGGGAAAGCCCAAGCTTGCTTCCAAACCTGCCAAAGTCATGAATTGTTTCCAGTGCTTCCAAATAAGTCATAATCAACCTTCCTCACCTAAGCATTTAATTGCCGTTGTCTATATCATAGTTTTAGACCAATTTTTTACCCACCATAGTCAGTCTTTCAGAAATTTTGGCCAGCATTTCTTCGTAGTTGGAACATTTCGCTTTTTCTTCTTCGACTATAGCTGCTGGCGCTTTTGCCAGAAAGCCCTGATTGGCTAATTTATCCTGTATTCTCTGTATTTCAACCTTCATTTTATTGCTTTCTCGGGACAATCTTTCGAATTCTGCCTGGTAATCCAGCAGGTCATCGAGAGGAATGAACAGCTCAACATTGCTGATAACGCTGGACATGACTTCATCAGGAAGCTGGCTTTTGTCCTGAATATAGGAAATTTCTATGATATTGGCCAAATTCTTAATATGTCTTTCCCCAGATTGAATAAAAGCAAGTTCCTTGCCAGATGATAGAATCATGAGCTTTAGTTTTTTTGAAGGAGCAGCTTCTGCTTCAGCCCTGACATTTCTTATTGCCCGAATCATGTCCATGATCAGCTCTGTTTTGGACGTTTCCTCGGGAAATGCCAATGCAGCATCGTAGATTGGCCACTGTGAGCGCATAAGGAAATCAATCTTCCTATTCTCTTGTGCTTCATTGCTTTCAATAGATATAGTCGATACCGCTTTAGGCAAATAGCTCCAAATTTCTTCGGTAATAAATGGCATGAAGGGATGGAGCATTTTGAGCATATCTTTTAGCACTATGACCAAATTATATCTCGCCACTGCCTTGTCCTTTTCATCGCTGCCATATAATCTGGCTTTGACCAGTTCGATATACCAATCGCAGTAAGTATTCCAGATCAGTTCGTAGATCTTTTGCGCCGCTAAAGACAAATCAAATTTTTCCAGATTGGTCGTTATTTCCTGAACACAACAGTTCAGTTGAGACAGCATCCATTTATCTTCATCAAGGAGTCCTCTTTCAGCCATAGGCAGATTACCAAGGCTCATCGCTGCTAAAATTTCAGCATCATCTCCTAAGGTCATCAAAACGAATCTGGAAGCATTCCAGAGTTTGTTGGCAAAATTTCTGCTGGCTTCAACTTTATCGATTTGAAATTTCAGGTCGTTTCCTGGTGAAACACCGGTCATGAGCATAAATCTCAAAGCATCAGCGCCATACTGGTCGATAACTTCAATGGGATCAACCCCATTTCCCAGGGATTTACTCATTTTTCTGCCTTCTGCATCCCGAACCAGGCCATGAACATAAACATATTTAAAAGGCAATTCTCCGGTCATCTCTAATCCAGAGAATACCATGCGGACAACCCAGAAAAATATAATGTCATAACCCGTAACAAGTACGTCAGTTGGATAAAAATAATCCAAATCTTCAGTTTTTTCCGGCCATCCTAATGTGGAAAAAGGCCAGAGCGCAGAGCTGAACCATGTATCCAGTACATCTTCATCCTGCTTGATCCTAGAAGATCCACACCTTGGGCAAATAACTGGCGCTACCCTTGCAACTACTATTTCTCCACAATCTTGGCAGTAATACGCGGGTATACGATGTCCCCACCAAAGTTGCCTGGAAATACACCAGTCCCGAATGTTTGTCAGCCAATGAAGGTAGGTTTTTTCAAATCTATCGGGTATATGCTGCAATTCTTTGGATAAAGCCTTCTCAATAGCTGGCTCAGCAAGTTCATGCATACTAACGAACCACTGGTCCGACAGCATAGGTTCAATGACCGTATCGCACCTGTAACAGGCACCGATAGCAATCTCCTTATCTTCTGTCTTGATCAAATAGCCTTTTTCATCTAGTTCTTTTAAGAGGGCTTTTCTGCAAGCATATCGGTCAAGGCCTTCATATTTTCCCGCCAGGGCATTCATAGTGGCATCTAAATTGATACACGTCGGTTTTCCGAGCTGGTGCCTCTCTCCGACTTCAAAGTCATTTGGATCATGGGCCGGCGTTATTTTAACCGCACCAGTGCCTTTTTCAGGATCAGGATACTCATCTGCGATTACCGGAATTTCAATATTGACAATGGGCAGAATGACCTTTTTACCCACAAAATCCTTATAACGCTCATCATCTGGATGCACGGCCACTGCAGTGTCGCCAAACATCGTTTCAGGTCTTGACGTGGCTACTACTATTCCGGAACCTCCGCCCACCGCTGGATAGTTGATGTAGTAATATTTCCCTGTTTTTTCTTCATGCTCAACTTCCGCATCAGAAAGGGACGTGCCACAACTTGGGCACCAATTAATTAGTCTATTGCCTCGATAAATCAGTCCCTTCTCGTAGAGCCTGACGAAGCTTTCTGTAACGGCAGCATTACATCCCGCATCCATGGTAAAGCGCTCTCTTGACCAGTCGCAGGAGTTTCCGAGCCTTCGGATTTGGCGCGTGATTTTGCCGCCGTAGGTATCTTTCCATTCCCAGGCCCTGCGCAGGAATTCTTCCCTGCCTAAGTCTTCTTTGGTTTTGCCCTCTTCTTCTCTGATTTTGTCTGCAACCTTAACTTCTGTGGCTATGCTGGCATGATCGCTGCCTGGAATCCATAACGCATTGTAACCCATCATCCTTTTCCATCTGATCAGCACATCCTGAAGAGTGTGATCAAAAGCGTGACCCATATGAAGCTGCCCCGTAATATTCGGCGGGGGCATCACTATGGTATAAGGTTTTTTATCTTGATCCACAATAGCACCAAAAGCTCCGCTTTCTTCCCAACTTTCATATAGGCGATCTTCAAATTCCTTTGGGGCATAATTTTTAGCTAGAATATTTTCCATCACTTTTCTCCTCCTCATCACTCCGGTCAAAAAACAAAAAAACCGTCCAAACTAAAAGGACGGAATCAATACCCGCGGTACCACCTTAATTCTGCAAAGCTTTGCAGCATCTCGACTCTTTAACGAACCATATCCGTCCTGGCCTACTGCTACTTCAGCCCGGAAACTCACAAGCTACCTTCGTCACGCATTGCCTTTTGAGATCTCCCAGCCTTGAATCCCATTCTCTTGAAGGTTGCCTGCCTACTCCTCTTGATCATCGTCTTTGTCTTATAACAATATGTATATATTATATCACTAACGAGATTTGTCAATGCCCAAATGCCCCTTGAGGAAACTCTTCCGATGAATCGGGCAAAGACCATTTTGCCGAATACCTTCATAATGCGCCTGCGTGCCATAGCCTTTATTGCTGTCGAATGCATAATAACTGTATTCCGCATGATACGCTACCATCATTTGGTCCCTGATCACTTTGGCAAGGATGGAAGCTGCCGCTATAGTTACACTTTTACTGTCTCCCTTTATAATGCCTGTTTGGGGGCAGTTTATTTGCGGGAGTGACATAGCATCTATAAGCAAATGATCCGGCTTAGTGTCAAGATTTTCATAGGCGATTTTCATTGCCAACTTAGATGCCTGAAGAATATTTATGTCGTCGATGACATCATGGGAAACAACGCCTACGCCATAAGTAATGCAGTTTTCCTTTATGAGGTCGAAGAGCTCTTCCCGTTTTTTTGCCGACAGTTTTTTTGAATCATCCACCCCCAGAACCGAGAAATCCCTGGGAAGTATAATGGCTACAGCTACAACTGGTCCGGCTAAAGGCCCTCGACCGACTTCATCAGTCCCGGCGATATACTGGCACCCCTGATCATAGAGCAGGTTCTCATATGCTTTCATATCCTCAAGTCTTCTTAAATCTTTTTCAATTCTTTCTGTGTTATTCATTTTTATGACCTAATCTTCTTGTTTCATTATATTTTTCTCTTTCGGGCCCAGTCCAGGGTTTCCTGGAATTTCCAGGGTTACTCTTCCGATTGTCCCAGCTCTATATTCATCCATAAATGTGCGTCCAGTTCTTTCGTAATCAATCCGGTCTTGCGACATAATAAATCCGCGTTTTTTTGCGATCATTTCCATAGTTTCCAGAGCTGTATCTCCCAAGTGATCTAGTTTATAACGCTGTTTAAGTAGATCCGGATAAAACTCGGATAAATATTTAATCAATTCAAGCGCCAGCGATGCAATGTCTAAGATTTCATCCTTGATTGAGCCAGCAAATGCCAGCTTGGCTCCCACCTCGGGATCCTCAAATTTTGGCCAAAGAATCCCGGGTGTATCAAGAAGCTGCATGTTTTCTCCGAGATTCAGCCACTGTTTTCCTCTTGTGACGCCAGGCTTGTTTCCCGTCCTAGCCACTTTCTTGCCCGTTAGTCTATTGATGAGGGAAGATTTTCCCACATTTGGCACGCCGACGATCATCATTCTTAGTGGTCTTTTTCTGATGCTTCCGGCATTTCTTTCGCTCTGAATGGCATTGAGAAGACGCATAAGCTGAGAAACCCCTTCTCCAGTCATGCAGTTCATAGGCACAACATAATACCCCTTGGATTTAAAATAATCCGTCCAAAGTTCATTGGCAAGCTTATCCGCCAAATCGCTCTTGTTCAGTGCGATAATCCTGCGCTTGTTTTTAATCAGTTCGTCGATAATAGGATTTCTGCTGGATATGGGTATGCGTGCGTCAATAACCTCAATGACCGTATCCACAGTTTTGAGGTTGTCCTGAATTAATTCCCTGGTTTTTTTCATATGCCCAGGATACCAGTTGATATTTTCCATAACTTTTCTCCAAGGATAATAAAGGACCGGATAAGCACCAGTCCTAAATTGTTTGATTTATTTATCTTTTTTGATTTTAATTTTTGCTGCTTTACCGGTTCTTTCTCTCATATAGAATAGTCTAGCTCTTCTCACATCACCGCGTCTTGTCACTTCAATCTTCTCGATTTTAGGTGAATGCAGCGGGAAAGTCTTTTCAACACCTATTCCTGAAGCAATTCTTCTGACGGTAAATGTTTCGCTCAAACCGCCATTCTGTCTCTTGAGTACAAATCCTTCGAATATCTGGATTCTCTCTCTGGTTCCTTCTTTGATCTTAATATGAACCTTCACAGTATCACCAACGTTGAACTGTGGGACGTCCTTTTTTGCATATTCCTGTTCAAGTGCTTTAATAATGTCCATTGTTATTCCTCCTCTCCTCCTAGACGTTCTTGGTAACTCAATTATCCAGCGGACCGTCCGTAATACACCGAAGATGATTTTATCATACATCTCAATGAAATTGCAAGCCTTTTTTCTATGCTCTGGGATGACTTTTATCATAAACTTCCTTAATCTTGCTTTTAGTAGATTCCAAGTAAATTTGCGTTGTTGTAATATCTTCATGTCCAAGAAGCTCTTGAAGAGATTTAAGGTCTGCTCCATTCTGAACCATATGAACCGCAAAAGAATTTCTAAGTATTTGGGGATTTATTTTATGCGCAATACCCGCCTTTTCAGCATAGAGTTTGATCAATTTCCATAGACCCTGCCTGGTCATTCTTTGACCGGCATAATTGACAAAAAGTGCTTTTTCTTCACTCGCCTGATTGTGAATCAGTTTGATCCGGGCATCATAAATATAGGCTTCTAAGGCTGCCTTTGAGGGTCTTCCCAAGGGGACAATCCTGGCTTTACCGTGCTCGCCCGTGCAGGTTATAAACCCAATACGCAGATTCACTTCGACCAAATCCATTTCAGTGAGTTCAGACACCCGAATGCCCGTTGCATAAAGCAGCTCTAAAATCGCTGTATCTCGAACGCCTTTTGTTGTTTTATCAGGCAGTTCAAGGAGCGTTTCTACTTCTGCAATTGTAAGATAGTCCACACTTTTTCTCGCAATTTTTGGGGACTTGATATTTGAGGCTGGATTGGCCGATATGTAGCCTTTAGCAAATAGAAATGTACCAAAGGCCCTAATGGATGCCACTTTTCGGTTAACTGTAGCACCTGCCCTGCCATCATTTTTAAGCTTAAGCAAATAGGACACCATATCCGTATTGCTGACATCTGCAAGGGTGTTAACCCCCTTGCTACGAACGAAAGCAAGAAAATCTGCAATATCCTTGCGATAGGCCTCAATTGAGTTCTTAGCCAACCGTTTTTCGGTGGAGAGACTGCTTACAAATTCTTGTAAAATTGCATCCATCTTATTCTCCATTAAGCTCTTGCTCCGTCAAAAGGATTGCCGCTATGGTTTTCGAGTCGCATATGGCACCGGTTTTTATCATTTTCTTGAGATCCTTTATTTCATACTCCTCTATTTCTATGAGTTCATGCTCATCGAAACTGGTTTCTCCTGGTGAGAGGTGCAAGGCAAGATAAAGATAGATGATCTCCATAGAATAGCCTACGGATGCATAAAAATGGGTAATCAGTGTCATTTGGCCTGCCGTGTATCCAGTCTCCTCTTTAAGTTCTCGTATGGCAACTTCGAGATGACTGCTTTCATCCTTCTCAATCTTTCCCGCCGGAACCTCAAGCAATGCTTTTCCTGCTGCTTTTCGATATTGACGCACAAGCACCATTTTCCCTTCTGGGGTAACCGCTGCTATAGCCACACCCCCATTATGCTCTACAATCTCTCTGTAGGACTCCTGGCCGTTATGGACACGCACTCTATCTCTGCGCAAATTCAGGATTTTTCCCTCATAAATTCGTTCGCTTGAAATGGTTTCTTCTTCAAAAATCATAATAACTCCCGCATTAAATCATGGTATCCGCATTGCTTCAAAACTGAGTGCTGAAAAAAATCGTCGCTTTCTCTTCTCTTGAGCGAAGTTTCTTTATAATGTTTGCCTTTTTTCCATTAGTTAAAATCATCGGGATACCATATTCATTGACTTTTCTTGCGGCAGATATCTTTGTGATGATTCCACCAGTTCCAAAATTGCTTTTGCCCCGCGCATCAATTTCCTCCAATAGACCGTCTATATCATAAACTTCCTCGATCAGTTCGGCGTTGTGATGGTCCTTTGGGTTTTTATCGTAGACACCATCGATATCACTAAGTAAAATCAATAAGTCTGCATTCCAAAGGTTCGCTGTCAGTGCAGCCAAAGTATCATTATCTCCGATTTTAATTTCTTCAACGCTGACACTGTCATTTTCGTTGATGACAGTCACAACGCCTTCATCCACTAAAGTGAACAAGGTGTTCCTGATGTTGAGCGTTCTAATATGGTCGGAGAAATCCTCTCTAGTCAGAAGCATTTGTGCAACAATAATGCCATGCTTTTCGAATAAGCCTTTATACGCATTCATAAGTTCAACTTGACCTATGGCGCATAGCGCCTGCTTATAATTGATGTCTTCTTTTCGGTTCCATTTGTTGATGGCGGCGATGCCACAAATCCCGGCGCCAGATGAAACGATGATGATTCTTTTACCTTCATTGATGAGGTCATTAATCTGTTCAACAATGTTGCTCATGATCTCAAAGTTTACCTTGCCGTTGTCATCCGATATAGTATGGCTGCCGATTTTTATGACTATTTTTTTGCTCTTTCCAATAATATCACTTATCATTTTAACTCCCTAAACTTTCAGTTCTATCTCTCCGCCTATGTCTGCCCGATATTTCCCCAGAATTGGCGCGATGTATTCAGCTATAAATTCTTCTACCTGGCGATCTGACCTGCCGATATAATCTTCCGGCTTCATAAGTTCTTGTATACCTTGCGGAGAAAGTCTGAAAACGGGATCAGTGGCAATTCGATTCAGCAGGTCATTTTCAAGCCCATCATCCTTAACCCGCTTTGCCGCTGCCATAGAATGGACGCGGATGTTTTCATGAAGTTCTTGTCTGTCCCCACCCTTTTTAACCGCTTCCATGATGATGTTTTCTGTTGCCATAAATGGGATTTCATTCATGATATGCTGTCTGATCACCTGCTCATGGACCACGAGCCCGGTGGAGACATTAATGCAAATATCCAAAACTGCATCTGTAGCCATAAAGCTTTCCGGTATCACGATTCTTCTATTAGCTGAGTCATCTAGCGTTCTTTCAAACCACTGAGTTGAAGCAGTCATTGCCGTATTCATCGTATTGCTCATGACATATCTTGAC
The DNA here is from genome assembly GCA_025361765.1 of Bacillota bacterium. Classification (GTDB taxonomy): domain Bacteria; phylum Bacillota; class Clostridia; order Peptostreptococcales; family Anaerovoracaceae; genus JBBRXH01. The sequence goes on from JANYJS010000035.1 coordinate 29,186, forward strand.
AAAGATGCAATGCGCTCGCTACGCATGGGATTGCGCTTATAAGCCATCGCGGAAGATCCAATCTGGTTCTTCTCAAAAGGCTCTTCTATTTCCTTTAAATGCTGCAACAATCTCAAATCATTTGACATTTTGTGGGCACTCTGTGCGATGCCGCTTAATACTGAAAGCACTTTAAAATCTATTTTTCGGGTGTAGGTCTGTCCAGAAACTGGAATAGCCGACTTAAACCCCATCTTATCTACCACGAGTTCTTCTAGTCTCTTGACTTTTTGCATATCTCCATCAAACAGCTCGACAAAACTGGCCTGAGTACCAGTAGTCCCCTTGACGCCAAGCAGAGGCAGCTCATCAATCAGCTCTTCCACATCCTGCAGGTCAAAATAAAAATCCTGCATCCAAAGAGTGGTTCTCTTGCCCACAGTAGTGAGCTGAGCGGGCTGAAAATGGGTAAAGCCCAAGGTTGGCAAAGACTTATATGTAAGTGCAAATTTAGCCAATCGTTCGAGTAGATTGACCAATTTAATCCTAACAATCTGAAGCCCTTTTTTCATGACGATGATGTCCGTGTTGTCTCCCACATAAGCGCTGGTCGCTCCTAAATGGATAATCCCCTTTGCTTTTGGGCATTGGCAACCGTAAGCATAGATATGCGACATCACATCGTGTCGGGTTTCTTTTTCTCTTTGTTCCGCTACATCGTAATTAATCGTGAATTGACTGGCCTTAAGCTCATCAATCTGATCTTGGCTAATATTGAGGCCAAGCTCTCTTTCAGCCTCTGCAAGAACAATCCAAAGCGCTCTCCATGTGGTAAATTTAGAGTCCGCTGAAAAAACACTGGACATTTCTATGCTTGAATATCTCTCTATTAAGGGATTTGC
>JANYJS010000043.1 GCA_025361765.1 Bacillota bacterium
CTATGTTTATCCCCATCCTAGCCGGTTATATCTGGTATGCCAACGGCGCAAACGGATATATGTATGTTTTTCTAGGTGGCCTAGTCCTCTCCGCTTTAAACTTTACGCTGGCTTCAAAAATAAATCTGCCCATCCCCAAGGGACAGGCAGACTCTGTTGATTAATTTTTTAATTTGTTGGCTTTTCAAATTTCTTGATTTTTTAAAATGTTAATTAACTTGCGCTACTAATTTAGCTGTTTTAGCGCAAATGTCGGCGCTTACTGTTTTTCAAATTGGCTTTTTTCAGCTGAACAAACGGGGCATACCCAAGATGCCGGAACGTCCTCAAAGGCTGTTCCAGGAGCTACGCCATTGTCAGGATCTCCATCTTCAGGGTCGTAGATATAACCACATACCAAACATACATACTTATCCATCTTTTCTCCTCTCATTCATCGCAAGACGTATTTCAGCCTGCTCATTGATGATTCAAAATCACAAGATTTTGGTTCCCTTATTAAATCAACCTCCGGATATTTTGGGATAAGCCTTGAGCTGATCCCCCTCTTTAAGCTGCGCTGTCATTAAAACTTTGTGGCTATTGATGGCGACAAAGCCAAAATTTCTGGCAGTCTTCCAGTCTATACCTATCAGCTTTAATGCTTCTTCGGCGGTTGTGTTTTCTGGAACTTCTACAACTCTTTCCTGCTCTCCGCCAAACTGTTTGATGAGATGTCCTCTTAAAGATATCGTTACTTCCATTTTTTCACCTGCTTAATTTTATTTGCATTTTTATTTTATACCTATTTTGCTGAACAGGCAATGTTTGTTATATTTGTCTTTCTCGCTTGCATGTTACATTTACCTTTGCTATTTTTCAGAGGGCAAATGCTCTGTTTATCGTTTATAATACAGACTTATAGCTGGCAAAGAATAGTATCAGGCACCATGCCTTCTTTGCTCCAGCCGAGAACCGCATAATACTGATCAAGCATATCTTCAAAAGCTTCTTGAGGAATCTTCTGCCCTGCTGCCGCCCCTGACTTTAAAGCTTCATTAGCCAGTCTCTTAGGCATGGTGTCATCTTTTCTGTTAAAACCTTCTCTTTGATTGAAGGCTCTCGCAATGTTGATAACTCTTTCAGCAACGGCGTTCATTTCAGCTTCAGTCCAATCTTTGCCGGTAATCATAGTCATAATTTCTGTCATTCTCTCAAGGCTTAGGGGCCAGAAGTCACAAATGACCATGGAAAACTTCACGGCATTGTAAATTGCCAGATTATAGACCATCTCGCCTTTGCCTTCTGCCGTATATGGCGGAATGGACGCAGCAAATACTTCTTCATTTGGCGCATAGGCTCTCATATGGCACGCACCGCGATCCGAAACCGCATAGGCAAGAGACATACCCCAGGATCCGCGAGGCTCATACTGAGGATATTCGAGGCCTTTAACATGCATCGCAAAGTCTTCACCGCCGTATTTGGCCGCAAGGGCTCTAACGCCTAAAGCAAGATCTGCTCCCACGCCTTCTCTTTTTGCCATAAGCTTGAGATATTCAATATATTTTTCTTTATCTCCGAATCTAATACCGAAGTCATGAATGCCTTTTTCCGTCATTTCCATGGCATAAATAATCGTATCTCCAGCACTGATGGTATCAAGTCCCATATCATCTGCTACCTGGTTCGCTTTAACTATAGATTCAGGATCGCTGATCCCAGCGTTTGGTCCAGCTACTGCTATGCTCTCATACTCTGGCCCTTCACAAACCGCATCACCGATTTTAAGGAAATTTCCACAGCCAAGTCCGCAGCTGCCACAGCCTCTTTTGCCAACCTTGCTGGCAAGAAGCACGTCGCCATTATATTTAGTCCAGTCTTCATCCGTCGTATCAGAAAAGTTATTTTTGGGTAAGATTCCGCCGTCATTGCACGCTTCGAGAAAAGCCGTTGTGCCGCAGTCATAGATAAACATATTATCTTCCGAAACAGTGTCCGTTCTCAAAATTTCAGTCAATCTGTTTGTAACATCAACAATTTTATCAACCTTTACGCCGCCGGTTCCGATTACAACAATAGCTTTGACGTTTTTGCTTCCCATAACAGCGCCGATGCCGCCTCTGCCGGCTTGTCTATAATAATCAGAGTTGATGCAGGACATGGTGACCAAATTTTCACCTGCTGGCCCAATTGAGAGCACGCTGGCTTCATGACCATACTTCTCAACAAGAATTCCTTCAACTTCATGCGAGCCCTTGCCCCACAACTCGGAAGCATCCTTGAATTCGATTTTATCGTTTTGTATGAGTACATATCCCGGTTTACTGAGTTTACCCTCAAAAATAACCGCATCGTAGCCGGCATATTTGACCTTAAGCGCAATATGCCCGCCAATAGAACAGTCTAAGATAGTTCCCGTCGCCGGAGATTTAGCAGCTACAGCAAGCTTGCCTGAACATGGAACTGGAGTTCCGGTCAGCGGTCCTGTCATGAGTAAAAGCTTGTTTTCCGGTGACAAGGGATCTATTCCCGGCTTTAATTCTTCATAAAGATATTTAATAGCCAGCCCTTTACCGCCGATATACTTTTCAGCCCATGCCATGTTCAGCGGTTCCATTATGGTGCCTTTTCTGGTCAAATCAATTCTGAGTACTTTATTCTGATATCCAAACATTTATTTCGCCTCCTTCTCTCCTAATTATTCATATTTCAGTGCGTTATGGGGACAAATCTTCACACAGGAAGGATCTCCATCGCAGGTATCACATAGTACTGCTTTTTCATCCCGGATTTTAATGACTTTTTTGGGACAAACTTCTGCACAAACTCCGCAACCAGTACAAAGGTCAAGGTTTAAAGCCAATTTGTCATCCATGGAAATTGCACCAAAGGGGCACTGTCTTTTGCACATGCCGCAAAGAATACAATAGGATTCCTTGTATTTCAATTCCCCATCACTTGTGTAATAGGATTCGATACTGAGCCTTGCCTTCGAAGGGCTGAATTCTCCTTCATGCACGGCTGAACAAGCCTGTGCGCATAATTGACAGCCTATACAGTTGTCTTTTGTAAATTTGAGCCTCTTGAGAGCCATTGTTCTCCACCTTTCTTTCTCATTACTGATAAATGATACATTGTTATTATTATATGTCTCAACCCTTATAAAAGCAAGGCAGATACCAGCGGAAATCTCCACGAATATCTGCCTTAAAAAGCATCTTGTTAATTACATGCCCGAGTTATTTCATCACTTTGGCTATAGCTTCTTCAAGGATGTTTAGGCCGGCTTCAATCTGCTCATCCGTCGTATTAAGCGGCATAAGGAATCTCAGATTGTTTCCACGAAGGCCGGTTGACATGGTGATCAGTCCGTGCTGTGCACATTCAGCCACTAAAGCTGCCAATTCATCCTTAGCCGGGGCTTTTGACTTCTTATCTTTGACAAATTCAACAGCCATCATTGCGCCTAAAGCACGCACGTCGCCAACCATTTCAAACTTTGTTTTCCACTGTTCAAATCTGGCCACGCAGGTTTTGCCGATGGCTCTTGATTTGGCAGCGTAGTCATCTCTTTCCATGATTTCGATGACTTTAAGGGCTGCAGCGCAGGCAACTGGGTTTCCGGCATATGTTCCGCCCACTTCACCAGCTGATGCAGAATCCATGATCTCCGCTCTTCCAGTCACTGAAGAAAGCGGCAATCCGCCACCAATGGATTTCGCGCTGGTCATTAGGTCAGGCGCGGCGCCAGCAGCAGCCCAGTATTCAGAAGCGAAGAATTTTCCAGTCCTGCAGTAGCCGGATTGGACTTCATCTGCAATCATCATGATATTATACTTATCACAGATTTTTCTGACGCCCTGTACATATTCAATTGGCGGAATGATAAATCCGCCTTCACCCTGAACAGGTTCAAAGATAATAGCAGCAACTTCTTCAGCCGGTGCATATTCTAAGAACATCATTTCCAGCTTGTCTAAATAATAGTCAATGGCTTCTTTTTCAGTCATGCCATCAGGTCTTCTATACATATATGGGAAATCACATCGATGTATGCCAGGTGCGAATGGACCCATGCCAAATTTATAAGGCTTGATTTTGGCAGTCATAGCCATAGTCAGATTGGTTCTACCGTGGAATGCACCAGTGAATACAATAACGTCGGTCTTTTTTGTGAATTTCCTTGCGAATTTTATGGCATTTTCTACTGCCTCAGCACCACTGTTGATCAATATGGTCTTTTTTTCATCTCCTCTAACAGGAACGATGCTGTTCAATTTTTCTGCAAGGGCAATATATTCAGGATAGTGCACCACATTGATGCTGGTGTGGAAATATTTTTCACTCTGCTCTTTGACTGCTGCAATGACTTCAGGGTGGCTGTATCCAATATTCAGTACGCCGATACCTCCGACCCAATCCATAAATGTGTTGCCGTCAAGGTCTTCAAACATAGCACCTTCACCTCTTGCAATAACGCAAGGAGCGCTGCAGCCAACGCCATTTGGAATGGCTTTCTTTCTTCTGGCAATGACTTCCGCTGACTTTGGCCCGGGAAGCGCTGTTACAATTTTGGGTAATGCGTTTCTTAACATAGTTTTATATCCTCCTCAATTTTGTGAAAAATGATTCAATTAATTTCTTGTCACTATAGTATAATACAAGTTTCATGCCGAAAAAACAAGGTCTCCAAATATTTTCATAATATTTGAAAACCCTCTATTTTGAACGTTTATTGTTACTTCTAATTATCAGATTATTGCGATTTTTCTTCATGATTACTAAATCGCGAAGTTTTATTCTCATCGGTGAGATATTTCCACTCTGCTATAGATCGAGCTCTACAAGCTTGCGATATAAGGTGGCTCTGCTTAGTCCCAATTCTTTTGCAACTTGTTCCTTGGCATTGCTTGAATTTCCATACTTGTTAAGCATCCTCGAAATTATTTCCCGCTCATAAACCTTAATCTGGTTTCCTAAGGGTTGGTCACTTTCTTTAATTTCAATCTGATTTTTGTCTTTTCTGAAAAGTCTTGCAGGTATGGCATCAATTCCAATTCTATTGCCAAAGGCCATATTGACCCCATATTCTATGGCGTTTTCAAGCTCCCTGACATTTCCTGGCCAATCGTAGCCCAAATAAACATATTCCGCCTCTTCTGTGAAACCATCAATTCTTTTATTCATAAATGTGTTGTATTTTTTAAGAAAATGATACATCAAAAGCTTGATATCCTGTTTTCTTTCACGCAGCGGTGGTATGGTCAGAGGAATGACGCTCAATCTATAGTAAAGGTCCTCTCTGAAGGTGCCATCCTTGATCATGGCTTCAAGATCTTTATTGGTTGCGGCTATAACGCGCAAATCGACAATGATGGTTTTGTTTCCGCCCACCCTTTCAAATCGCATATTTTGAACGACGTGAAGTATCTTGACTTGTAGGTGCAGGGGCATGTCACCTATTTCGTCGAGGAAGATTGTCCCGCCATTGGCGAATTCAAACTTGCCTACTTTACCCTTATCGTTAGCTCCAGTAAAAGCCCCTTTTTCATAGCCGAATAGCTCACTTTCAAGCAGGTTGTCCGGAATGGCTCCGCAGTTTACCGTAACAAAAGCGCCCTTGCTCCTGTTGCTGGCATAATGAATCGCCTTGGCGAACATTTCTTTTCCCGTACCGCTCTCTCCTGTAATCAACACGGTTGAATTCCCACGAGCAGTCATAAGCGCCTGGTTTTTAGATTTTCTGATGGCTTCACTCTCTCCCATAATATCTTCAAACGTATATTTGAGTGCCCTGTTGTTTATGTTATAGACCAGCCTTTCAGCTTCTTCAATGCTCCTGAATGAAATAACTGCTCCGGCAATTTTTTCGTCGCTTGAAAACGGCTTAACTGTGACAATAAAATGAAAGCTTCCTCGTTCATTGTTATATAATTCTTCATTTTCTGTGTAACCAATTCCCGATCTTAGAACTTCAAGGGCGGGAGTTCCAATCATAAATTTGCTGATATGGCTATTTATAATGTCCTCTTTGGTTGTTTTAAGAAGCAGTTCAGCCGCATAGTTGCAGTGCTTGATATAACCCCTGCTGTCTATGGCGAAGATCCCTTCATGTGTGGTTTCAAGAATGGTGGTCATTTCGTTCATGCCAAGCTCCACCTTCTTAAGAGTTTCTTTTTGCAGCGCTTTAGCAGCAAGCAAATCAGCCATCTTCTCCACAAACATGACCATGCTCCCTTTTTTATTAAGGAGTATGCTTCTCTGCTTCTCGTCCATGGCAATGAGCCCGATGATGCCAAGCACCTCTGCGCCATTTTTTATAGGCGTACATACTTCGGCCAGTTCTGATCCCGTTGACGTTTTAGCCGATGGCCAATAAAACTTGTCATTGGGAGCATCTTCAATAAACTCAGTGCTTCCGCTTCTCAGAACTCTGGCATACAGATAATTTCCGTCAATTTCCCCTGCTTCTTCCTGCTGTCCAATTTTTTCTTTATATGCCCAAGTCCCGCCAATAATGGTGAGTTCCCGGTCAACAATCTCTATCTCAACACCCAGCGCCAGAGCAATAGCCTCCGCAACCTGCTGAACACTTTCTGAAATTTGCTTTAGTAAAGTCATCATATCCTCCAGTAAACAATTAACAAATCCAACAAAGTTCATTATAGCAGAAATTTTCACTAATAAACAGTTTTGATACGAGAAATCTCATTTTTGTGAAAACAGAAAACCCCCAGCATTTAAGGACTGGGGGCTATATGCTATAACTTAGTGGTACGAAGAAGATGATATCGCGTATATGCCTATGGGTTTTATAGTGCTGCTTCTACTACTGTGGTCGCTGCGCTGGTTGCCGTTCCAGTAAAACTTCCATTACCTGTAGCTATTACGATTAGGTATTTGCCTAAGTCAACTGTTTGAAGTGTGTAAGTATTTCCAGTCGCGCCTTCAATGCTTGCATAGGTTACACCAGAAGTATCGCTGATCATCCACTGATAAGTTGCTGTCGCTCCCAAAGGGCTCAAAGCCCCTGCCGTCAAAACAGAACCTACTTTTATGATTCCAGAAATATTAGATATTCCCGTAAGGGATACGGGTGCTGCTGCCGCTACTCCCCCTGTTGAAGCACTGATGAAAGTTCCAGAATATACACCTGTACCGACGGCAATAACTCTAATGTATTTTGTCAGATCGCCAGTTAGGGGTGTATAATTCGTTCCCGTTGCTCCTTGAATATTTGAAAATGTGCTGTTATCACTACTGCTTTGCCATTGATAAGTTGCAGTTGCTCCTGTCGGTGATAATGCTCCTGCCGTTAGGACAACACCAACTTGAGCAGTTCCAACGATTGCTCCTATTGTAGAGATTGGTGTCTGGACTAAAACTGCCGGTGTTGCATTGCTTGCGACTGTACCAGAGAAGCTTCCTGTTCCTGTTGCAATGACTTTAATAAATTTACTCACATCACCAACCGAAGGCGTGTAAGTTGTGCCTGTTGCAACGATAATATTAGAAAATGCGCTGTTATCAGTGCTAATTTGCCACTGATAGGTTGCCGTTGCCACGGATGGCGTTAATGAACCAGCCGTAAGTGTCGCTCCAACTTGAGCAGTTCCAACGATTGATTCTATTGTAGTAATTGGTGTCTGGGCCAAAACTGCCGTTGTGGCATTGCTTGTGACTGTACCAGAGAAGCTTCCTGTTCCTGTTGCAATGACTCTAATGAAATTACCAGCGTTGCTTGTAATTGGTGAATAGCTTGTTCCAGTTGCACCGGAAATGTTTGCAAAGGTCCCGCTTGAAGAATTACCAATCTGCCACTGATAGGTTGCCGTTGCGCTTGGTGGCGTCAGGGCCCCCACCGTAAGCGTCAAACCAACTTGAGCAGTTCCGCCAATGGCTGCTATGGCAGTGATTGGTGTTTGAACTGGGATCGTAGTGAAATTTATACTTGTCAGGGGCACTACATTTCCTGCGCTATCCTTTATTGTATTTGCCTTGATTGCTACATAATAAACCGTATTGTTTGCTAAATTAGCGTTAGGTGTTAAGGTGATTCTTCTGTTCGCGCTGTCATATTGTGCCGTGTATGCCACTGAGTCCCCAGAGGAATTCACCCTTAACAAAACAATGCTTTTTGTATTCAAATCATTGCTGACTAGCGATGAATTATCGTATTCTACGACTGCCTCGTCAAAAGTGATTATAATTGAAGCGTTTAACGCCACATTCGTAGCGCCATTCGCTGGCGTGAAAGTCGGCACCGGCGCCGCAACGTCTGTCGTTCCGGTTTTGAAGGTCGAGGTGATCTTGCTGTTTTCATTTCCGTTAGCATCTTCTATTGTGCCATCCAGTATGATGACGTAATAGTTTGTATTGATTGCTAGGACGGCATTTGGCGTGAGTGTGATGGTTTTTTTATCCGAGCTGATTGTGGCTGCATAGGGCTTCGATGTTCCCGTTGATGATGTTTCTCGAAGCTGTACAATAGCCTGAATGTCAGTCAAAGTTGAGGATGTGCTCGAAGTGGATATGGCGTTGCCATTGCTCTTATAGATTGGCTCATCAAAGGTAATCGTAATCTTTGTATTGGCCAGAACACTCGTTGCTGAGTTTGCCGGCACAAAAGTTGGCACTGGTGCCGTTGTGTCCGCAGATAGCACTGGCGGTCTTGACACGCCGCTAGCAGTGACAACGCGGCTTGGTGCGGTTTCATAAGTGATATCGTTCACATTGGCTTCTAATCTTGATATGGTGCCGGTTCCAGTGAATGCGGTCTTTATGCCATCAACCACTGCTGTGGTGATGCTTGTGCCGCTGTCAAGCTTGACTGTTGAGGAAGATGCTCCTGAATTAACTGTCAATGCGGTTATTTTTCCGGTTAGAAGCTCAAATAGGCTTTTTCCCTCAAATGTGATGTTGTTGTAGGTGCCGCCCAGTTTTACAACATCTCCGGCAGCATCTCGGGTGATATTGACATTGGAGATTGACCCGCTGGTTGCTTTGATTGTGGATGCCGTATTGATATAAAGCTGCTTGAAGCTTCCGATTAAGCTGACTTCCTGTGTCCCAAGATCGCTGCCATTAAAATAGACGTTTTGGAAGCCCAGTCCCCTTAGAGATTTGTGCTCCAAAATAGCCCCGTTTTCCATAACAGTGTCTCTTACAGTGGCATCGCCGGATAGGAATACCCTAACGTCTCCCGTTGTCTTGGCGACGCTCATATTATGTATATTAGTATCATAAATCCCAATTGATCCTGTTCCCCCACCAAGTACGCTCATCGTCCCTAAGACCATGGAGTCGCTGAGATCCACTGAACCAGTTCCAAGGGTTTTGCTGATAATTAGGTCATTGGCATAAATAGTGTCCGAAATGGACTTGCCGTTGGTCGAAAGCGTTGTATCATCTGAAACGATGTTTTCCTTGCTGATAATGCTTGATAGTATGGTAGCTGCTTCTGCCCTCGTTAACGACTTAAGCGGGTTATACATGTTATTGTTGTCTCCGCGCATATAACCTTTTGCATAGACTTTAGTCACAGCGGCTCTCGCCCAATCTGCAATGCTCCCATTATCTGAAAGTCCTGCTAAGCTTGGCGCAGTTGCCGCAGCTGGAATGACGCTGGCAATCATGACAGCCGCCTCCTGCCTCGTAATCCTGCTGTTCGGTCTAAAGGTGTTATCCTCGTAACCATTGATATATCCGGCGGCTACTGCTTTTCGAACCTCCTGATAGTACCACTCGCTTGATGCCACGTCGTAAAAATTGACGGCCTGCGTATTGGCAATGCCAAAAGCCACATTCAGCATTCTACTGAATTCAGCCCTTGTCACTGGATTATCCGGTTTGAAAGTGCCGTCCGCATAACCTTTTATAAAGCCGTTTGCGACACCATAATTAATCGATGCTGCGGCCCAGTGGCCATTGATATCAGAAAAGGTCGTAGCTGCAAAGCCCGTGACGCTTGTTCCCAAAACCATAACCATAATAAGTGCTATTGAGAGAATTTTTCTGAACGCTTTTCCCTTTTTCATTTGATCTCCTCCTAAAAACTTATACTATCTTACTCATTTGACGTTTTATTATTATAATAGTTCCACTGTCGTAGTGTATTATGGAAAGCCTTTTACAATGTTTCAGAAAGCATTTTTATGAAAATGTGCGCCTTTTTATCTGTGTTTGCTAGGTGCGCTAATTGAAGTTAATAATCCCGAGTGAATTAAGGAAGATCACTATGACCAGCACTGGCGTCACAAATCTTAAAATAAATAGAATTGCCGTAACGATGCCTTCGGATTTTAGTAGGCCATCGTTGGTAAGCTCATTGACAAAATCGTCCTTTTTGATCACATATCCAATAAATATGGCGATAAACAGCCCGCCAAGAGGCAGCAGAATATTGGATGACGTAAAGTCAAAAAGATCAAAAAAGGTTTTGCCGAAAATTTTAACATTGCCAAGCACTCCGGTTTTATCCGCAGATAAAGTCGCCAGAGACCCGATCACTGCTATTACCGTCAGGTTGATAATGACTGCAATTTTTCTGGACACTTTTCGCTGTTCAGTAAAGAACAGTGTCGTGGTTTCTATAATGGAAATACTGGCCGTCGTGGCTGCGATGCCTGTAAGGGTAAGAAATGCGATAAGCAGCAGATTACCAAAAGGCATTTGTGCAAATACAAGAGGAATTGCCATAAATAGGAGCCCCGGGCCTGCAGTAGGCTCAATACCGAAGCTGAACAAGGCTGGAAAAATGGCAATCCCAGCCAAAATCGACACCAGAAGGTCCGAAAGCGCTACCCTGGTTGCTGTATTGATCATATTATTATCATGTGTAAAATAACTGGAATAGGTAATCATTGTGCCCATGCCAATGGAAAGCTTAAAGAAAGCCAAACCCAATGCTGTTAAAATGGCCAAGGGCCCAATCTGAGTAAAATCTGGATTGAATAAAAAAGTCAGACCTTCTTTGGCTCCGGGAAGGGTCAATGCCCTGATATCACAAATGACAATCAGGATAAAAAGCAGTGGCATGAGGGTTTTAGTGACGCGCTCTATCCCTTTTCTGACGCCTAGGAGAATGACAGTTCCGACCACAAGCAAAAATATAATCTGCCACATGATTGGCTGCCAAGGGCTCGACAAAGTCGTTCCAAATTGTGCCTGCGCCGTTTCTGGGGTTATACCGATAAAGTCTCCCCTGATAGCTTTAAAAATATACGAATAAACCCAGCCTGCCACGCAGCTGTAAAAAAACATGATCAAATAGGCCGCTATTACTCCCGCATACCCGATCACTTTCCACGGCTTGCCCGGTGCCAATTTTTCAAATGAGCCCACAGCATTGAGCCTCGTTTTGCGTCCGATGTAAAATTCACTGATCATGAGCGGTACGCCAACAAAGGCAACGCAGAGAATGTAGACGAAAAGAAAAGCAGCTCCCCCAAATTCTCCAGTCAAATAGGGGAATTTCCAGATGTTACCGAGGCCAACTGCTGATCCAAGGGTTGCGAAAAATACCGCGAGCCCGGATGAAAAACCTTCTCTGTTTTGATTATCGTTTTGCATGATTTCCTCCATCATACTCTTCGTTTTGAGCGGTAAGCAGAGCCTTAATGCGTTCATTCAGCATCTGAAGGGCTACTGTGTTAAAGCCCCCTTCAGGGATGATGATGTCTGCATTTTTTTTACTGGGCTCCACAAATTGTTCGTGCATAAGCTTAACTGTTGTTAAATACTGATTGATCACCGAGTCAAGACTTCTGCCTCTTTCTTTGACATCTCGAAGTATGCGCCGTATAATGCGCACATCCGCATCTGTATCAACAAATACCTTAATATCAAATAAATCCATTAGCTTGCGGTTCTCGAAAATCAGTATACCTTCTACAATGATGACTTTTGCTGGCCTTATGGTTACAGTCTCATCCGTTCTATCGTGTATCACAAAATTATAGACCGGCCTGTGTATAGGTCTGCCTTCTTTCAATCCTTGGATGTGATCAATCATCAAATCCGTTTCAAAGGAATTTGGATGGTCGTAATTCAGCTTTTCCCGCTCACTGAAAGGCATATTGGAATTTCTTCTATAATAAAAGTCGTGGCTGAGAATGACAATGGAATCCATGAATTCAGCCTCAATACGATTGATTAAAGTAGTTTTTCCGGATCCAGTTCCTCCTGCAATTCCAATAATGATCACATCTCTCATACCTTTTCTACGATTCCTTCCTGAGGGCCCTGGTTCGGGATAACCTCCGCCCCCAGATTGATGGCGTTTTTCTCAATTTCAAGCATGATATTGGATATTTGGGTCATCTGGTCCTGCGAAAGCGATGTGCCCACAGCCAAATTCGTATTGTATAGTATAGTCTCAAGGTTATCATGAACCTTGGCGATTCTTTCTTTAATGCTGATCATCTCGCTGTCACTAGCCGGGTTAGCCACAGGCGCTACCATCGGAGCTTCAGAGGAAGTCAAGGCTGCACCATTAAGCGCAAATTCCGAAACATTTTCGATGACTGTACAGTCATAGCCCAGTTTCTCTTTGACATAAGCGGCGAAAGCATGCTTGGATTCTGCCTCTCCATGAACGAGGAAAATACTGCGCGGTTTTTGTTTGAATCCGCTGAGCCATTCTAAAAGATCATCCCGGTCCGCATGTCCCGAAAACCCTTCGAGATTATAAATCTCCGCCCGAACATGAATCTTCTCTCCAAAAATGGATACATCCGGATCTCCACTGACTATTGAGCGGCCTAGAGTCCCTTCAGCCTGGTAGCCAACGAATACTATGCTGGATTTTGGATTCCATAAATTATGCTTGAGATGATGCTTGATACGCCCTGCTTCACACATGCCGCTGGCAGAAATGATAATCTTAGGCTCTTCCTTGAAATTTAAGGCTTTTGACTCTTCGCTACTTCGGGTGAAAACGAGATTTTTAAAATCAAGCGGATTATCCCCTTTTAGAATATAATCGCGGGTCTCATCGTCAAACACCTGTGCATTCCGTTTAAACACATCTGTAGCTCTGGTAGCAAGAGGACTATCCACGTAAACGAATATTTTGTCCAGTTCCTGCTGAAATTCTGAATGGTCTTCATAAAATCTATTCAGTTGAAATATGATTTCCTGAGTTCTGCCCACCGCAAAAGACGGAATGACAACAGTGCCCCCTCTTCTTGAGGTCTTCAGAATAATATTGATAAAATCCTCAATGCTCTTGGTATTAGGGGCGTGAAGCCGATCGCCATAGGTTGTTTCCATAATGAGATAATCTGCTTCTGTGATGATGGTAGGATCTCTTAAAATCGGCCTGTTTTTAATGCCAAGATCTCCAGAGAAAACGATTTTTGACTCCTTGCCGTTTTCGGTGATCCAAAGTTCTATAATTGATGAGCCTAGAATATGGCCGGCATCATTGTACCTAACCTTGATTTCATCGTTGACGGTAATCATCTGACCATAGAGTATTGGTTTCAGGTATTTTAATGAAGCCTCTGCATCCGCTACGGTATAAAGCGGTTCAACCATAGGTTTTCCTGCTCTCTGGGCTTTTCGATTGTCCCATTCTGCTTCTTTCTCATGAATGTAGCCACTGTCTTTGAGCATAATATCGACGAGATCTGCTGTAGCATCCGTGCAATAAATTGGGCCCGTATAGCCTCTTTTCACGAGAAGAGGGATCCTCCCCGAATGGTCAATATGCGCATGGCTTAAAAATAAATAATCGATGGCAGTTGGGTCAAACCCGAAGTCAGCCTGGTTCAACGCGTTCATAATCTTGCTTCCCTGGTATTGTCCACAGTCCAGCAAAATCTTATATTTATCCGTAGTAATAAGATGGCAGGAACCTGTAACGGACATGGATGCACCAATAAATTTGATTTTCATGTCATCAACTCCTTTTAGATTATATTTTACAACCTTTAGCCCTAAAAAGCAAAAAATATAGTGAAAAACTCTTGGCTTTTCACTATATTCCAGTTTTTTATAATTCGATTATTGTTCTAGTTTTGTTTATCACTTATTCAGTCTGATGCTTCACAGTACCCGACTCAATTTTATATCTTTAGACTTCTTCAATTTGCTCCATATGGAAGTCCCCTTCGATAGCAAAAACCGTTTCCTCACAGATGTTGGTTGCATAGTCGGCTATTCTTTCTATGTGGGCAGCAATAAATGTGAACATGACGCTCTGCTTGACTTTGGCAGGATCTTTGGCCATAAGGTCAAGAAGCTCATCATTGATATTGCGAAATATCTCATCCACCTCTTCATCAGATTTCCAGACCCTACGCGCCAGTTTCAAATCCTTGCCCACAAAGGAGTCCAGTGAATCCTTCACCATTTTAGCCGCCATCTCTGCCATTCTTGGAATATCAATTAGCTCTTTGATATAATGCTCATTTTCCAGTCTTAAGGTATATTTCGAAATATCCTCACAGTGATCTCCTATGCGTTCCATATCCCTGATCATTTGAAGAATTGAAATCGTCATGCGCAAATCTCCGGCTAATGGCTGCTGCCTCGCCATAAATTTGATACATTTGTCGCGAATCGCATCCTCAAGATCATCGATAATCTGATCATCGTCGATGATTTTCCTTGCTAAAGCGCTATCCTTCTCTTTAAGTGACTTGATAGCAAGCCTGATGGCATCTTCAACTCTTGCGCCCATTTCAAGGAGTTCATTGAGTATGATCGCCATTTCGTGATCCATTTGTGGTCTTGCTGACATGTTGATTCCTCCTTATATATTTTTTGATCATCCAAATCGCCCAGTAATATATTCTTCGGTTTTTTTGTTGGTTGGATTAGAAAAAATGATTTCTGTTTTATCCGTTTCGAGCACCTTGCCACTGAGAAAAAAGGACGTATAATCCGATACTCTGCCGGCTTGCTGCATATTATGAGTGACGATGACTATAGTATATTTCTCCACGAGTTCTTCTAAAAGGCTTTCTATTTTGGATGTGGCTACCGGATCCAGCGCTGAAGTGGGTTCATCCATTAAGATGACTTCAGGCTCTACAGCAAGGCATCTAGCGATACAGAGCCTCTGCTGCTGCCCTCCGGACAACCCGAGGGCCGGTTTGTGAAGCCTGTCCTTGACTTCTTCCCATAAAGCCACTTCTTTCAGCGTCTTCTCCACAATTTCCTGGAGTTTGTCCCGGTTTTTCTCGCCGTGAACTTTTGGCCCATACACGATGTTTTCAAAGATCGTCTTTGGGAATGGGTTTGGCTTTTGAAAAACCATACCCACTTTTTTCCTTAGGTTGATCACGTCATAATCAACGGCATAGATATCCATTTCGTCAAATTTGACAAGACCCGTGGTCTTAACGCCCAAAATAAGATCGTTCATCCTATTCAATGTTCTTATAAAAGTAGACTTGCCGCATCCTGAAGGACCGATCAGTGCCGTAATTTTATTGGTGTAAATAGTCATGTCTATATCGATTAAAGCCTGAAAACTTCCATAAAAGAGGTTCAGTTTATCGATTTCAAATTTGGTTGATGCGTTTTCCATTTTCTCCTCCTAATCCGTTTAGCTTTTAATGATATATTTACTGGTAATCGCATTGGCTGCGGTATTGATGATTAATACTATGATAATAAGAAGACTTGCCGTGGCAAAGGTCTTTTCCAGCGAAATACCTTCCGATGCCAAAGTGTACAGGTGGACAGACATGGTTCTCGTTGAATCGAGCAGTGAAGTTGGCATACGAAGATTACTTCCGGCAGTCAGCATGACCGCCGCAGTTTCGCCGATAGCCCTTCCAACGCCTAATATAATGCCCGTCAGAATACCCGGAAGACAGCTTGGTATGATGACCCTCGTAATCGTTTGAAGCTTAGTCGCCCCAAGAGAAAGGCTCCCTTCTCTATAAGACATGGGAACCGTTTTAAGAGATTCTTCCGTTGCTCTGATCAGGGTCGGTAAAATCATAATTGCCAGGGTTAAGCCGCCGGAAAGAATTGACCAGCCAAGTCCTAAAAATATGACGAAAAACGCAAAACCAAAAAGTCCAAATATGATGGAAGGTATCCCAGCTAATATTTCTGTAAAGAACCGGATTGGACCAACCCATTTTTTCCCCGCTGAGTACTCTGTGAAGAATATGGCAGCCGCTACGCCTATTGGTGTGGCGATAAGAACGGAAAATAATGTTAATATCAGAGTCCCAATAATAACCGAGAAGATGCCGCCTTCCCGACCCATACTTCTTGGCTCTTTTGTCAAAAATTCCAGATTGATATGTCCTACTCCATTAAAAAGAATGTAACCCATAATTGATAATAAGCTGATCATCACTAAAAAAGCCAGCAGACCAATGCTCCCATAAAACGCGCCCTGTTTAATTTTTTTAATCATCAGTTATTCCCCCTTAAACCATGGGCTGATATTTGGGCAATGGCGTTCAGCAGCATGATTATCATAAAGAGAATAATGCCTACAGCAAATAATGCCTGCTGGTGGGTTGCATCTGCATAGCCCATTTCCATGGCAATGGTTCCTGTTAAAGTAGCAACCGAGTCTAGAGGGCCGCCTGGTATTTTAGGCATATTCCCGGTAATCAGGATTACGGCCATGGTTTCGCCGATCGCCCTTCCCATGCCCAAAATGATCGAGGCGATGATGCCGGATTTTGCTGCAGGAATGATGACCCGAACGATGGTTTCCATTTTATTGGCGCCTAGCGCCAAAGAGGCTTCTCTAAATTCTCTTGGTACTGCTTTGATAGAGTTTTCAGAAATACTCACGATTGTAGGGAGAATCATGATGGCCAAAATAATGGCCCCAGCAAAAATACTGAATCCCGTAGTAGTCGCTTTAGGAACCACCAATTGTACTATTGGCAGAATAAAAGTTCTGATGGCGGGCACCAGAACAATAAGACCAAAAAAGCCGTAAACCACTGATGGAATACCGGCTAGAAGTTCTATGGCGGATTTGAATACGCGAGCCACTTTTCCAGGTAAAATCTCGGATAGAATGATAGCGCTGGCGATGCCCATGGGAACGCCTATGATTAAAGCACCAAGCGTAACAGAAAGGGTTCCGGCAATCAGTGGCAGGATGCCGTAATTTCCATTCGTTGGTGACCAGTTTGTGCCAAAAATAAAATCAATAACACCATAATTCATCAAAATTGGCAGTCCTGATCGGAAAATGAATACCGTAATCAGGACCACCGATATTGTGGATATTATGGCGCAGACTATAATCAGCTTTTCAACGATCTTCTCATATGCTTTCATTGATTATTGCCTTTCTACGCCTATAATGAGGAGGTCTTTTATAATACGTTTGGACTTATTGAACCGGTATGAAATCCTTCGCTACGATTGCCTGTCCTTCAGCACTTAGGATGAAATCCAGAAATGCCTGAGCAGCAGGAGTAAGCTCTGTGTTAGACAGATACAGGAATGGTCTTGAGATTTTATAGTCTCCTGCTAATACATTGGCTTCTGTAGCATCGATGCCTTCAACTTTGATCGCTTTAACGGTATCATCAAGTGCGCCGATGGAAATATACCCGATGGTGTTTGGTGTGTTTGCTACAGTCGTTTTCACTGCGCCTGTCGATGGTTGAACCAGCGCATCTTTTGTTGTATTGTCAACAGCAGTTCCAGCAGCGTCCTTCTCAGAAACCTTTGTGATTTCAACGAATGCGCCTCTCGTTCCCGATCCTTCTTCTCTAGATACTACAACGATAGGTGCATCAGCTCCGCCGACTTCCTTCCAGTTCGTGATCTTGCCGGTGAATATCTGCTTGATTTGATCAAGGGATAAGTCTGTTACTGTATTGGCTGGGTCAAGGACTACAGCCACTCCGTCTTTAGCGATGACATATTCATTGGCAATGGTTGCTTTTTCTTCAGCTTTAAGTTCTCTTGAGGATGAACCGAAGTCTGCTATTTTATCCTGGGCCGCCTTGATGCCTACGCCGGATCCACCGCCCTGAATTTCAATTGTAACATCCGGGTTAATATCCATGAATGCTGATGCCAGTTCTTCTGATAAGGGCTGTACTGATGTTGACCCAGCGACCACCACTTTACCTGTCAGTCCTGTTGCTGTGGGTTCTGTTTTCGCTCCGCATGCTGTTAATGTGCCAAGCGCCAACGCTAATGTTAGACCGATAATTAATATTTTTTTCATGTTCAAATTCCTTTCTTTCTACAAGAGTTCTGATAAATCTTATTCCTTTTCTTTTTTACAGTTCCTATATTATCAGACCTTTGTTAAGTCGAAACAAAGTTTATGTTAAATCTATGTTAAGAAGTACTGAAACCTAAATAATGATACTGTACATAACCACTGAAGCGCCAAATAATAATAGCAAATCAATAATTTCTGAAATGCTAAATAATAATGGTGAATTCAGACCCTACGCCAATTTTACTCTCGACATATATTTCTCCTTCAAAGAGATGGACTATATGCTTGACGATAGCAAGCCCGAGACCTGTTCCCCCAGCCATTTGAGATCTCGACTTATCCACTCTATAGAATCGTTCAAAGAGTCTGGGCAAATGCTCTTCCGAGATACCATAGCCTTGATCCTTGACAACAATATGAATACGATTGAATTTCTTATGCGCAGAAACAGTCACTTGTTTTCCGTTTTCAGAGTATTTGACCGCATTTTCAATCAGATTCACCATCATCTGTCTGAAACGGTCTGGATTACCCTCAATCTCAATATCTTCTGCATCATAGTCTTGAACTATAACGGCTTTTTTCTCCTCTATAATAGGTGCAATGGCGCTGATTGTTTGGGCAATAGCTTCTTTGACGTCTATTTTCCCGGAAAGCTTTGGCTCTCTTCCCCCTTCAATATCTGAAATAATCAGAATATCCTCTATAAGCCTTTTGAGTCTTGCGCTTTCAATAGCGATGATGTCAAGGAATCTGCTGCGCAAAGCCGGATCCTCCGCCGCACCGGCTTGAAGAGTTTCCACAAAGCCGGCTATTGAAGTCAGTGGTGTTTTTAATTCGTGGGAAACATTGGCGACAAACTCTCTACGAATATTTTCCATTTTTTTAAATTCTGTAATGTCTTCAATAAGTGCCATGATGCCCAATTGCTTATTGCTGTATTCATCCGTAATATATACCGTTTTGATTTTATAGATGCGGCCTCCGGGGAATTCAACATCCTGCTCTCCGATGAATTTTTCCGAAACCACTTTTTTAAAGGTATCGTGAAGCTGGCTGCTTCTAATTGAGCGCAGCAGGTACTCTCCCACGCTTTGATCCGAAAGCCCAAACATTTTTTTAGCGGCATTGTTGACTAAAATGACCCTAAACTCATTATCTACGGCAATAATGGCTTCCTTCATGCTATATAGAACTGACAGTTTTTTGCTGTTGCTATCTGACAATTCGGTAATGGTATGCCCTAACTTTTCCGCCATGTCGTTGATTTTTATGGCGATTTTTTCGAGTTCATCCCCAGACTTAACAAAGATCCTCTCGTTATAATTTCCATCGGCGATTTTTGACGTTGCAGCCAAAATCGTTCTAACCGGCCTTGTAATGCGGCCCGTATAAAGAAGACTCATCAAAATCGCGAGTATTACGCCGACTAAGGCTGAAAGTAAGGAGTTTTTGATGATGTAGTCATTGATAATTTCGACTTGATCGATTTCCATCGCCAGCCTGGTAATGACCGTAATTTCTCCCTTATGGTTCAATGGCACTGCCACATAGACGTATTTTACGTTGAAAGTGCCGCTGGTTCTGACGCTAAAACCCACATTCCCAGTCAGTGCTTGCTTTACTTCCTCTCTATATTTATGATTTTCCATGTTGACATAGGCGGCTCCAGCTTGGGAATCCCCTAAAACTTTGCCGTCCTTTGCTATGAAGGTAACCCTTTCATTGATTTGGCTGGCAAAATCAATGGCAAATGCGCTGTAATCGGGCACAATGTTCCGCACATAATCTTCTTCGATGGCTTTATTAATAAGATTGCCATAATTCTCAAGCGTAGTCTGGTTGACAGACTCAAAATTATTCATGGTTGCCCTTATAGAAATGAAGCTGGTCACGCCGACGCTGACCAATATTAAAACAATGGAAAAAATCAAGATTTTTCTTCTCATGCGATTCCCCTCAACTCTGGCATCATTATGCGCCTACTACAAAATTTTATAGCCTACACCTCTAATTGTTTGTATGATCTGTTCCTCTTCACCAAGTTTTAGTCTTAAATACCGTACATGTACGTCAACGGTTCTCGTTTCACCAATATAATCATAGCCCCAAACTTTATCAAGCAGATAATCGCGACTCATGACCTTTCCTCGATTGACTGCCAAAGTTTTTAAAAGTTCAAATTCTTTAAAAGTCAGTTCGACAAGTCTGTCATTCACTCTCACTTCGTGTTTTTCAATATCCATGGTCAAATCTCCGACATGAATCAATTGATCAGATTTTTTTTCATCTTTATTTCCCGGCTCCTGTTCTTCATTGGCAGGCATAGATTCACTCCTGCGCAGAACAGCTTTGACCCTAGCCATCAATTCTCTCACGCTAAAAGGCTTTGTCACATAATCGTCCGCTCCAAATTCAAGGCCTAAAATCTTGTCTATTTCTTCGCTCTTGGCGGTGAGCATAATAATAGGCGTTTTGAGATGATGAACTTCTCTGAGTTCTCTACAAACATCAAACCCGTTTTTGCCTGGCAGCATGACGTCAAGAAGGATCAGATCCGGCTTTTCTGACAAGGCATAGGCCAATCCTGATTCTCCATCGGAAGCGATCATCGTCTCATATCCGTTTTCTTTTAAATTATAGACGATGAGTTCGCTGATATTTGTCTCATCCTCAACAATAAGCACTCTTTGCATAAGCAGCTTCCTTTCATGCAATTCTTCAAATATAAACATCTGCGCCATTTTCTTTGGTGTTTTAATCGTGTATTATTATGCTTCAATTATACATGACCTCGATATTAAAGCAATATGCCGATAGCACGCGATCTCGGTATTAAAGCAATATGCCGATAGCACGCGATCTCGGTAATAGAGCAATGTATCGATAACTCCCGACCTCGGTAATAGAGCAATGTATCGATAACTCCCGACCTCGGCATTAAAGCCTAAATAAAAAACAGCCCGAGCGCTAAGGTGCAGCGCACCAAAGGCATTCGAGCTGTTTAAGTATGGACATTCGCGTCTGTTGTCTAGATCATATCTTTCAAGTGCGGGCTAATGATTAATGGTGCCTCTGTGGCTTCCCGTACCTGCTCTACAGTGTATTCAGGGTTGATTTCTGTAAGAACCAGGCCCATTTCCGTAACTTCAAGAACCGCCATTTCGGTGACAATCATATCAACGACTTTCAAGGCAGTGAAAGGAAGCGTGCATCTTTTAAGGATTTTATGTTGCCCCTTATTAGTATGCTGCATGGCAATGATGACTTTCTTCGCACCAACAACAAGGTCCATAGCGCCGCCCATGCCTGGGAGCATAACGCCTGGTATAATCCAGTTGGCAAGGTTGCCTTCTTGATCTACCTGAAGTGAGCCAAGTACTGTTGCATCTACATGGCCGCCTCTGATGATGCCAAAAGAAGTGGCGCTGTCGAAAAACATGGCTCCTGGTTTAACCGTCACGTATTGTGCGCCTGCATTGACCAAATCGATATCTTCCTTGCCCTTTTCAGCGGCTGTACCAAGTCCTAGGAATCCATTCTCAGACTGAAAGGTTACATCATAGTCGTGGGGAATATAGTTGGCAACCATGGTAGGTAGTCCAATGCCCAAATTGACTACGTCTCCGTCCTTGAGCTCCTTCGCCACCCTTCTGGCAATGATTTCCTTTATATCTGCCATGGCTTTTCACCTCCTACAATCACGTCTACGAAGATGCCTGAAGTGACAACATGCTCAGGATCTATCTCGCCGATTTCAACAATTTTCTCTGTTGCCACAATCACCATTTCCGCCGCTGTCGCAATCAAGGGGTTGAAATTTCTGGTGGATTTGCTGTAGCAGGTATTGCCTTTTTTATCTGTCACAGTCCCTCTGACGAGAGCGAAGTCAGCCTTCAAAGGCAATTCAAGCAGGTAGTCCTTCCCCCCGATGGTCAGCACCTGCTTGCCCTCGGCGACGATGGTGCCGACACCCGTCGGTGTCAGAAAACCGCCGAGACCTGCTCCAGCTCCGCGAATCCGTTCCGCTAAAGTTCCCTGAGGAACCAGAATCACTTCCATTTCCCCTGAAACCATTTGGGTGCCGACTTCCGGGTTTAAGCCCACATGGGATGCAATCAGCGTTTTGACCTGATGTGCAGAAATGAGCTTGGCGACGCCTCTTCCAGGGTATCCGCCATCGTTGCAGATAATCGTCAGGTTTTTAACACCCTTCACAACTAATGCGTCAATGAGTATTTCAGGAGTTCCCGTCGCCATAAACCCGCCAACCATTATGATAGCGCCATCTTTGATCGGCTCAATAGCTTCTTCAACAGTTTTTATTTTGTTCTTCATACTTACCTCCTAAACGAGTTTTCTTTTGACCATTTCGGTTACAATGAAGGTCCCTACATCTTCGGCATAAGTATCGCTTCCGAATCCGGCATCATAGCCAAGTTCCTGGGCAAGCTCATGAGAAATTCTAGGGCCGCCGCAGACGATGACCATTTTATCTCTGACGCCTTCTGCTTCGAGAAGCTCTACTAGCTGAGTCATGTTGGGAATATGAACATCCTTTTGAGTGACGACCTGGGAAACGAGAATGGCGTCCGCATTCATCTCAATGGCTTTAGCCACTAAAACTTCGTTCGGTACCTGGCTACCCATGTTAAAAGCTTCAATGCCTTTATAGCGCTCCAGGCCATAATGCCCGTGAAAGCCCTTCATGTTCATGATGGCATCAATCCCTACCGTATGCGCGTCTGTTCCCGTGCAAGCACCGACAATAACCACATCTCTTTGAATGTTTTCCTTGATGTATTTTTCGACCTCGTATTTATCCATGATTTCCACTTCGATTTTATTAACCTTAATCGTTGTAAAATCAACAGTGTGCTGACATTTCCCGTACATGATGAAATAGGTATACCCAATACCAAGATCCTTTGAGCAGACTACAGCGGGTTCATCAAGACCCATTTTTCTTGCTAAAACCTTGGCCGCTTCCGACGCTTCATCGGAATAGGGAATAGGAAGCGTGAAACTGAGCTGCATCATGCCATCATTCATGGTATCCCCGTAGGGTTTAACCTTTGTTAAATCTATTTTTGCGATGTCCGTCATTATTTTCCACCCCCTAACATTAGAGTAATAAATGGATTGAAATACTGTTCATCTTTTAAGGCGACGCCATGGAGACCTTTTCCGCCATCCTTCGGCCTTTTAACGCCAGCAAACTTTCCTTTTTCAATTGTAGAGAACAGCCCTTCTTTTTCTATTTCCTTCAGCATTTTTTCAGCTGAGTTTAAAACTTCCTGAGCACGCTTTTGAATGATGCCGTTTTCTTTAAACTCGACTTCTTCACCAATGTCTCTGGCATTATTGAAAATATATTTTGCGTTTTCAATGGCCAGCATTCTGTCCTGAAGATGGGGTGTATGTATGGCCTCAGTCAGCATGCCTAATAGCTGCAGACCCTGGCCAGACCAAATCGCAACCATATTAAAGAGCGCATCTTGTATATGCCCTTTGAAAATATTTCCTGTCATGAATTTTGTCGGTGGCATATATTTTAATGGTGCTTTTGGGAATATTTCCTTGGCCATGATCGCCTGGGATAATTCCAGCAGGAATCCGTTTTCAGTATTGGGATCCATTTCAAAAGCATGTCCCAGACCCATTTGTTCTTCTGGAATACCGGCTTTAAGTGCGAACTGTTCATTCATAAACTGAGAAGCCAAAACTGTATGGGCTTCTTCGATGGCATCGGAGGTAGTCAAATAATTATCCTCGCCGGTATTCATAATGATTCCGGAATATCCGATAATAACTCTTGAAAAATACTGGTCGACAAGGGTACGCTGCATGTTGATATCTCGGAACAGTATCCCGTAAAGAGCATCATTCAGCATGACGTCTAGTCTCTCGATGGCGCCCATAGCAGCAATCTCAGGCATGCAAAGTCCTGAGCTGTAATTGCACAGTCTGATATACCTGCCAACTTCTTCCCCAACTTCATCAAGTTTTTTTCTCATAATCCTGAAATTTTCCTGTGTCGCATAAGTTCCCCCGAAGCCTTCTGTCGTCGGTCCATAAGGCACGTAATCCAGAAGACTTTGCCCAGTAGTTCTTATAACAGCGATGATATCTGCGCCTTGTCTCCCTGCGGCTTCAGCCTGAAGAACGTCCTCGTAAATATTTCCCGTTGCCACGATTAAGTACAAATAAGGCTTTTTGCCTTCCCCAATTGTACTCAGGTAATTATCTCTTTTTTTGCTCTGAAGCTTAATTTTATCAAGGGCTTCCTGCACCAGAGGCATAATTTGCGCTTCCGCTTCTTTTGTGCTGACGGTTTCAAGCTTCATCAAATCCAGATCTCCGCTGGAAACCTTCTCTGAGATTTGCTGAGGTGAAAGTCCAGTTTTAATCATAGCATTACCCATCCAGTAGGCAATCCCTCTTGATAGTCCACCACCCTCATTGATGGCATCCACGACAATATTCGGCAGAGGTCTTTCTACCTCGTCGATGCCGTCTACCCCTAATAGCCTTAAAATGGTTCTTTCGGTGGAAACTGTCGTATGTCTTTCTATGAAGATTTGCATGTCTTCAGCGATATTATTGGCAGCGTTTCTGGCGCTGGCGATAATTGCTGGGTCTAGATTCAATTTGCTTTTCATCCTTTTTACCTCCTTTGGTGAAGTTATGCACGGAAATCGCAATCATCGATTGGCCGATTTCAACTGCCATTAGCTCGTCCAATTTGCAGAGCAAATTGATGGTGAACTTATGCACAGAAATCCCAAATCTTCGATTTGTAGATTTCTACTGCTATTTGATTTGCAGGTTCTACTGCCCAGTCAGTATCTTTTGAGCTACTTCTATAATCTCGTCATAGATTCCCAGCATTTTAGCAATATTCAGAGCATCTTTTGGTATTTCCTGTCCGCTGCTTACCGCATAAAGTCTGTAATCCATGTATTTGGAAATAACTTCTATGCGCTCCCGCCGGTTGGCATGATGTAGCTCTTTTTCAAGCTTTGCCATATCTGCTCCGGAAAGGCCTCTAACCTGCATATTCTGAATACTCTTATTCATTGCTGCGTTATCGAAATGGGTGGTCACCAGAGTAATATAACTTTTGGCCGAAAGATAGCCGATGACGCTTTTGGTGAGAGCCAGCCCTTCGACAGGATTTGTACCGCTGGCTATTTCATCGATTAAAATAAGGGCATTCTTCTGGCTCTGATCCAAAATATCCTTGAGTTCCTCCATTTCACTGCCGAAGCTGGAAAGACCCCTTTGCATAGACTGAGTATCCCCAATTAGAATGCTAATGGAGCTTGATAAGCCCAGCTTAGCTTCCCGGCATGGAACAAAAAACCCATGTTGTGCTAATAATGTCACAAGGCCAACCATCTTCAAGGAAATGGTTTTACCTCCCATATTAGCCCCAGTAATGCAGGTCACACCATCCGCAAGGTTTATGCTGACCGGACAGAATATCTTGCCCTTATCGCTGAGAATCTTCTCAACCATAAGATGCCGACCATCCATAATTTTAATAAAATGAGCGTCACCGATTTCCGGCCTGCAGCAATTGTTATCCCTCGCATATCTTGCCTTAGCAATGACAAAATCAAGTTCGCCGACAATGAGGCAGTTTTTCTGCAAGTCTTCTTGATAAATGGCCACTTTTCTAGATAAATTTGTCCTGACTTTAAGCTCCTCTTCGTCAACCTGAGAATTGATCTCTTCCATTCTTCTCATACTGGCATCAAGGGCATCAGTGCTTTTAATCACATATGTGACCGTCATATAATCTTCGCACTCAACCGTAAGCTGATTAATGCTCCTTGCTTTAGCCAGAAGCTCAGGACTTGATTTTGAAATCAGCAGTTCAAATTTCGGCGTCATAGAGATGCAGAACTCCTTTTCCAGCTGCTGCTTAATCTGCTTTTTTTCCTGCCTTATGGAAATTTCCAGATTGTGTTTTTCTTTGCGCAGGCCGCCTAATAGTTCCGAAAAGTCGTCATAGATATAAAAGGTATTGATCCTATCTCCCCTTGGATCCAGGATATCAAGAAGTTTATTTGTTTCAATGAGAACAAGCTGCTTAGGCATACTTTCCCCGAGCTCATGAATAAGTGCGCCAAGTCTCTCAAGTTGAAGCAAAAAGTTTTTAAGCTCGTAAAACTCCACCACGGAAAGCACATTATTGATGCTCCTGCTGACGGTAAAGCTAATCTCTTTGATTTCCATTAGAATCTCATCAAGCACATCCATTTTCTGAGGATAATCGTTTAGGATTTTAAATATTGAAGAGAGCTTGTTAAACTCTTCCCTTAACTTGTCTTCTTCGCCTGGAAAAAAGGCGGTCATTTCTTTAAGGTATTTCCTGCCATAAGGCGTCCTTATGCTTATGATTTGAATGACAAAATCGAAGCCGGTCTCATTTTTCGCTTTTGTGCTGGCAAGCCTCATCGAAATCACCTCCAAACTTAACATCGATAATAGGGATTTCTTTTATCGCCACCCTCATGGCGCCAAGCAATGCTTCGTGTTCAAAGCTATAACCCGCTGGTGCATAGGGGTTTACCGTAATTGCAGCCACCGTAATCTGCTCCATCACCTGAACGCAAAAGCCTTTTTTAGCCATTTGCTGCCAGGGATTCGCCTCGATAAAAATCTTGGTTGGATCCTTGACGATAAACTTGAGATGTTTGAATTTGCCAGGATGGATATCCGCCACAACGCTGAGGGTCAAGGCTCCTGGTATATAGACAAAAGCCACGTCTTCATCAATGAGTTCATCAATGAATTTGCTGGCATTAAGCCCGGTTTTAAGATCCAGGAATTGAAACTGATGGTCTTTTTTTATCAACATGATTTGGTCTTTATACTGATTTTCAAGGATAGCTTTGTAAACAGCGGAATCATCAATTCCAGGCAATCCATATAAACTGACGACATGGAGCGTTTCTTCGACCACCTTTTTTAAGCTTCTGCTGATGACCGCTCCAGTGGCGATGATTACCCCGTCGGAAACCCCCGGTGCGGCTACTGATTTTCGATCGACAGCTCCATCGATTAAAATCATGTCCGCACCGAGGCCCATCATTTCCTGACATAGTTTTTTATGGTCTCTGACATTGAGCGGCCCTGCAATTTGAACATAGCCACTCTCTGCCGCCCTGCAGATCAGAATCCGCCCCAGAGGGGTCGAGTATTCTGTCATTCGGAGTATCTCGAGGCCGGCGTCAGCCATCTCGTAGAGTTTAACTGGTATAGAGACCAAAGTATCTATTTCGATGAATATTTTGGGTTTATCCGTACCAGTCACCAGGTCAATCAGTTCTCCATCCCTTCCAGTCGAGGTAATGCCAAGACGAAGGCCTTCGTCCATAGCCTCTTCAATCAAATAATTGAGGGCTGTGGTTTTTCCTGCATTTTTCGCCATTCCTACAATGGAAAGGGTCTTGAACTGATTCTTTAACTGGTTAAGGAGTCCCATTAGTCTACCTCTTAATGCTGTTTTTCCTAATTCTCTTGTATTTGTTTTAACTATACTTTTATTTGTATCAAATGTGTCATTATTTGTTTCTTAAATGTCTTTTTAGGTTGCTTGGCTCAAGGGAAAGATGCTCACCCTGAAGAAGTCCTTCGACGCCTTCATAATGGAATGCTTTTTTGCCCTGGCAAACGTCGCAGGTGCAAGGAAGCTTAGGCAAGTCTGAAGGTTCGGTATAGGTTGTAATGACGCCTTCATAGTTTCTGAGAACTACTTTATCCGGTGAAGAAGAGAGCACATAATTAGGCATAACCGGAATTTTTCCGCCGCCGCCTGGAGCATCCACAACAAAGGTTGGCACAGCAAAACCTGATGTATGGCCCCTCAGTCCTTCAATGATTTCAATGCCTTTTGATATATCTGTTCTAAAATGCTCGATACCTAAGGACAAATCACACTGGTAGATATAGTAAGGTCTGACTCTATTTTTAACCAGCACGTGAACCAGTTCTCTCATGACATGCACGCAGTCATTTACGCCTCTGAGCAGAACGGACTGATTGCCCAGCGGGAATCCGCCATCGGCTAGTTTTCTGACCGCTTCCATAGCTTCAGGTGTCATTTCTTTAATATGATTGAAGTGGGTGTTGACCCAGATTGGCTGATATTTTTTCAGCATAGTAACCAATTCATCCGTAATTCTCTGCGGCATAACAACTGGCGTACGCGTACCAATTCTGATGACTTCAACATGGGGAATCGTTCTCAGTTCTTTGATAATAGCTTCGAGCATGTCATCAGAGATGAGCAGTGGATCTCCACCTGATAAAACAACGTCTCTAACTTGAGGCGTTCTTCTTATGTAGTCAATCGCCAGCATGATGTCATCCATATTTCTTGCGCCGTCTTTTTCTCCGGCAAGTCTTCTTCTGGTACAGTGTCTGCAGTACATGGAACACTGGTCTGTGATGAGCAGAAGCACTCTGTCAGGATATCTGTGGGTCAGCCCGGGAGCAGGTGAATCCTCATCTTCATGCAGGGGATCCAGCATATCGGCTTCACTTCTATGGGTTTCCATGATCACCGGAACAGCCTGCATTCTAATAGGGCATCTTGGATCATCTTTGTCCATATGAGCGGCGTAGTAAGGTGTTATACCCATTCTAAAGGTCTTTAGCGTTTCATTGATGTCTTTTTCTTCCTGAGCGGTCATATTGATAATTTTCTTTAATTTTTCTACGGAGTCTACTCTGTTTCTGACCTGCCATTTCCAATCATTCCATTCGGCTGCAGTCACATCTTTATAGGCTTCGATTTTATTATAATAATTGTCCATTTTATCTCCCTCTTTTGATGTTGTAGAATCTCATGGCGCATCCCTAATTGGCATGCACAACTGGATCACAGTTCTAGTTAATTAAGCATACATTTCTTGGAATAAGGCTCTAATTGCTGGGCATTCTCTGAGAACCTGCAGCGCAATTTCAGCATGTCCCTTGGTATAGCCGTTTCCTACAATCATGTTGACATCCTTGCCAACGCCTTCAGCGCCAAGAGCAGCTTTTGTGAAGCTTGTCGCCATGCTGAAGAAATAAACAGTTCCATCATCCTTGCAGGCAAGAATACTGGACATTTCAGTGTTTGGAATGTTGACACAGTTGATGACGATGTCAGCCAGCTGCCCGTCTGTCAATTCCATGATTTTATCGTAGATGGCAATGGCATCTGTAGCGTCTGCTGCAAAATACTCATCTGCAAGATCAAGCTTTCTTGCTCTATCTGTACTCTTTTCGCTGCCACCGATACAAATCACTTTGCCAGTTACGCCGGCTCTTTTCTTTGCTTCATAAAGGCACAGCAGGCCTGATTTTCCACCGCCGCCGATGACTACAACGGTATCTCCTGGTTTTACAAGCTTAGCTGCCTGAGCAGGCGCTCCAGCTACGTCAAGAACTGAAAGCGCAAGCGTTTCAGGCATATCTTTAGGTAGTTTCGCATAGATGCCGCTTTCAAATAAAATAGCCTGACCCGTGATATCCACCTGATCAATATCAGGTCTTACTTCATGAATTTCTTTGATCACTAGTGGTGTCAATGAAAGTGAAACAAGAGTCGCAATAGTATCGCCAACTTTAAGGTCGGTTTTTCCTTTTAACGCTGGGCCAATCTCTTTTACTGTGCCGATGAGCATTCCGCCTGAACCGGTTACAGGGTTTTGGTGTTTTCCTCTTTCAGCAACGATGCCCATCATGATTTTCTTGATTTCAGCGATGTCGCCCTTTGCTTGAGCTTCTATTTGTGTAAAGCTTGCAGAATCGATATTGAGCGTTTTGACGTCAATCAAAATTTCATTGTCATAAATCTCCATAGTGTTGTCGATTTTAATGGCCGGCTGTGGCAGAACTCCTTTAGGCTCAATGACTCTGTGTGTTCCAAATGGGTTTCCCTTTTTCATGATTGATTTCCTCCTATTACTTTATTCATATTTATTGCGGCATGAAAATGAATTTCCTTGCCTTACTTGATAGTCTTACTTCTAATATAGAGCAAGTAATATGCCAAGATAAATCACATTAAAAAACCCTGCAAACTAACACCTGCAGAGTTTGAGAATCAGAAATCGAACCGTTTTCAATGATAAGTCGTCATAAACATGAACCGATTTCGAATCAGTTAATGCTTTATTTAAATTTCCTTGATCTGTTAATGCTTAATTTCATTTTTTCTGATCATTCGATGCTGTATTTCATTTTTTTTCTGACAATTTGGGTCTGGCTGATCCCAATCGCCTTCGCCGCTTTCCTGGAGGATCCATATTTCTCATAAGCGTACCTTATGATTTCACGCTCGTAATTCTCTATCATGCGTTCTAGCTTAAGTGGAGCCGCTTCTTCACTTTCAGCGATATCGTCCGTTGTCAGCATACCAAACAAATCACTATGCATCTCTCTCATAACATCATAAGAAGATATGCTTTTCCCCTTCGTCGAGATCAAGAGCCTTTGAACCACGTTTTCAAGTTCTCTGATGTTTCCTGGCCATTTGCAGTCCATTAAGTATTCCACCGCATCCTGACCAACTGGCGTACGGATGCCGAATTTTTCGCTATATTTGTCGACAAAATGTTGAATCAAAGCCGGAATCTCAGCTTTGCGTTCGGTAAGCGAAGGCACCCTAATCGGGAAAACATTGAGCCGGTAGTATAAATCTCTTCTAAACATTTTCGCTTCTACCAGCTCTTCCAGATTGCGGTTGGTCGCCGATAGAATACGTACGTTTGTTTTAATCGGTTTTGTCCCGCCAACTCTATAAAATTCGCCATCCTGAATAGCACGAAGCAGCTTGGCCTGCATTTCTAGTGACAGCTCTCCAACCTCATCAAGAAGGATGATGCCGTTGTCCGCCACTTCAAAATAGCCCTTTTTTCCCCCTTGATTTGCTCCAGTGAAGGAACCCTTTTCATAGCCAAAGAATTCAGATTCCATCAGATGATCCGAAATGGCGGCACAGTTGATTTTGACAAAGGGCTGCATTCTTCTTGTGCTGCATTTGTGGATAATTGTTGCGACTTTTTCCTTGCCAACGCCAGTGTCCCCAGTGATCAGAACATTGCAGTCATACCTGGCCACACTGAGAATTTCGTCCAGCACCAAGGACATGGCTCTACTTTCGTAGATAAAGTCTTCCAGCATCCCCTTCTTTTCACTGTACTTTTCGTATGGCTTGCTGATCTTCGTCCCGTTATTGCCCCGGTCGCTTTCAAATTTCGTATTGTGGATGACCGCATTTTCGATATAAGGAGCAATCTCTCGAACCAGTTCTATATCAAACTCATCATAGTCAGCGATGTAGCCCTCCGCCCCTTTGATTTCTATTTCTCTTGAAACGGATTCCGTAATATAAAGCGCGATATTATAATTGTTGATCAAGTTGGCAAAATAGACCGTGCCCCTTGGTTTTGTGGCAAGGACATTGATGGTTTCGGCCCCGGGGATATCAGCGCAGTTGATACAAAGGTCAAATTCTCCTGCAAGTTCAATCCGCTCAAGGCAGTTTGTCGGCTGAAGAATGTTGCCATAATGGATCTCCGAAAATATACTGGCTAGAAGACTATCCGCAGACTCTCCTTCAATGATGATATCGGAGTTTTTATCAATTAAGCAGACGATTTTAGCGTTTGGCCCTGCAACTCGCCTTACGGCATAACCAAACAGAAGGTTTGTCAGAAGGTTGTTTCCGACAACCAAAAAATTGTTTTTGCCTTCCGCACACTTGCTTACCGAATAAAGGGAGCCTGACTCATCAAAGACGTAAAGCAAAAGATTTACGGGTAGGTCACCCGGCATCTTGACCACGGGGCATTTATTAAATGCAATGGCATACCCCTCTGCGTCAATTTGAGAGAAAGCCATATCCACCTTGCTGATTCTGCTGATATATAGCGGAATCGTTGCAAGAGAAGCATTGCAGATGACTTCATCTCCGACTTTAAGCCCATTTGCGTTGTTATACTCCGCGCCAATTTTTTCAACTACGCCATAGGCTACACCTCCGGTATCCGTAATAGGGTTGTGCAGCTTCCCTCTTTTTATAACAATATCCATAATCCTTTCCTTGATTTTTTCAGGATCGTTATTGCTCTCGAGGCAAAGCTGTTTAAAATTGGTGGTTTCTATATGAAGCTTCCTGATGCTGATTCTAATCTCGTTGGGATAAATCTCCCTGCTATTGTCTATTCGCCACGCAGATGTTGGAAGCACATTATTTGGCTCAATGACTCTGTTTATACCATAATCTTCAAACATATGACCTCCTGAATTTTATAAGACTGATTCTAAAACGGTTCACTTTGGTCTATTTCAAAGATAACCTATTGGCATGCTAATTGCAACTTATTTCATGCATCAACTAAACTAAGCGTTAACCAGAGGAGAAATGAAATGGAAAAGATAACATCAACAATCAGATTGAGAATGTCCCTCCACGATGCCCATTATGGTGGGAACTTGGTAGATGGAGCCAAAATGCTGAACCTTTTCGGTGATGTCGCCACCGAACTTCTCATCAAGTGCGATGGAGACGAAGGTTTGTTCCTGACTTATAGCGATGTGCAGTTTAAAGCTCCGACATTTGCCGGAGATTATATTGAAGCCTATGGAGAAATTACAGAAGTCGGAAACACATCAAGGAAGATGACTTTCGAAGCAAGAAAAGTGGTTTTATCAAGACCCGACATCAATGAATCTGCAGCGGATTTTCTTGAAGAACCCATTATAGTCTGCACAGCAAAAGGCGTTTGTGTCACATTAAAGGATAAGCAGCGCAAATAAGTCAGCAATGCAAATAAAAGATACGTAGCGCAAATAAATTCAGAATTTTTTACGGGTAATCAGGGCGATGCAAGGGGCATCTTCGGTTTG
Organism: Bacillota bacterium; assembly: GCA_025361765.1. GTDB lineage: Bacteria > Bacillota > Clostridia > Peptostreptococcales > Anaerovoracaceae > JBBRXH01. The sequence continues at coordinate 33,071 of JANYJS010000043.1, forward strand.
ATTTATAGTCTCAATGATTTCCGCATGAAAAACCGATGGGGGAAGAAGTTTCATATAGTCTAAGAGCATGATTTTTTCTTGTTTGCCTTTCTGATGACCTGGATAAAGTACAATAACAATAATGCCATTTTGCTTTAGCAAGATGGCAGTTTTTTTGACTGCAGCGATGAATTCATCCGCTTCAGTAGTGATCACTTTATTCCCGCCAGGAAGATAACCCAGATTAAACAAAGCACCTGCTAAATCGGCGTCCAAATATCTGTCAATATTGGCGTGAGAATCCAAATAAAGGTAAAGGCCGCCTTCAGAATGAGGCACAATGTTTTCGATGCTCCTATGCTGGTCCTTGACAATAAAGTAGTCAAAGCTGTTCTTTGTCAGAAGCTCCGAAGTGGCATCGAGGGCTGCTTGCTGAATATCAAAAGCATAAACTCTTCCCTTGCCCTGATGAATGCCGACCATTTTTGCCAGAGCCAAAGTGTCCAGCCCATTTCCCATAGTAGCATCAAGAACGCAGTCTCCCGGGGCAATGTACTGCTGCAAAATCAATTTCGCAAATTCCGTTGTTCGCACAATCAAATTTTCCTGCCTTGCTGAATTTTCTGGCCTGGTCGAATTTTCCGGCACAACTGAATTTTCATGCATAATAAGCACCCCCATTCTTTTTGGTTCATCCCATTCTTTTCGGTTCATCCCATTCTTTTTGGTTCATCCCATCCCATTTAAGATCTTCACATACTCTTCAGATTTTTTAAGAATTTTTGAGATACTCGATTTCTTTTGGCGTTAGTTTGCGATAGTGGCCTTCTTTTAAATGGCCTATTTTCAGGTCGCCAATGGCGGTTCTTTGAAGCTCCATGACTTTATTGCCCACCACCGCAAACATTTTTCTGATTTGTCTATTTTTGCCCTCATAGATTTGTATCTCAACAATAGTTGACCGCTCTAAATTTTTTTCGATATTAACGATAGATTTTGAAGTGACAAATCCGCCGATATCCACCCCGCGAGCTAGCTTTGAGGCTTTTTCGCTTGAGAGCACGCCCGCCACCCTGGCTCTATAGGTCTTATAGATCATGTGCTTTGGATGGGTTAGAGTGTATGCCATATCGCCATCATTGGTCATTAGCAGCATGCCTGAGGTGTTGTAATCCAGTCTGCCAATAGGAAAGAGCCTTTCCCCAACGTCTTGGACCAGGTCTATAACCGTAAGTCTCTCCTTGTCATCAGCCACCGTGGTCACATAGCCCAACGGTTTATTGAGCATGATATAAACCAGTTTTTTGTCCGGTTTTATAACGCTGCCGCCCATTTCAACCTTGTCGCCCTCTTTAACGTCATAACCGAGCTCTTTCATAATTTTATCATTGATTTTAACTCTACCATTGGCGATCAGTTCATCAGCTTTTCTGCGCGAAGCAAGCCCTGCTTGAGCAATATATTTATTTAATCTCATTTGATATCCTCCATTTTCCAAGTCTTTTCTTTATTTCCCTAATTCGTCACAAAAGGTCTTTTCTATTTTTTCGCATTTTGGTCGCAGGAAGACTTTTTCTATGCTTCCCTAAAATCAAGGGCAATCTGCTGATAATCAATGCTTTCGTTTTCTTCTTCCTTTTGAACCGTTTCGCCAATATCTTCGATTTCTGGCAGATCCCCTAAATCTTTAAAGCCGAAATTTTTTAAAAACTCTGGTGTGGTTCCATATAAAATGGGCCTGCCGATGCCGGAAGATCTTCCAACTTCAGCAATAAGCTCTTTTTTTGCAAGGCCTTCAAGCACCCTGTCACATTTGATTCCCCTAATGCTTTCGATTTCACCCTTAGTCACTGGCTGCTTGTAAGCAATGATGGCAAGCACTTCCAGCGCCGGCTGGGACAATCTTTTTTCTTTTGTCGGTGAGCATAACTTCTCAATATAATCATTATTTTCCAGTCTGGTACAAAACTGAAATTTTTTATCAATTTCCCTGATTTCGATGCCGCGCCCCTCATCAGAATATTCCTGGGCCAGTTCTAGAAAATAGCCATAAGCCTCTTTAAAATCAATATTGAATACTTCGGCTGCCACCTTGACATCCAGTGGATCTCCCCAGACAAAGAGCATGGATTCAAAAGCTGATTTGATGGTTTTTTTACTCGTCATGATGAAGCTCGCCTCCCTTTGGTTTTTTTAATGTCAGATATATTTCCCCGAGGCTAGTGTGCTGCCTCACACTGACCGTATTGAGCCTGATCAGCTCAAGCACCGAAACAAAGGTCAGCACGATGTCGTATTTATCCTGATTATCAGCAATAAGATCGTGAAACGCGATGCCGGATTTGGCCTTAAAAAGCCCTCTGATCTCAATCATCCTATCCTCGACGCTCATGCGATCCTGTTCAATCTTTTCGTATCTCTTGTGGATATCTTCAATCTTCTTCTTCTTTTGGATAAAAAGGTTGAAGGCCTTGACGAACTGAGACAAATCCAAATCGATAAATTCATCAGGTTCCTTTGTATATTGACTAAGGTCCTCTTGAGGCTTGCTATAAATCTTTAACCCAAGTTCTTCAAGCTGTTCCAAATTTTCGGCCGCAGTCTTGAATTTTTTATATTCCAATATTTTTTGGACAAGCTCTGCCCGAGGATCTTCATATGCGCTTTCATCACCATCAATTTTAGGCCTGGGCAGGAGCATTTTTGATTTGATTTCAATCAAAGTTGCCGCAAGAACCATGAACTCGCTGGCCAGCTCTATATTGTAGTCCTGAAGAAGCGAAAGATAGTTTAGGTATTGGCTTGTTATTTCAGATACCTTGATATCGTAGATGTTCATTTCTGCATTCTCTATAAGGTATACGAGGAGGTCAAAAGGACCCTCGAAAATATCAAGTTTGACTTTATATGCCATTTCTCACCTCATAGGTCAAAATAAATGTGCAATTTCTCTACAAAGGGCAAAATGAATTCGCCATTTCTCTACATAGTTCAAATTGAATTCTAGTTTTTATGAATAAGCAAACCAACAATTTGATGTGCAAATTGGGGGCGGGCTATTAGCAGTATAGCATAAAGTCCGTTTCAGGTGTACCCGGTATTTTGCCCTTCACGATCTTAACCTTTAGCCCTTCACGATCTTAACCTTTAGCCCTTCATGATTTTAGCCAGACTTTCAGTGTATGGCGGATAAGCGATTCCCCGTTCTGTGATAATTGCGGTGATGTATTCGGCGTCCGTCACATCGAAGGCCGGATTGTAGGTTTTGACGCCAGCCGGAGCCATATCTTTTGCATACCACATCCTGTAGATTTCAGATCCGTCCCGAAGCTCGATGTGGATATCTTCTCCAGTCTTGGTGACAAGGTCGATGGTCGATACCGGCGCATGAACATAAACAGGAATACCATAATTTTTTGCTAATATGGCCACGCCGCTGGTTCCAATCTTGTTGGCCGTATCTCCGTTGGCCGCCACTCTGTCGCAACCCACAACGACAGCGTTGATCCAGCCGTTTTTCATGACAATAGAAGCCATATTATCGCAAATAAGCGTTACATTAACTCCGAAGCGTGAAAGCTCCCAGGTGGTTAATCTGGCCCCCTGAAGAAGTGGCCTGGTTTCATCGGCAAAGACTTTAAAATCATAACCTCTTTCTTGCCCAAGATAAATAGCGGCCAACGCGGTTCCATATTTTGATGTCGCTATGGTCCCTGCGTTGCAGTGGGTCAGAATTCCCATACCCGGTTTTAAAAGGCTCAGGGCATTTTCGCCGATTTGTCTGCAGACCCTTTCGTCCTCTTGTCTAATTTCTTCAGCTTCTTTTAGCATGGCACTTTTTATTTGATCTATTGTCAAATTGCTGGAGTTTTTAATGCGGCTTTGCATTCTGTCTAAAGCCCAGGACAAATTGACGGCGGTGGGTCTTGAGCTGGCCAAATATGTCTTGACTTGTTGATACTCAGCCATAAACGCCTCAAAATTTATCGTTTTACTGTCTCTCATGGCGATATAGGAACCATACGCAGCAGCCACGCCAATAGCTGGTGCCCCTCTGACTCTGAGTTTATAGATAGCCTCAAATACCTGCTCCTTGGTATTGATTTCAATATAAACCGTTTCGCAGGGAAGGAGGGTTTGGTCCAGGATCATCATCTGCCCGTTTTCATATTTGACCGGGGCTATTTCCAGATGATTGGCACTAGAACGGTCAGTCATTGCTGTAATCTCCTTAATCTAATAAATAACCGCAAACTGTGAAAATAAATGAAGCCATCACAAAAAGATGATAAATAGAGCCGGCAAACTTAACCGGCTCACATTAAAGCGCCTATTTGCTTCATGCGTTTATTCTACTATAATTCCGATGTCTTTTCTATATTGTACGCCATTAAAAGTGATTTTATCAATAGCTTGGTATACTTTCGCACTCGCCTCCTCAGAAGTCTTTGCCCGGGCGCAGACGCCTAGAACTCTACCGCCAGCTGTAACTACCGAGCTTCTGGAAGGCGGCGAGCATTTTGCGGCAGCCAGCGAGAAGTTTCCAACAGCCTCTGGTCCGGCTATTTTCGTCTCCGGATCATCCTCCGCAAACTGCGTGCCAGCGTGAAATATAAGAATTTCCTCTGGCATGGCGTCAAGACCAGTGATTATGTCACCTTTGCTGTACTCTCCCGGATAGCCTCCAGCGGCCAGAACCACGCAGATCGTTCTGTCTTCACTCCACTTGATCTGTTGATCCGCCAGTCGTCCATCGACAACAGACTCCATGATATCTAGAAGGTCAGTGTCAAGTCTCATCAAAACAGACTGAGTCTCCGGATCGCCGAATCTCACGTTGAACTCAATGACTTTTGGGCCATCTTTTCCAATCATAAGTCCAACAAACAAAACGCCTTTGAAATCAAGACCATCAGCCATAAAGCCGGCAAGCGTGGGATTAAGAATCAGATTTCTGATTGTATTCTCAAGTTCTTCATTAAAAATCAGACTTGGTGAATAGGCCCCCATGCCGCCTGTATTAGGCCCTTTATCTCCGTCATATATTTTCTTGTAATCCTGTGCTGAGGCCATTGGCACTATGGTTTTTCCATCTACAAAGCATAATACCGATGCTTCTATGCCTGTAAGAAATTCTTCGATGACCAGCTTGTCACCGGCGCTGCCAAATACCTTATCGCTCATCAGTTCTTTGATTGCGGACAAAGCAGCAGCTTGATCCTCCGCTATGATTACACCTTTTCCGGCTGCCAGCCCGTCGGCTTTGATTACCATGGGCCAGCCATAAATGCCTATGGCCAAGATAGCTTCTTTAATATCAGTAAATTCCTGATATCTTGCAGTAGGAATGCAGTGACGGTCCAAAAATTGTTTTGTAAAGGCCTTGCTGGCTTCCAGCTGAGCACATTTTTTATTTGGTCCAAAGACGCGAATACCCAGCTTTTCAAATTCATCAACAATCCCAGCTGCGAGAGGGCCTTCAGGGCCAATGACAGCGAAATCAATCGCAGATTCTTTTGCAAAGGCACACAGGCCGGCAATGTCATCAGCTTGAATTGGGACGCAATCAGCAATTGATGAAATGCCCGCATTTCCAGGCGAGCAGTAAATTCGCTCTACCCTTGGGCTCTGTGCTAATTTCCATGCTATAGCGTGTTCCCGGCCGCCGCCGCCTACGATTAATAATTTCATCAGTGTTTAAAATGGCGCATGCCAGTAAAGACCATAGCGATGCCCATTTCGTTGGCTTTGTTGATTGAGGCATCGTCGTTCACGGAGCCACCCGGCTGTATGATGGCGCTGATACCTGCCTGGGCGGCGGCGGCGACGCAGTCGTCGAAGGGGAAAAAGGCATCCGAGGCCAGCACGGCTCCTCTGGTTTCGTCCGTGGCCTGCCGGATGGCGTTTTCCACGGCCCAGATGCGGTTGACCTGTCCTGGGCCGACGCCCAGAGTTCTCCCATCCTTCGCTATGACAATCCCATTAGATTTAATGTGTTTTACAACTTTCAATGCAAAATCCATGTCCTGCATTTCCCTTTCAGTGGGTATTCTGCTTGTAACCACAGTCATGTCCTCTTCTTTGTAAATACTTTGATCCGAATCCTGAATCAAAAGACCGCCAGATACTTTTTTAATGTCGATTGCCCCTGTTTCAGCTTTATCAGAAATGTGGGGATGCATGAATAATCTGAGATTTTTTTTCTCCTTTAAAATAGCAAGCGCCTCATCCGTAAAACTCGGTGCAATGATCACTTCAATAAAAATATCCTTGATGACATTTGCCGTCCGCTCATCAATCTCTCGATTAGCCGCGAGGATTCCGCCGAAAATTGAAATCGGATCTGCCTTATATGCTTTTAAATACGCATCGTAAACATCATATCCCACACCAACGCCGCAGGGTGTAGCGTGCTTGACAGCCACCACTGCCGGTTCCGTGAATTCTTTAAGAGTTTCCAGCGCCCCGTTGGTATCGTTGATATTATTGAAAGAAAGCTCCTTGCCGTGAATTTGTATCGCATTGACCAAATCACTCTTGCTTGGTTTGATTTCTTTATAATAGGCGGCCTTCTGGTGGGGATTTTCTCCATATCTCAGATCCTGGATTTTTTCAAAAGTCAAAGTGAGATTATCCGGAAGTTCGGCTGCTATTTCTTTTCTCAAATATTCCGCAATCATAGCATCATAGGCGGCGGTGTGCTGGAAAACTTTTAAAGCCAGTCGATATTTTGTATAATAGGAAACCTTGCCGTATTCCTTCAATTCTTCGAGAACCTTGCCGTAGTCACCAGGTTCGCAAATGACAATAACATCCTTGTGATTTTTTGCTGCGGATCTCAGCATCGTTGGTCCGCCAATATCGATGTTTTCGATAGCCTCTTCAAGCTGGGTATCAGATCTTAGGATAGTCTTCTTAAATGGGTAAAGGTTGATGACAACCAAATCGATGGGTTTGATATGGAGTTCCCGGAGTTGATCCATATGATCCTTCTTGCTGCGCATAGCCAAAATACCACCATGAACAGCCGGATGAAGTGTTTTGACCCTGCCATCCAAACATTCAGGAAATCCAGTTATCTCGGATATACCCGTTACCTTTATTCCAGCGTCAGATAGTGCAATTGCAGTACCTCCCGTGGAAATAATTTCGACGTCCATATCACAAAGTGCTTCTGCAAACTCAATAATTCCCGTCTTATCTGATACGCTGATCAATGCTCTCATTTGTATTTCCTCCCGTCAGTTATTTTCTTATATAAGATTCTGATTTATTTTATTTATTTGCTTATATAAGATTCTGATTTATTTTTTTGCAAAGGAGCCTCACTGCCTCTGGCAGTAAACGATGCTCCACTTCCAGTACCCTTGCTGAAAGCGTATTAACAGTATCGGTTTTTAGAACCGGCACCTCTTTCTGAAGAATGATTTCTCCCGTATCGATGCCTTCATCAACGAAATGAACCGTTGCGCCTGATATTGGGGCCTGACACGCCAGCACAGCCTCATGAACTTTTTGGCCATAAAAGCCTAGACCGCAGAATTTTGGTATGAGGGATGGATGGATATTAATGATTCTATGACGATATCGCTTAATGATTTCCGGCGGCAGTATGCTCATGTAGCCGGCTAAAACGACGAGCCCTGTCTGCGTCCTGCTCAAGGCTTCAATGAGTGCCGCTGTTCTTTTTTCTTCATCGTGGAAATTGTCTTTGCCAATATGAATTCCTATAGCGCCAATTTTTGAAGCTCTGGTAAGAGCAAAAGCCTCTTTGCGGCTGGAAATGACCTGGACAATCCTGCCTTGATCGATATAACCGCTGTCAATGCCATCGATTATAGCCTGAAGATTGGTTCCCCCGCCGGATACCATCACAGTGATGTTTACTTTTGACATAAGCTTACGCCATCGCCCTTGACAATTTTTCCAATAATAGCCGCCTTTTCTCCTATATTTGACAACTTGGAAATTACTTTGAAGGCTTCTGCTTCATCAACAATCATAATCATGCCAATTCCCATATTAAAAGTGGCATACATCTCGTCCTTTTCAATTTCTCCACATTTCTGAATGTAGCTGAAAATCGGCGGTATGTGCCAGGAACCAAGCGCTATTTCTACCCCAAGTCCTATGGGAATGATTCGGGGTATATTTTCGAAAAACCCGCCACCGGTGATATGCACAATGCCTTTAACTGGAAGGCTTGATACTGCTTCACATTCTTTGGCATATATTTTAGTGGGCGTCAAGAGTGCTTCCCCAAGAGTCATATTCAATTCTGGTATGTCATCTCCTACGCGAAGCTCCATCTGCTCTAAAAAAAGCTTCCTCACAAGTGAATAGCCATTGCTGTGAAGACCAGTAGAATGAAGGCCGATTAGAAGGTCTCCTTCAGTTATTTTTGATCCATCTATAATTTTGTCCCTATCCACTACGCCTACGGCAAAACCAGCCATATCGTATTCTCCATCGCTATAAAATCCAGGCATTTCTGCTGTCTCTCCTCCGACAAGAGCACAGCCGGCACGGACGCAGCCACCTGCTATCCCTTTCACGATGTCTGCAATTTTTTCCGCTTCAACCTTGCCCGTAGCGATGTAATCCAGAAAAAACAGGGGTTTGGCACCCTGGCACAGAATATCGTTGACGCACATGGCCACGCAATCCTGTCCAACGGTGTCGTGCCTGTCCATGAGAAAAGCGATTTTCAGTTTGGTGCCAACCCCGTCCGTGCCAGACACCAAAACCGGCTCCTTAATCTCTGTTAAGTCCAATTTAAACAGACTGCCAAAGCCGCCGAGACCATTTAAGACATTGGCGTTGAAGGTCTTTTGCACATGACCCTTCATGAGTTTCACGGCCTTTTCGCCTTCCTTGGTATCAACTCCTGCATCTTTATACGTTAATTTTTCACTCATCTTCAAACCTTTCCGCGTATTCGCTACTCTTTTTACTTGAGCAGCCTTGGCCTCAGCAACTCCTATTTTCAGCCATCAGTCTCTCTCAGCAACTCCTATTTTCAGCCATCAGTCTCTCTCAGCTTACGGCCTTTTCAAACATAAATTTATCTCCAGTTCCAGAGACTTCCATAGGGTACTCCCCATTAAAGCAGGCTACACAGATATTGCTTCCGCCAAGCTCTATGGCTTCCCACAAACCCTCAATACTGAGATAGCCGAGGCTATCCGCCCCGAGCATGCGCTTTATTTCCTTGACCGAATGATTAGCCGCGACCAGATTTTTTCTGCTGGGTGTATCAATGCCAAAATGGCAGGAATGGATGACCGGCGGCGAGCTGATTCTGACATGAACTTCTTTGGCTCCTGCTTCCTTAAGCATCTTGACGATTTTTCCGCTGGTCGTTCCTCTGACTATAGAGTCATCAATCATAACAATTCTTTTCCCTCTGACATTGTCTTTTAAGACGTTAAGTTTCATCTTAACACTCAATTCGCGCATGCGCTGATCAGGCTGAATGAAGGTTCTACCTACGTATCTGTTTTTAATCAGCCCTTCCCCAAAAGGAATCCCAGAAGCTTCTGCATAACCAATAGCTGCAACCGTCCCGGAATCAGGTACGGCGATCACCATATCCGCCTCTACTGGCTGCTCCTTGGCGAGTATCCTGCCCGCGTTGCTTCTAGCCATATAAACACTTTTACAATCGATATCACTGTCAGGCCTAGCCAAGTAGACATATTCGAACGCACAAATAGCTTTGCCCTTGCATCCACCATTTGGAATGCTCCTAAGTTTCCCATCTTCAATCATCACCATCTCGCCCGGCGAAACATCACGAAC
>JANYJS010000125.1 GCA_025361765.1 Bacillota bacterium
ACTAATGCCACGCTAATTGATGAAGAATTAGCCTCTTCCATGGAGCGACTTGGCAATATTAACGTATTTGTCAGTATTGAGGGACATAGAGAAGAAAACGATTACCGCCGTGGTGTAGGCGTTTATGACAAAGTTCTTGCCGCCATGGCTATTTTAAAAAGGCATCATATTGGATTTGCTTTTTCAATCTGCTATCATGCTCAAAATTATAAAACTGTCACCAGCGATGACTACCTCGATTTTCTTAGGGAAAAGGGGGCCTGGTTCGGCTGGCTGTTCAACTATGTGCCAGTCGGAAGTGACGCAGACCTAAACCTGGTACTGAATTCTGAGCAGAGAGCCTACGTTCAGAATCGGGTTTCCGATTACAGTAAGAAGAATGACTTTCTTATGATTGACTTTTGGAATAATGGACACCTAGTATTTGGCTGTGTGGGTGCCGGGAACGGATTCGTGCATATTACGGCGAAGGGGGATGTAGAACCCTGCGCTTTCTGCCACTATTCGGACGCCAATATATACAACATGCCTTTAGCCACAGCACTAGCCTCGCCCTTTTTTAGAGCCTTTAGAAAGGCCCAGCCTTTCTCGGAAAATCCTCTGAGATCCTGCCCACTTATTGATGAGCCGGAGCAGCTCGTGAAAATTGTGAATTCAACGAGAGCTAAGTCCACCCATTTTTCGAGCCCAGAAACTCCGGAAGCACTTCGAGACAAAACCTTGCCCACAGCGGAGGCTTGGAAGCCGACGGCGGAAGTTCTATTTGAAAGCTTTTCAGAGAAAGCGAAAAAAAATTGGCCCCAGTTCCTGAGATTTCTGAAAATTAAGCAAAAGCTGACAGATGGCAGAAGATAGGTGAATAAAGTTTGTTTGATGCAAGGGTAATTCATACAGATCTTGATTTTGACTGGATCGTTCTGATTCATGGTTTGGGAGGCAACGCAGATACCTGGAAAAAGCAGGAGGATGCGTACGCGATGAGCTATAATTTGATTCTTCTCAATATGCATGAAGATATGCACGAAGTAAATCAGAAGAAAGATCCAGTAGAGAAGCAAGAGCCTGCGAGGGAGCAAGAGACTGCGGAGGTGCATAAACAGAAACGTGTGCATTCACCAACCCTTACGGTTAAGAGCATTTGCGATCATATTATTGAAACCATGGATCATTTTGCTGTGCCAAAGGCCCATGTTGTCAGCATCTCTTCGGGAACTATGATTGCCTTAGCTCTGTTAGCGGATTACCCACAGCGCATTTCTTCGCTTGTTATGGCTGGAGGTATTATAAGATTCAATTTTAGAACTAAGGTGTTGCTCAGTTTGGCCCATGTATGTCGAAAAAAAATCCCCTATATGTGCCTCTATCGTTTTTTTGCTTTTATCATTATGCCTAGAGAAAATCACAGAAAATCCAGGGAGATTTTTATTAGGGAGGCAGCGAAAATAGGGAAGGCGGGCTTCTGTATATGGATTGAAATCATACCGGAATTGTATCAAACAAAGCCGTTAATTGATAAAATCAACAGGCAGTATAAGGCGGAAGGCTTTTCAGAAGCAACAAGAATTCTCTATATCCTTGGTCGTCAGGATCATTTGTTTTTTGCTGATACGAAAAAACTTCATGCTCATATTGCCGGAGCTAAATTCATAGAGATCAAGGACTGTGGTCATGTGTGCGCTATTGAAAAACATGAGGAATTTACGCAACGATCGTTAGAGTTTATGAGGGGAGGATTTATGATATGAATGAAGTTAGGACGATTCGCAAAATCATTACTGGCAGAAACACTGAGGATGGCGCCGGCGTTAAATTGGTCAGAGTCTTTGGCTATGATGATACAAAAGATTTTGACCCCTTTCTTATGCTGGATGCTTTTGATGCTGATGACCCAAAGGACTATATTAAAGGCTTTCCCTGGCATCCGCACAGAGGCATTGAGACCATTACCTATCTGATCAAAGGGGACATAGAGCACCAGGATAGCCTGGGAAACAAGGGCAGTATTCTAGATGGAGACTGTCAATGGATGACAGCCGGATCGGGAATTATTCATCAGGAAATGCCAAAACCAAGTGACAGGATGCTCGGAGTCCAGCTTTGGCTCAATTTGCCGGCCAAGTATAAAATGACCAAACCCAAATACCGGGGTTTGACTAAGGAAAACATTCCAATAATCGTTGAAAAGGGGTCTAGAGTTCATGTGATTTCCGGTGTTTATAACGGAAAAACCGGAGGCATTGAAGGAGACTTCGTCAAAGCCCTATATCTGGATGTGGAACTTGAGCCTGGCGCGGAGTGGCGCCTTACAACCGAGAAGGAGAATACGGTTTTTGTGTATATCCTTCAAGGGAAGGCCACCTTTGAACCTTCCGAAAACCAGGTAGTATCAGAAAAGCATGCTGTTTTATTCGACCATGGAGACGAATTTTTCATAAAAGCAAAAGACCATGGCATCAGATTTCTGCTTTTGTCGGGAAAGCCTCTTCATGAACCTGTTGCCTGGGGCGGGCCGATTGTTATGAATACGCGAGAAGAATTGAATATGGCTTTCAAAGAACTTGAAGATCAGACTTTTATCAAATAATTTGGAGGACGCCATCATGCAAACTCAAACTTCAACCGAAGCAGGCCTAATTGCCTCATGCGGTATGATCTGTGTGCACAAAGGTTACTGTATGAAGTGCCATGATGGCGAATTGCAGAAAGGGAAAACAAAAAAATGAAAAAAATGCCGACAGTATTCATTGGTCATGGATCACCCATGAATGCCATTGAAGATAATGAGTTCACGGATCAATGGGTCCGAATTGCCGGGAAAATACCAAAACCGGAAGCCATCCTTTCTGTCTCAGCACATTGGTATACTCAAGGGAGCAAATTGAATGACGAAGCTTCTCCAAAAATGATTTATGACATGTATGGATTCCCGGAGGAACTCTACGAGGTCGTTTATAAAGCCAAAGGGGCTCCTTTGTTCGCGCACGATACAAGAAAACTCTTAAGCAGAGGCGTTGAGATTGATAACAGCTGGGGACTTGATCATGGCACCTGGTCAGTACTTAGAAGGATGTATCCGGCAGCAGACATACCGGTTTTTCAGCTCAGCATAGATGGCGATGCAGGACCTGAAGTCCATTTCATGATTGGAAAAGAGATCAGCGCACTCAGAGAACAAGGGGTTTTGATACTTGGCAGTGGCAACATTGTTCATAATCTTTCCAAAATAAACTGGGGAATGGCAGGCGGCTATCCTTGGGCAGAAGATTTTGACCATTACATCAAGAATGCTGTCATGAATAGAGACTATCAACAGGTCATTCATTATGAAAATGCCGGGGAATCCTCAAAAATCGCTTTTTTTACTCCTGAACATTTTTACCCTCTTCTCTATGTCCTCGGCGCTGCGAAGACTGATGACCGCCTAACGCTCTTCAATGAGGCTTGCCTTATGGGCTCAATGTCCATGACTTGCTACCTTTTTGAATGATGAGATAGAACGGCAATAGAATTGAAGCAGATTTCCAAAGGAAAGGAAAGGAAACACGCCTAAGTGAACATATTATCTGCAGAAAAAATAAAGAAAAGCTATAGCGAAAAGATGTTATTTGACAATTTGTCGATTGGCATCAGTGAAGGTGAGAAAATTTGCCTTATTGGGATTAATGGGACGGGAAAATCCACATTGCTTAAGGTTATTGCTGGGATTGAGTATCCCGATGCTGGTAGCGTTGTTTCAGGGAATAACATTAAAATAGAGTACCTACCTCAAAATCCAGCATTTAGCGAATCTATATCGGTTTTGGAGTATGTATTCAAAGGGAACTCGGCGATTATGAATTTAATTAGGGCCTATGAAAGCGCACTAAAAAAAATTGAAGAGTCTCCTTTTGATGAAGTTTTATCCAAAAATCTTATGGAACTATCGCATAAAATGGATAGCATGGATGGCTGGTCTGTGGAAAAGGAAGCTAAAAGTATCCTTACACAGCTCGGTATTACTAATTTTGATGCTTTGGTTGATCATCTTTCTGGCGGCCTGAAAAAGAGAGTGGCAATGGCGGGTGCCCTTATTAGCCCAGCGGACCTGCTCATTCTCGAC
>JANYJS010000001.1 GCA_025361765.1 Bacillota bacterium
CTTGCGGTTTTGATTATTTTGGCTGCAAGAAATACATACTTCAAACGAAAGGTCTTTATTTGCTGTCTGTATTCTGATGGCTCCAAGGAATCAAATTTAAACAACAAAAACAAGTTGTAAGATAGCATCATCATTTGAAATCTCGCTTCATTCGTCGCAAAATGCAAACTGGATATTGTAGCATCGGTTTCCCAGTTTCTTAGGATTATATCCTTTTGATGCACCTTCTTGATGACCTTCTACGTTAATTACACTACTATCAATATCGATCGTGATACTGTTTCAGGTTCATTTACGGAAATATCAAACTCATTAACGAGTGGATCATTTTTAAATACAAGGTCTTTTTCCTTGCTCTGATCCGATTTTGATATCGCTCCGGTAATTGCATCAACCTTTACATCGTGAACCGCATTCCCTGCTTTAATTTCGACTATGAGTTATTCGACGAATTTATTTGTGCGAGGACTTTAAGAGAATTTTCAATCGTCGATTTACATTTTCCAACATTATCGGTTGAACGCACACTTGTCAGCACCCGATCAATTGTAGAGTCGATTTCAGTCCATTGTTTTTGGTTTTGTGGACGAAGTGACCCCTCTTGTGAATCCCATTCATTCTCCAGACCGTCCGCTTTCGAACGTGCATCTTTAAGATCATTTGCAGCAATGTATCCTTTCATATCATTTTCGATACTAATAAAGCTTGTCAGTTCGCTAGAAAGGTCATTTTTGTTAGCAATGGTTTTGATATGGCTGGCAGCATATGAACCGATAAAAATTCCAGCAACAATAAAAACGCTGCAAATTACACTTGCTTGAATAAATATCGATTTTTTCGTCCCCGAAATTTCAGCTAACGATTTTCTTTCTTTATTTCGGGTGATTTTATCCATCTTTGTTGCAGTTAAGAATACTACTACTAACAAAATTGCCGATAAGAAAATGATGCTTGTATAAGTTGCACCTATCCCTAAACCGCCTAAACTCTTTGGTTGCGAAAGAAAATCACCAAGCGATGCACCTAATGGACGAGTTAAGACATAGGCGATCCAGAAAGTAAGAATCGAATTGAACTTTAAATACTTCCAGGAAATAAATACAGCTGTTATTATTCCAAATACGATTAACCCTGTGAGAGTGTACCCCAGAGATAATTCTTCTGCAACATAATCACCAACAGCTGTGCCAAGAGCAAATGTAAAGAGAATAGCAAGCCAATAAAACACTTCTCTTTTTGCCGTAAAAATAGAATGGATAGAAAGTGTTTTTTCACTTATAAACCATACAATAAATGTCGCCGATAAAAGCGTTGTAAACATGATTATGCTTGTAGTAAGCCTGACATTCATATTTTCAACCATGTTATCAGTTATTAAGGTGCCAAATACGCTGATCAGCACAACCGTCAACCAATAAATTCCCGGAATATACTTTTTTGCCCTAAACTGAGTAAACAAAGCTACAGTAAAAGCAACTCCCATAATTATCGAAGTAATCTCTAATCCAAATCCAAGGTTTATATTGAGAAAATCTGCGAAAGTTTCACCAACCGTGGTGCACAGTACCTTTATAATCCAAAAAAAAATAGTTACCTCAGGTACTTTAATCATTAATCCTTTTAAGTCATTTTTATTGAGTGATTCCATTTTCATATCTCCTGTCTTGATTTATTATGGCATCTTATTATTTTTCTCTTATGCCGGTTCTCGTTTGAATTCCTTGTAATAGTTATATTAGCAATATAAGCTGAGGATTTTATGATATGAATCTGAGAATCAACTGAGAATAATGTGAGCAGTAATTATCGGATCATTTTCTCAATGGAAGAGCAATTTTCATTTTCGTCCCTTTTCCAATTTCACTTTCTGCTTCAATACTGCCTTTGTGAATATCCACGATCCATTTAACAAGTGATAAACCAAGGCCTGATCCACCTATTGATCTTGATCTGGCTTTATCCACCCTGTAAAAACGATCAAAAATGTGAGTAAGGTCTTCCTCCGGTATGCCAATTCCTTCATCAGAGATTTCGATAATGGCCTTGTCTTCCGATACGCTATACTCTATATTTATTTTTGTATCTTCAGGAGAATATTTGATGCTATTATCAACGATTGCTCTTAGCATCTGCTTGATTAATCTTCTGTCTCCTTCAATTTGAAATTCAGGATACTCACTGCAAACAATACTGTGTTTTTCATCTACGAGATGACTCTCTTTAACAATTTCTTTTATTAAATGGTTCATCCAGAATTTCGTTTTTTCCATTTTATAGATTTCATTGTCGCCTTTTGATAGGAACAACAAGGTATCCAGAAGACTAATCATATTTGCCAATTCAACCTTAATTGATGATATGCTTTCATTTAAAACATCTCTGTCATCCTTACCCCAACGGTCGAGTACATCAATATAGCCCTTGATCACCGCCAGCGGAGTGGCTAACTCATGCGACGCGTCCAGAGTGAAGCGGTTTTGTTTTTCATATGAACACTGGATTCTGGCAATCAGGTCATTGAAGGTATCTGAAAGCCTTTTCAATTCATCGTCCGGTCCATCTATTTTAATTCTCGCAGAAAGGTCGCTCGCGCTGATTTGTTTTGCCTGATTCGTAATCTTGTCAATAGGACTCAAGGCTTTCCGACTGATAAGATAACCTCCAATGATTGCCAGCAGGAAAACAAGTATATCAATAAAGAGCATAATGCCAGCTAAAGCATGTATAAAATTCTCTTCATTGTCCATATCCTTTACGACTTGAATGGTTATTCTTGCCCCATCATTTAAAGTAACCGTATCACTTAAAAAGATAATCTTATTTTCTCCTGATTCGGCTGTAAATACCTTCCCAGCGTCATTGTTTCCCTTATCCTTCAAGATGTATTTCTCTCCGGTATTGTATATTATCCGGTTATTGTAGATCAGACTAACATCCACATTATCAGCAATTTGAGAGAATTTTTTCAAATCCATCTTTGGAATATCGTTTAAAGATTTGATATCATTTATGATTACCTGGTCAACCGCTTGAAGCTGCTCAGTTGCAGTTTGGTTGATATAATAATTAATGCTGAAGAGCGTCGCAAAGTTCACCAATGCGAGAGCTGCAAAAAAGAGCATTGCATAAATGATCGTTAATCTATGTGATATTTTAGACAGCCTAAATTTAATCATATCTATCGCTACTCCTTTAGTGTATAACCGACACCCCGAACGGTATGAATCAGTTTGGTTTTATAAGGGTAATCCATCTTATTCCTCAGATAGCGGATATAAACATCAAGAATATTACTGTCACCGAAAAAATCATAACCCCAAACATGTTCGATAATCTGGTCTCTAGTCAGTACCAGCCCTTTGTTTTGCAGAAGATATTCCAGCAAGTCATACTCTGTTTTGGTTAGCTCGATAGGATCCCCTTGTTTTATGACCTCTCGGGTCAGCACGTTAATGCTGAGATCGGCAAGCTCAAGCAATTTAAGTTCTCCTGCCCCAGTTTTGCTTCGTCTGAGACCTGCCCGGATTCTTGCCAATAATTCTTCCATCTCAAACGGTTTGGTCACATAATCATCTGCCCCAAGATCAAGACCAATAACCTTATCCGTAATATCCCGTCTTGCTGTCAGCATAATAACCGGTATGCTAGATACCTTGCGCACTTTTCTGCATACTTCCATGCCGCTTATTTCCGGAAGCATTAAATCAAGCAGAATGAGGCCATAATGGCCGCTCTGAAATTTTTCCAATCCGTTTTTTCCATCCATTGCTATATCATAAGTGTATCCTTCATGCTTAAATTCCAGTTCCAATACCCTTGTAATTGCTTTATCGTCCTCGATTATAAGAATATCCTTACTCTTCAACTTTATCCCCCCATTTGCAAAGGAATTAGGGCATCATATGCCCTAATTCCATTTTTCAGCTCTTTTGTTTGTATTAGGCGCCAACACTTATATAATACTCTCTTTTAAACCTATTTTAAACCTATTTTAAACCTTTTAATCTGCTACTTCGGCTGTGCCCTTTGCTTTCTCAACCTGGAATTTCATTGGCTGATATCCTTTTGAATGAAGCAGAATGTCAAAGGTCAGCCCGTTTTTTGAAGTTCCGTAAAGACCATTCATATTTCCGTAATAATGTCCGATTTCTTTCACCTGATTGTCGAAATGAATCGTCTTCGTTTCTCCAGCATTCAAAGATAAGCCACTCAGACTCTGGTAATAGGCTTCCTGTGTTTTATCGACCTTATCTGTAATCGTATAATAGATGTCGAAGTTATCCAGAGCTGTACTTCCGGTGTTGGTCAGAGTAATTTCGAGATGATCAGAAGTCGCATTGTCCTCAACCCTTGCGTCTTTGATTTTTATGGGCAGCTGCGCAGTGCTTGTCTCATTGATTACTGTCTCAGATACTACAGGTGTTTTGTCCTCTTTGTCACCAACCCCATCGCCGTCCGTATCCGCAACATAGGGATTGGTTCCATATGTTTTCTCCACTGAAGCCGGAATGCCATCTCCATCAGTATCTGTAGCTGTTGAACTATTAGCTATGGCAGCCTGTGAGGTACTCGTGTTTGTACCTGAATTAGCCGCCTGCTTGGAGCTATTTCCTGATGCGCAGCCTGCGAGGAAAACAATCGTCAGAGAAAGGATCAAGACAGCTGCCAAGGTCGTTTTCCAGGTTTTACTTAAAGTTATTTTTTTATTCATTTTCATTACCTCCAAATTAATTATTTGTTTTTAGTTTGATTGATAGATATTTTCACGCCTTAAAAAGGCAATATAGGTAAGCAGCCATACCGCTATGCTTGGAGCCAGCAAGCCTAAAAGGTTGATCCACTTGAGGCCGACAACCTCCCATGGTGTATTGGTTTCAAACCCTGGCTTTACATTCAGGAGAGCGTAGCTTATCCGTTCATAATGCTTTGTTGGAGACATTTCTTCAACTCCATCCCGGAGCGTTTCATAAAACTTAAATTGCTGAAGTACCTGGTGCTCCTGATCTCTGGACATTCCCATCGAGCTGAAAAAACCTCCAGGTATTTGATTATCCATGTCCATCGTATCTCCAATCTGAGGGAAAACAAAGGATAGCACTAGCCAAACAATCACAGTTATAAGAAGTGCCCGGCTTCCTTTCGTGGAGACTGTTGCGATCCCCATGCTTAGTACAGTAAAGAAAGTCATATATAGAAAGGACATTCCGAAGAACAGCAATAGCCGAATCACGTCATTAGCCGTAAGGGCGACGCCTCCGATTGCTACTAAAGCTACAAACGTGATGATTTCTGTTAAGATTGTGATTCCAGCCAATATGGCAAGGTTCCCTAAAAGTTTACCATTTAAAAATGTATCT
Source organism: Bacillota bacterium (assembly GCA_025361765.1). GTDB lineage: Bacteria > Bacillota > Clostridia > Peptostreptococcales > Anaerovoracaceae > JBBRXH01. Next base: position 5,358 of record JANYJS010000001.1, read on the forward strand.
CTGAACACACCCCTAGATAAAATCAATCTCATCGTTCCATTTTTATGCTCCTTAGAAATGGCAGTATTGCCTAACACTATAGCCAGCAGAGCTCCAACCATTCCGATATAGTTAACAAAGCCCTTTGAAGCTGAAATTGGATTGAGATTCGGCATAGGAGGTAGCTTCGCCTTTCCAAGTGATTGCAGGAAGCTTATCGAGCTGTTGTAATTATCCATTGCGATTTTTACCTGGAATGAACCGAGGATTATCGATACGATGGTCAGAACAAGCAGCAGAAGTAGTATGCTAAGGAATAATTTGTTTCTGAAGGCGTCCCTTATTTCTTTTTTAGCTATTTCAATGATCAATTTTCATTACCTCCTTCCGTTTCTTTTAAATTGAACCAACGTAAACCCTGCAATCAGGACCAGAATGCCAAGAATCCAAAGACCAATATTGGAACTGGTTTTTACCGTCACAGGGATGCTAATCTGGCTACTGCTTATTTCATCGCTTACAGCTGTGAATTTAGCTTCAAAATTCCCTGCTACTTGAGAGCTCGGCACATCAACTTTTATCGTAAAGGTGCCCGTTTCTCCGGGTTTTAAATGAACTGTGCTTTCAGTACCTTGAATAGCAAACCATTTATAGGGCAGCTCTGGCTTTATTTTTATGTTTTTCAGATCCTTATAGCCGTTATTTGTTACCGAAAAGGTGAATTCAGCGGATTTCCCGCTTATAACATCAATTTTGGCAAGCATACCCTTGATCGAAATCGCATAATCTTTGTTAATAACGATGGAAAGACTAATCACATTCTCTTTCCCATCGTCCCTGACGGCTTTAACAGCCAGTTTGTCTTCATTGGCTGACGCATTCCCTTTTAAGCTTATGTTTAAATCAATTTGACTGCTTGTACCAGCGGGAACTGTCACTTTTTTTATCGCAGCCCCATTCGCGGAAAAATACAATTCATAACTGTTCGACGATTTTTCTGCAGTTAAACTGTAGGTGTGTGCGGCGACATCGTCATTTCGTATAAATAATGATACTGCCTTATTCTCTCCAGGTGATAGATTGAAGCCTGCTGAAAACTCTGTCCCACTGCTTTCTGCTGCAAATGCCGTCGAAACGGATAAAAAAATCATAATGATCAACACGCTCAAAAGCAGAATTGTTTTTTTCAAGCCCTTCATATCACTTCCTCCTTTTGAGCAGCTCTATAGGAGAGAAGCAGCACTGCCAGCCCCGGTATCACTATTTCGATGAGGCCTCCTATCTGTTTTAAAAGCAATCCTCCAAGGTTAATGTCTGCGGTTTCAGGAATCACTTGAAGCAAGTCTTTCCCAATGCTCTGAAACTGTGCAGCCGGTGAAAACAATTCTATCATCTTTGAAACAACTGTATCTGATGGAACCTGTGTTACAGTCTGTGCTGCAGCGCTTAAAGCATAGGCGAAGCTTCTTTGACTATCTGCGAGCTGAGGCAAAACAAAGGAAATGGCTAGCCAGATAATCATCATAAGCATAAAACCGAATGCACTGTCATTTGTCTTAAGCGAAACAAACATCGTTGCTATATAAAAAACCATCATGTACACAAATGCGATTAAAAAGAAGCTGAATAACCTTAAAATCTCACTTGTGTTGGGAGTCATCCCGGATACAAGGATAAACAACACAAGGTTAAAAATCAAAATGACGCCAAGAAGGCTTCCAATAACCATGCCCCCGCCAAGAAGCTTGCCACTGACAATCTGATCCCTATATATCGGCCTTGTAGCGATTAATTTCAAAGTACCATTATTACGCTCACCACTGAAGGATTCAAAGCCGAGAAAAATTGCAACCACCGACCCAATCATACTTACATAGCTTATGAGGTTGCTTAAAACTGATAGCGGATATATCACTGGTGGTGAAGGCAAGCTGGTTATGCCTTGGCTTTTTAGCAGCTGTACAATATCATGATATGCTTGAAGCTCAGCATTTTTCGTGCTGGAGCCTATATAAACCGATATAACAGACAACAACACGAACAAGCCTGTGATAAGCAGAAAAATATGATCCCGAAATGCCGATTTCGCTTCCTTTTGGGCTAAAGTCACTATGCCATTCATATTGCTCCCCCCTCGATTTTAAAGTAAATCTCCTCAAGGGATTTTTCTTCTGGGAACTCCTTTTCGATATTTTTAATGGAATCAGCTAGCAAAAGCTTTCCCTTACTAATAATACCAATATCAGTGCACAGCTTCGTCACTTCTGATAGAAGATGCGTATTCATAAAGATCGTTGTCCCCCGTTCCCGATTAAGCATCAGCAATATATCCCTCAGCTCTTTTGTCCCTTGGGGGTCAAGTCCTGATGTCGGCTCATCCAAGAACAGAATTTTAGGGTTGTGCAAAATAGCTTGGGCTATGCCTATTCTTTGTCTCATACCTTTTGAATAAGTTTTCACCTTGCGATTTTTCCATTCGTTGAACTCTAGCAGCTTCAATGTATCATCAATGGATGCGTCCACATTCTTTACCCCTGAAAGCTTTCCAAAAAATCTCAAATTCTCCACCGCAGATAGATCACCGTATAGAGTCACATTTTCAGGAAGATAACCTATTAGATTTCTCACCTTTAGATTATCTTTAACCACATCATAACCGCCAATGGACGCCCTGCCAGATGTTGGTAAAATCAGTGTCGTCAGTATCGAGATTGTCGTTGTCTTTCCTGCCCCATTATGACCGAGAAATCCAAATATGGACCCTTCCTTTACTTCTAAATTTAAGTTTTCAACGGCTGAAAAATCTCCATATTTTTTCCCTAAGTTTTCTGTTATCAGCATCACTGCACCTCTTTTCGTTTTAAATTTTAATCATATTTAATACATTTAGTTCTCTATAAAGATAACTATAAGGTTGCTATCTGAGAATCCAATAACATCAATCTGATATTATTCTCATTTTTCCGGTCAACAAATAAATTAACTAAATCTGAGAAATTTCTTAGAATGCCCGCGACTCTTATAAAAAGAGCGGCGGATTTAGTTCTGCAGGGATTACTCGTCAATTTGGATTTCGATTCCGGACTTAAACTCTACTATGAAATGGTCCTCGTAGACTGTTATCCTATCTAAAAGTGTCCTTACAAATTGCTCATCATATTCGGTAAGCTCGCAAGTAAGGTCTTCGAGAAAAGCTAAAAGCTCATCGATTCGCGTCTTCAGGTCCTGGAGAGAAGCTTCCTCCTTTCATATTTGTTATGAAAAAAGGATATACCTGGAATCTTAGGTGATCAATTTTATTCGTTAACCGGTGGTCAGTTTTAAGTATAAATCAATAACTTCCTGATTGTCGCACGGTCTACTCCCAATTCCCGTGCCGCACGCCTGTCGCTGTAGCCTAAAGATTTCAGTTCTTGAATTTTTTAGTACATTTCCACCTTGCCTTAGCGCGATTTTTCCTGAAAGACAGGAATGAAAAACTAGCAGATAGGTTTGACCTATCTGCTAGAAGAATATGACTTCATTTATTTTTTTTATAGCTCTACCACAATATTTGACTTAGAGCCGAAATTGGATCAACCGGCTTCGGGGGAGTGGGGACGAACCCCTATTTTGATGTGTTCTTTTTTTGCAGCGCCAGAATTGAAATGAATTCATGCATGATGTTGGCTGCCATATACGAAGTCAGTCCCGCAGGGTCGATGGTCGGCAATACTTCCACGAGATCCATCCCCACAAAGTTCAGCGTTTTCATTTCTCTGACTAGGGAAAGGGTTTCATAACCCGTGAATCCACCGATTTCGATGGTGCCTGTTCCGGGAGCGGCTGACGGGTCGACGAAGTCGATATCAAATGTCAGGAATGTCCGTGCATTGCCTACTCTGTCTCTGATCCGTTTCCCAGCTTCAGCAACGCCGATTTCGTGGAGTTCGTTGGCAGTCAACACATCAAAGCCCAGGTCGATGGACCCTTGCACGTCTTCCGGACCGTACTGCGATCCTCTGATGCCAATCTGGATGGAATGTTCGGTGTCAATCAGGCCTTCTTCGCAAGCCCTTCGAAACGGGGTTCCGTGGGTGTATTTTTGTCCCCAATACTGATCCCATGTGTCCAGATGAGAATCAAAGTGTACCAGCGCTATTGGTCCATGTTTTTTGACCACTGCCCGCAATTCGGCAAGGGTGATGGAATGGTCACCACCCATAGCGATAGGCACAACTCCCGCATCAATGATCGGCTGTAGCCCCTCTTCAATCTGTTTGTAGGACTCAAGGATGTACCCTGGAGTGATATCCAGATCGCCATAGTCGATTCCGGAAAGATGGTCAAAAATATTGACATTGAGATTCATGCTGAAGTTTCTCATCAATGTCGATGTTTCCCGGATAGCACCGGGTCCGAAACGGGCTCCTGTTTTGTAGGATGCTCCAGTATCAAACGGAATGCCCACCACAGCGAAATCCACATCCTCCATTTCCTTGATGTTGGGTAGTCGCATGAAAGTTCTGATTCCACTGAATCGTGGGGATGTTGAAGCGCTTTGAGGCGCATATCTTGGCATGTTCTTCCTCCTTTTTTGATGACGTTTGAGTCTAACCTATTATCGATCCAGTTCCATAGCCACTGCCCGGACCGGCGAACCGTCGCATCCCACGATGCATAGCGGAAATGCCGATATGACTACGTTCTCAAAGTCTATCTGGTCAAAGTATGCCATATTTTCTCCAATCATTAGATTCTTTGCAGAGAAAAGATCATGGACGGGAAATTCGGTTCCACCGGTTTGGTCCGCGTTGATGGTATCGATGCAAAGAAAACGGATACCGATTTCCACCAGGTATTCTGCAACTTCAATCGATACATAGGGATGATTGAAAAATTCATCAGAACCACGCTTATGATACCAGTTGGTGTTGAAGAGCACGATCTCCACCTGGGCTAATTGTTTCTTGTAAGGTTCTATATCCGCCATGGTGATTTGCTCATTTGCTTCCTTGTTTGTCACCCTGACTACCACCGCATCTCCAAAAAAGAAGTCCAGTGCCATTTGGTCAATGGTGGCCCCGTCGTTTGCGAAATGATACGGGGCATCCACATGGGTGCCAGTCTGAGTGCCTAAATATACGGAAGACAAATTGTAGCCTTCATTTTCAATGGTGGTGGCAATCTCAATTTTGGGTTCGGGATCACCGGGATAGATTGGAGTGGTTTCTGTCAAGGGCCAAGAGAGGTCAACATATTTCTTTATTTTCATTTTTATCTCTTTCTGAATCCTAGGATTCCGATCTTGTTTAATTTTTGGTTTCAAGTTTCACGTTTGCATTGGTTTTTGCAAGATCGCGGTTTAAAGCATAGTACAAAAACGAGCAGAAGAAACCGCCAACAATCCAAGCTATATCAGCGCCGCCCATGGCCTTTGCCAGTGGTCCAGTATAAAGCACGGTGCTCATAAATGGAACTTCAATGGCAACCGTAGCAAAGAAAGTGAACAGCGCTTTCTTGTTATACTGTCCATAGATGCCATTAGGATCAAAGATGTCCTTCATGCTGTATTTGCCTTTTCTGACAATGTAATAATCCACCAGGTTGATGCAGGTCCATGGAATCATGAAGTACAAAATGATTGCCATGAAGTATCCCCACTGAATAATCATGTTTTGCGCGCCAAAGATGTCAATGCAGATTGCAACGATGGTTGTTATCATCATAATAATAATCTTGCTTCTTTTATCGCCACGGAGTTTTGTGAAAGGTTCAAAAGTTGTTACAGTGGCCATAAAGGTTCCATACAGGCTCAATGTTGAAGAGCAAACCGCAGTGATAATCATGGTGGCATACAGAATCAAAACACCTGGCACATGCCATACACTGGCGATTCCCAGGGCTGAATTTGCTGCAAAGTTTGGCACGCCGATGTACAAAATAGCACCAAGGATACACATCCAAACGCTCGCGATGACGCCGCCAAGGTAAGTGTACCAAAAGGTGGATGCGATGGATGTCGTCTCCGGCAGGTACCTGGAATAGTCTGCGACATAAGGCGCGGCTGTAATCAGGTAGGTTGCATAAACGCTGACAGCCAATATAAAGCTGCCCCAGTTCACAGCGCCCAAGGTCAAGGTGTCTTCCGGCAGCTTAAGTTGCAGTGCAAAAATAGTGACGACAAAGAATATCACCAACGCCAAATAGGATGAGAATTTTTCAGCTTTATGAATCGCGTCATAGCCGTAAATCCCGATAATCAAAGTGACAATACCAGCAATAATAATGGCGATGGGCATTGGCACATTCAAGGGCACCAAGGTCTGTGCGCCGTAGTAAATGGTGGTGGAATAGAATCCCAGGAACAAGACGATTGCCAAAATAAGTGGAATCACTGCTCCTTTGATACCAAATTGGGCTCTGCTTTGAATCATTTGGGGGATACCCAAGTGAGGCCCCTGTGCTGAGTGGAAGGCCATAAACAAGCCTCCAATCAAAAGTCCGACAACAATTGCGACGATGCTCCATGCAAGATTTAGACCTAACAGCGGAGCAAAAGCACCAGTTGACATGGCTAGAACGGTCATGTTGGATCCGAACCAAATATAAAATTGGCTTCTGGGATGCCCATAACGTTCATCGGCAGGAACAAAATCAATGCTTCTGGTTTCGATTCCTTTAATTCTTTTTTTGCTTTCCATTACTTTCTCCTCTCACTTATAAAATAATTGCTATTGCCCAATGCCGCTTTGCTTACGCTCGGTGGCATAAGATATTAAATGCAAGTTGTATGCCAAGGTATAAATCGTTGATATATCAGCATCTCAATAATAAGGATCCCACAGAAATGCAAGAAATGTTATTCATTATTGAATAACATTTTCAATAATGAATAACATTTTCAATAACGAATAACATTCCTTATGCCTGACCTTCTGGATCGGCAAGGCTATACTACTCGGTTTTTAGATATTTTTGCACCTTTCGGTACGCTGTCGGTTGGCTGATTCTCAAGGCTTTTGCTATTGCCACCGTGGATCCATTTTCTTCGTAGGCTTTTCGGATGATGCCGGCTTCGTAGGCTTCCAATAGTTTATCAAGGCTCTCTTCCCCCGGAACCGACATGGAAGCATCTGTTGCTGCGGGAAATACAAAGCTCTCCGCCAGATCCTCCCTGAAGATTTGATTTTTCTCCGTCGTCAGCAGCACCCGCTCAACCACATTGGACATTTCTCTGGCGTTTCCAGGCCAGGAGTAGTTGACAAAAGCATCTACCGCGGAAGGATGGAAGGTTTTTTTCAAAGAATACTTTTGATTGAAGTTCTCCAGAAAATAGTCCATCAGCGGAATGATATCCTCTTTTCTCTCACAAAGAGGTGGAATCTTGATGTTGATGACATTCACTCTGTATAAAAGATCCCTTCTGAAAAGGCCTTTTTCGACGTAGTCGTCGATGTCCCGGTTGCTGGCGGTAATCAGGCGAAAATTCACGGGTATTTCCTTGATCCCTCCGACCCGCATGATCATCTTGTCTTGGATAGCTTTGAGCAGTTTGGCCTGGAGACTCAGGGACATCTCGGAAATTTCATCCAGCAAAAGGGTGCCCCCCTTGGCGAGTTCGATGAGCCCAACCTTGCCGCTGGTGTTGGCTCCTGAAAACGATCCCTTTTCGTAGCCAAACAGCTCGGATTCCAGCAGATTTTCGGGAATCGCGGCACAGTTGATATCGATGAAAGGGCCATCGCTCCTGTCGCTGTTCTGGTGCACAACCTTGGCCAGCATGGTTTTGCCCACACCCGATGGCCCCAAAAGCATCATACTGACATCGAATCCGGCGACCCGCAGGATTTTTTGAAGAATGTTTTTCCAAGCCTCGGAATTGCCGATAACTCCCTCCACGCTGATCGCTTCCTGGCGCAGAATTTTGATTTCTTCGGCATATTTTTTGATCTCAAACTCCAGTTCATTGTAATGTTCCTGCAGTTGCAGCATCTCAGTGATATCTCTTGAAAAGCTGACAACCAGCTTGATGTTGTTCTGTTCATCGAACACCGGCGTAGCTGACACGATGATGTCCCGCTTTTGATTGTTCTTTTGCCGCATGGTTAGTTTGGTTTTACCTTTCAGAACTTTTGCAATCACTGAAGGCTTAAAAAATCCCCCCTCTTCAAGTTCATAGACCGTTTTTCCCAACGCAAAATCCTGCTTGATGCCATACAATTTTTCAAAACTGGGGCTCACTCTAATGACGACTCCTTCGCCGTCGGTGATTAAAAGGTCGTCGTGCATCGCATCAAGAATCGCGTCGATATCTTTCATCAGAAACAGGTCTCTTTCTCCCATCTTTTCCTCCACTCTTTACGAAATTTAAGCATCTATCTCATTCGGTGAAATTATTCATATATATCCCATTTTTATTTTTGCATAAAAACATAATTTGTCTGCCGCATCGATTTCACCTGTATCTCAAGAAATCTTCCGCCTTTTGTCTTTGCGATGAAGTCTATGCCATGATCATCAACCTCTGATGCATAGACGTCAAAACCATAAGAAGCAAATTCCATTTTCGCATAATACTCGGCATACCTTCCAATCTGTAAACCATTCAATTTGGGCCACTCTGTATTTGGCAACTAACTCCCCCCTATTCATTAAACATTTCTATTCCTTAAGAAATGCGCTCAATTTAGATTTACAGTTCATCCCCAAATCGGTTAAACAAAACATCTTTAAACCCAGCCTTATAAAGGTGAATGATTACATTTGTGTCAAGGGATGCATCCATTAATCCATCCTCCTGAACAAATCTTCGATATCTTCTTCGATATCTTCTTCATTTGCTTCGGATTCCGACTGTTCCTCAAAATCGTCCGCGTCCAAATCCAAATAATTTAAAGCAGTTTCCAGGCTCTTTTTAGGAATCAATTTTTCGTTATAATTTGAAATGACCCATTCAAGATATTCTGCTGGTATTTTCTTTGCCTCCGAAGATTTACATAGATCCGAATTGCCATTTATGGCATTCAATAATTTAGTAGCCGTGTTAATTGCTTTCTCAAGTTTTAACGCATTTTGCTTTGAATCGGAAATTACATTTAGTGTTCTTAGTCGAATTAACACCATGTCGTAGCTTACATTAAATGCTGTTTGTATCCTGGCAATATCCAAGCCATTAAATTTATCGGGGTTCTTTTCGTTTAGTTCTAATCTAATGAATTTCATTACTTTTTCATAAGGCATCAACAAACATGCCGCAAAATAATTAGCCTCAGTCTCATTTTCATCCCTATCTATAAAATCATCATCCTTTATGATGGGATTTTCTATTTCAGATAAATGCAACTTGTGATGCCCAATTTCATGAGCAATAGAAAATATTTCCCTTGATAATATCTGGGAAGAATTTGAAAAAATTATTCTTTCAGAATCCTTAATCAACGCGAATCCTAAAAACCCGTCAACACCAATAGGGTACCGAATTACTCGATACCCCGCTTTTTCAGCTGCCTCAAATATATTTTGAAACCCATAATCTGTTACATTGCACTCGTCTCTTGCGCTTTCAGCAATCCTTTCAATATCAAGCTGCCTACTTTTATTCATCCAAATCAACCTGCCTTACGCTATTGTATAATTTTCTATGAGCATAAAACGTATCGATCATAGTGCTAATATATTGGAATTTATCTTCTTGCGCCAAGTCTCCATTTGCTCTAAAAACCGGTTGCTCTTTATACGCATTGTTCACTGACGAAGTAATTTTTTCAACCCTAATTCCCAGTGTTTGTGCAATACTATTAAGGCTTGCATATGAAATATCAATCAAGCCCTTCTCTATTCTGGCATACTTCTGTCTCGTGCAACCCATCTTGTCTGCAATTTGTTCTTGAGTGAATCCTTTTGATTCTCTGAGGCTTCGGATTCTTGCTCCTAAAATTGAATTCATATGAACACTCCTTTTCAAATCCATTTTACTATAATATATTCAAATGTCAATTGTAATGTTATACAATTGTAACATTTTCCATATATTTTAACCTATTTCAATTTAATTATGCAAGGTTAAGTTATATTTCTGTAACATCAGTGCATCAAAAATAGTTTAAAATCAGACCATCATGTAACTTCTGCCTAAGAAGCTACATGGTTATGCAATAGCTTAAATATTTTACACATCAACGGTCAATCCCGATTTAAAGGCAACGGTCGTAAACGGCAAACCATCCGTCTCGCCAGAAAAATAGGGCCGCATGGCTCACTCAGAGAGTGAATTGTGCGGCTCTTGGTTTCATCATTTCAAGCTTCTCCTGCAATTCTCCGGCAGGGCATCTGACCAAGGAAGCAGGTCCTCCAGGAAGTCCAGGCCTGAATCGTGTATTCTGCAATAATTATTTCCCTATTTGTGAAAATATTTTTCCCAATGGCACCGATTGGTATTTTTTATGTTAACCTTGCCTTAATAGCGAGGTTTTCATGCGGTCACTTTCTCCATCAAACATTAGCAAGTGACAATGATGAAGCAGCCTGTCTAGCAAGGCTCCAGTCATCTGTTCGTCAAACAAAATATGCGTCCATCTTGAAAATTCAATGTTAGTTGTAATGATCAAACTCTTCTTTTCATAGCAATCAGACACAATTTCAAAGATCAGCCTTGCTCCGTCTCGGTCCAAAGGAACGTAACCCCACTCATCTAGTAGAATTAAATCAGCCTTTTTAATCTGTTTCATGAGACTTGATAAAGTCCCATTCTTCTTTGCCTCCGAAAGCATATTAACAAGTGTTGTTGTCCTAAAGAATTTTACCACACGTCCCTGTTTGCAGGCTTCAATCCCTATTGCAGTTA
>JANYJS010000013.1 GCA_025361765.1 Bacillota bacterium
TGGGGATTCTTTAAAAGTCTCATTGCTTGAAGACGGAGTTTACCACTAATCGAAACTAATCCTTCACTAACAAGATTTAGCCCTACAAAACTTGCTGTGAGATTATTCTCATCCGGAGAAAAAACTCACAGCAAATATTCGTTAGTGTCTAGTTTTGTTAGTGTAGGTTAGTGTTTATATCAAAAGGAATTATATGCCTCTCAGAATACAGAAGCACCCTAAGATAACTACCAAGGACAAGAATGGCCAGGAGAATGGCTTCCTGATACCCATATACAATGTTCATGACAAGTTCATAGATCCGGATCACAATCCCAAGCAGATATATCTTACAGTTGTGTCTCCTGGGACGGTAAAAGGGCCGCATCTTCATATGAAGCGCTGGGGATGTTTCACATGCATAAAAGGTAATGTGAAAGTGCTTGTCCGGAAAAACGGGAAATACGAGGAATATTTCTCCGGTGAAAAATATGAATTTGCTTCGATAGAGATTCCAGCAGGAACAGCGGCAGCCATTCAGAATATAGGAGATATTGATGCTTATGTCCTGAATATGCCCTGTCCCGCCTGGCATGTTGAGGATCAAGACGATCATCCGGTTGAGGGATGGGAGTATGAATGAGAGGAGAAATAATAGATGCAGAGGAAACAGAAGAATACCGTACTCTTCTTAATCTCAGTAATGACTTTCCTAAGCAATATATACCCTGTTTTAAAATAAAAGAAGTACTTGGATTTTTTCGTAAGGAGCGCATTTGAACAAAGAATATAAAAATAAAACTCTGCCTCAATTAAGAAGAGAACAATATAAGCATAGATATGAGGATGATGTTCCGTATATTAAGGACTGGGCAAGAAATCCCTACACGTTTTTGAAGGCCAGATTTTATATTGAAGTGAGTTCCGTCATTCTTTATTTTCTCCAGAAGACTAACATCACTCCCAATTATATAACTGCAGGTTACGCTGTCACCGGTTTTTTCGCAGGAGTTCTGTTGGCTGTTCCTGGAAAATATTTCGCGCTTGCCGCAGCCATCATATTCTTCGTAAATCCGACTTTAGACTGGGTTGACGGAGCTTATTCAAGAATGATAGGGAAATGTTCATTTACAGGCCATATACTTGACGTTTATGCAGGTTATCTCCCGTGGCTTGCTCTTCAGGTGGGACTTGGCTTCTATGTAGCACAAAAGGCGGGATTTGAAAAGATGCTCTGGCTGATACCCGTTATCCCTTTTTTATATGCGACAAATCTTGTGACTTTCATGAAGACTGAATTTTCAGACAGGGCATTGATAGACAAAGAACTGGCAAAGATTGATCAGAAAGGAAGCATAGGAAAAATTTCGCAGTCTAATGAAAGACTGTCGTTGGTTAAAATACTTAGCCGTACCCATAGGATTTACCAGAATATTTTTGACGGCAGGGCAAGAGGTGTAGATCTCATATGCCTTGTAATCATTCTGGAAGCTTTTACTGGATTTTTCATAAGCTGGGCCATTTTTGTGTTTCTCGTTATCAAGCAGATGACATTATTTTTAAGTTCATTTATATCGGTAGTATTTTTCGGCCGCGCCGAAGTAGAACTGAGAAATCAGTTAAAGGGATATAATGCATCCCGCGGTGACGGGGAAAATATTCCTGTCTAGCAAAGGGGAAAGGGAAATCAACAGAGGGTGTTATGAAAAAAACTAAAATGCTCAGGGAAATAATCAAACCCTTTGAAACAAACTTTATATTGGAAGCCCACAATGCTCTGTCGGCGAAAATTGTCGAGGAAGCCGGATTCAAGGGGATTTGGGCCAGCGGACTAACGATTTCAGCCTCTCTGGGGCTCAGGGACAACAATGAAGCCTCATGGACACAAGTTCTAGATGTTTTGGAATTTATGAGTGACGCCACTTCCATACCGATATTAATTGACGGTGATACGGGATATGGAAATTTTAACAATGTAAGAAGATTGGTCAATAAATTGGAACAGAGGGATATTGCGGGTCTGTGCATTGAAGACAAGCTTTTTCCGAAAACGAATTCATTTATCAACAGTGAAAACCAGCCTCTTGCAGACATTAATGAATTCTGCGGCAAGATAAAAGCGGCAAAGGATTCTCAGAAAGACGGAGATTTCATAGTGGTTGCACGGCTTGAGGCATTTATTGCTGGATGGGGCCTCAGTGAAGCCCTAAGGAGGGCTGAAGCTTACATGGATGCCGGCGCCGATGCGATTCTTGTTCACAGCAAAAAGAGTGATCCATCTGAGATTGAGGCGTTCACCAATGAATGGAATAAGCGTCTGCCTGTTGTTATTGTGCCGACAAAATATTATTCTACGCCTACCGACAAATTCAAGGAGTTGAATATAAGTCTCATCATCTGGGCCAACCAGGTCCTTAGATCTTCCATCTCTGCAATGAAAAATACTTCCAGGCTGATTTATGAGGAGCAGTCGTTAATCAATGTTGAAGATAAAATCACGTCGGTTTCAGAAGTGTTCAGATTGCAGGGGGCAAGCGAATTGGAGGAGGCTGAGAAAAAATATTTGCCGTCAACCGGTAAGAAAGTGAATGCAGTGATTTTGTCAGCGGCAAAGGGTGACAAATTCGGAGAACTCACTGACGACATTCCGAAAACCCTTCTTAAGGTCGGAGGGAAGTCGATCCTGGCCCAGCAGATAGATAACTTTAACAGCCTTGGAGTTAAAGACATAACAGTTGTACGCGGATATGCCAAGGAAAAGATAAAGTTCACAAACGTAAGCTTTACGGATAATGACGATTATGCAAATACTACTGAAGTATATTCGCTGTATAAGGCGATCGAGTCGATAAAAACCAATACCATAATCAGTTACGGGGACATCATTTATAAGAAATATTTAATAAATGATTTGTTGACCGACCCGAATAACATTGTCATCATTGCTGATGCGGAATGTATAAAAGATGATAATTATCACGAATACATAACCACAGATACGGAGTATTCAAAGAAGATATTCTGGCAGCATGTTCAAGTTAAGGAACTGACTTCGGATAAAAACAATCCTGATATCTCCGGAGAGTTTATAGGCTTGTTCAAAGTTAACGAAACCGGAGCCGGCATATTGAAAGACGCTCTTCGCGATATGAGTGCCGGAAAAGATTTTAGGAAACTGCACATGAAAGATATTTTCAATTATATCTTAAAAAAACAACATGTGACTGTAAGATTTATCAAGGGGTCGTGGCTGGATGTCAACAGTATGGGAGATCTGCAGAAATCGGAGAGCTACATCTATGATTGACACCGCAGTAATTCTGGCAGCTGGAGCAGGAAAAAGATTAAAAACCTTGGCGAATGGCAGGCCTAAGGGATTTATTGTTTTAGGCGATATGCCTATCATTGAAGAATCTATCCGTAAATTAATAGAAGCTGGAATTGAAAAGATAATCATAGGCACTGGCTTTGCGAGCGAGTATTATGAGG
>JANYJS010000020.1 GCA_025361765.1 Bacillota bacterium
GATCAGGACGAACGATCTCAGTAGACCAAGATGGTATCAGATCTTGACGGAGGCCCAGACGAATGCGAATGATAAAAGCATTGACGTTCGCGACACTCTTGGTTGTCGGCATGACGTGTTGGGCTGCGCTGTTCTCATCGGCGGAAGCCGCAGCCGCTGACCAGGCCGACACTCCGGCGCTCTTCGACAATCTTGGCTCTCTCCACCATCCTATCTCCACCACATCGGAACAGGCCCAACGGTATTTCGATCAAGGGCTCCGACTCGTGTATGCCTTCAACCATGAAGAAGCGATCCGGTCATTCGAGGCTGCGATCCAACAGGATCCTCAGGCGGCAATGCCCTATTGGGGCATTGCGCTGGCGCTCGGCCCCAACATCAATCGTGTGATGGAAAAGACGCACGAACGCCGCGCCGTCGAGATGGTCCAGAAGGCCCGGCAGCTGGTGGACCACACGACTCGCGGGGAGCACGCATACATCGAGGCGTTAACCGCACGGTACGTGAGCCGAAAGGGGATCAAGCGCAAGGGACTCAAGTTCTTTGATGCGTTTAATGATTTTTTCAGCACCTGAATCATCGGTATTAGGAAGTATAATGACAAACTCGTCTCCACCAAGTCTTGCTATGATATCACAGGACCTGCAGGACTTCTTCAGGACTTCTGCTACCTTCTTCAAGAGCTGGTCCCCCATGACGTGTCCAAAGGAATCATTCACCAGTTTTAGCCCATTGACATCGCCCATGACTATAGCCATGGGAAGACTTTTTTCAATATCCAGTCTAATGAGTTCTTCTTCATAAAATCTTCGATTATAGAGTCCCGTAAGCTGGTCATGATATGATAGGAATTCGATCTCTTCCTGCTTTTGCTTCTTCTCGGAAAAATCGCGGAATACCAAAACAACGCCCGCAATTTCTCCGTTTTCCTGAATAATAGGCGCAGCGCTATCTTCAATTGGTCTTTCCGAACCATCTTTTGAAATTAATAATGTGTGATTAGCAAGTTCCTCTATTCTGCCGCTTGCTAAAACTTTTTCAACAATATTTTCATTCTTTTCCCGGGTATACTCATTTACAATAACAAAAACTTCTTCAATCGGCTTTCCTCTGGCATCTTCCTGAGTCCATCCAGTCAAGGTCTCTCCGACTTTATTCAAAAATACAATATTTCCCATGTTATCCGTCGAAATTACCCCATCTCCTACAGATGTCAGCGTCGTCTCCAGAAGCACCTTCTCCCGTGAAAGGTCCATTTCCAGTCTCTTGCGGTCGGTAATATTCAGGACAAAGCAGGTCAATCCCATAATTTCTCCCGTTTGAGAAAAAAATGGAGACCAGAAATTTTGCCAGAAAAGTCTGGAAATGGCTTCATCTCCATATTCTTCGGTAAGGGAAAAGCTCTCGCCTCTTAAGGCACGGTCGAAATTGGCTTTTGCTTTGATTCCATCGGCATGGTTTCCAATGACATCCAGCATGTTCATGCCTATAGCAATCTCTTTTCCCCAGATGGCCTGCATGGTTTCTTTATGTTTTGCATTAAAAGACAGATAGCGATAGTCACAATCAAGGGCAAATACAATGACATCCGGGGAGCTATCAAGAATGGAAGACAGGATCTTGTTGGCCTTATCTAAAATACCATTCATATTGCCCAGTTGTCTGATGCAAAGACTTGAATTGCTTTCTAGCTCACCGGAAAACCGCTCGCTGACCATTTCGTATTCTTCATTCCACATGGATTCGTTCCCCTTATCTAGCCTCATTTTGGAATAGGCTGTCTTTATAGCACTATCGCAACGATGAATTCTTTTGTCACGATTAGTATATCGACCAATGTGGAATTAAATTAACTTTTTCTATTTTTTTCGATGAATTCACGAATTATCTATCTGGAATTTCTACAATAAACTCGCTGCCTTTTCCGTATTGACTTTCTACACAGATACTGCCCCCATGTATTTCGATAAGAGAATTTACCAGGGCTAAGCCAATCCCGCTGCCTTCTGACTTTTGAAGCGGATTTAAAGCGACCTGCTTATACCGGTCGAATATGAGCGACTGCTTCTCTTTTTCAATGCCCACTCCGTGATCTGTCACTGAAATGATCACAGAATCAGACTTACTCGTCAGCGAAATTCTAATAATAGAATTTTCATAGGAGAATTTTATGGCATTTGAAATCAGATTAATCATGATTTGCTCTATGATATCTCGGTCGCAATTGATCATTTTTGTCGCCAAATCCGATTTAAAGACTATCTCTATATTTTTTTGTCTGGCATATTCCCTTACGGATTGCACCACCTCTGAGACAATAGCTATAATATTATAATTATGGAATTCAGGAACATAAAACCCCGAGTCTATTTTGGCAATATCTATAATATTGTTCACCAATCGCAAGATCTGAAGGGAATTTCGCTTTATTGAACTCATCTGTTTATTGATTTTAACCCAGGGGATCTCTTCTTCTTTATTCTTATAGTGTTCCAGCAGTTGTATGGCGCTGAGGATGACATTTAGCGGCGTTCTGAGTTCATGAGACATATTGACAAAATAATCTGTTTTCAAATTGCTCTCATGCTCAGCTTTTTCTTTTGCCGCGAGAAGTTCAATCTCCATTTTATTCTTGACGATGGCATCAAAAACAATATGGGCTAAAACATCTAAAAGCTCTGCTTCATCTAAGCGCCATTGCTTTATTTCACCGATAGATGCGTAGCCAAAAAAACCGGCCAGTTTGTTGCGGTCTATAATTTTAACGTTAAGCAGGGACTTTATTTTTAATGCTTGAAGAATGTCTCTTTCCGTTTTATAATCATCAGGAATCTGATTGATGTCTGGAATGTAAGCTTTGCCTTCGATTCTTGTTTTTTCAAACCACCAAGGAAATCGACCAAATGAGAGTTCAGGTAGGAGTTTTTTAATACTTAGTGCAGGATCTTTACTCCACTCATGAGTCAATACGAGACTTTGATCATCAGGGGAAGCTTGAAACAAATAACATCGGTCGATGTTAAAGAATTGGCCGACAGCTTCAAGCAAGGTATTAATTTTAGCGTCTATATTATCCGGGGAAGCACTGATCAGATCACTGGAAAGCGTAACGATCAGTTTTTGGAAGGAATCCCTGCTCTTTATTTGTTCTTCCTCGCGCCTTCGCTGAGAAATATCATGAACAATTGAAAATAAAATCATTTTACCTTTATACGCTATAGGCGATGAATACACCTCAACATGACGTATTTCTCCATTCTTAAGCTTATGATTGAAGATGAAATAATTCACTTCTCCTCTATAGGCTCTGGCTCTTTCTTGCCTCATTTCAGATGTGGCCATTGTGTTGATTTGTTCAATATTCATAGCCCTAAGCTCGTTTATTTTGTAGCCATAGAAGTTTTCTGCTGCTAAGTTTGCATCAATAATATCTCCGGAATTCTGATCTACCAGGAGCATGATGGCACTATGCTTTTGAAACATGATCTGAAAACGTGCTTCATTATTCATAAAATCTTCCATTGTGGTACCCTCCAAATAATAAATTGCTAAATAATTATTATTGTTATAATATTGTCACATAAGATCGATTCTGTTGGGGGTGTTGTTTTGTATAATAACTCGAATGATAGCCTAAAGCAAGAGCATCTCTTCAAAAGCCAAGCTAGGCAGAATCAACATCTTATTGCTCAAATAGCGGAAATGCAGTCCATCATCAATAACATAACAGATGGCATTGTTTTATATGATGAAACCGGCAAAATTCTGATGCATAATAATGAAGCCATGGAATATATCAACCTCACAAATCAAACTTTTGATCAAGTATTGCCAGATAAACCATGTGTTTGCCGCGATATGTTCGGCAGACAAATGGATTATGAACATATGCCCGTATCCATCGCATTAAATGGCGAGCTCGTCCTCCAAAAAAGGCTTCTATTTGAAAGAGACGCCGAAAAGGTTTATCTGGACATCAGCGCTACGCCAATGCTCAGAAAAGGAAAATTGGAACGAGTCGTACTCACTATTCGCAATGTTACAAAGAATGTCACCTATCATGAGTTGCTTCATGCTCAACAAAAAATTATGCTTGATACTGAAAAATCCGTATTAAAAGACATTCTCAAATCAAAAGATGATTTTGTCATGATGATCAGTCATGAATTCAAAACACCTATCACTGTTATTAATTCAGCTGTTCAAGCCATGGAACTGATGCCGGCCGGCGAACTTTCAAATAAAGCAAAGTCTCATCTTGAGAAAATAAGGCGCAATTCGCAGCGGCAAATGCGTCTAACGGAAAACCTGCTGGCCATAACTAAGATTAGTACCGGCAACGAAAAGCTTAATTTGTGTTTGGTTGAAATTATGTCAATTACCCGCTCTATTCTTGATTCAGTCAACGTTTATGCATCCATGAAGAATATCAGGCTGATTGTTGAAATGGAAAACGAGCCAAGATTAATCTACATTGACTATGAAAAATACGAACGCATACTTCTCAATCTGCTTTCAAATGCCATCAAATTTACGTCTCCAGACAAAAATGTTTTTGTGCATTTAAGCTGTGTAGACATGCTGCTCGTATTAGAAGTGGGCGATGAAGGCATTGGCATCCCGGAAAACGCTAGAAATCTCATCTTCGAAAAATTCGGGCAGGTTCATAGTACCTTATCGCGACACGCTGAAGGTACTGGTCTTGGTCTTTTCCTTGTAAAATCCCTCGTTGAACTTCTTGGTGGGGTCATCTCCCTGACAAGTTTTGATGGCAAGGGTTCTATATTCAGAATCGAAATTCCCGTTACACAGCAGACCCTCCTTATGAGTAAAAGTGAATTTCTGCCCAAAGATTTCTTCAGGCTTGAAGACGCAGCCAGTATTGAATTTTCAGATATTTATTTCCCAAATTCAAATAATGAAGTAAAGGAGATCAAAGAAAATGCCAAATGATATTCGAATCGTGATTGCAGATGACAACGAGGATTTCACAGATATTCTACAGGAGTACTTAGACTCTCAAGATGGCTTTC
>JANYJS010000047.1 GCA_025361765.1 Bacillota bacterium
GCTCAGGGTAAAAGGCGCTAACAAGCATTTTATACATACTAAATATTCAGCTACCTGATTTGAGAGATTTATGACTATATATTGATAAGCTAAAATTGTTAATAACAAGTAACCATTGAGAATTATTGATTTATAAAGCTATAATTAGGGTCTGCTGTTTAAATATAATAATGCTGAAATATAGATATTTATAGCGATATTTGGATAACCAAGTGCAAGGAATTATGACAAAAGCCAAAAGAAAGCGTGCACCCACCCCTAGCTATGTCAGCCCAAACCAGCTCACACTCGAAGCATTCGCTTCTCCATTTGCCTCGCGTCTAAAGCAGACAAACCGCTGGGTTATTCTGGGCGACCTAATACCCTGGGATGATATATGTGGCACCTACCTGAAACATGTAGGTATTAGCAGAACCGGTCGGCCTCCTTTAAGTCCAAGAGTGGTGATCGGTTCTATGATCATCAAACATTTGATGAACCTTGACGACAGAGAAGTGGTGGAAACGATCTCTGAGAATATGTACATGCAATACTTTCTGGGTTATGCAAGTTTTTCAATAGAGCCACCTTTTGATGCATCTCTATTTGTCGAGTTTCGAAAGAAACTGGGAGCAGAACAGATAAATGCCATCAACGAGAAGATCATCTCACTGAAAACTCATCTTGAAACTCCAAAGAAGGAATCAAAACCTTCTGATTCCAATGATGTTGATGAGAGTTCCACAGATAATGAGAACAGAGGGAGAGTGATTTATGATGCAACGGCTTGCCCCCAGGATATTGCTTATCCGACAGACTTGACCCTACTTTCAGATGCCAGGGAAAAGTCCGAGCAGTTGATTGATATGCTCTATGATCCGGCCCTACACCTAAAAAAGCCACGGACATATCGCGAAGTTGCACGAAAAAAGTATCTGCATACAGCACAAAAAAAGAACAAGAGTCTCAAAGCTATACGTTCGGCAGTTGGAAGTCAGTTGGGTTTCCTGAATAGGAATATAAAATCTATTAACAAACTACTGAACTCATTCAACGCCACAGGCATTCCGTTGGAGAAGAGAGATTACAAATACCTGTTGGTGATCAATACGCTCTATCAACAGCAAAAAGAGATGTATGATGAGCTGAAACACACCATCGAAGATCGAATTGTAAGCATTCACCAGCCTCATGTTCGACCCATCGTAAGAGGCAAGACCACAGCCAAAGTAGAATTTGGGGCAAAGATTCACGTTTCGCTCATCGATGGAATTTCTTTTCTGGATGAGATTAGTTGGGATGCCTTCAATGAAGGAAGCCATATGATGAAATACGTTGAAAAATACAAGGCCCGTTTTGGCTGTTATCCAAGAGAATTATTGGCTGATAAAATCTATTGCACCCGTTCCAATCGAGCATGGCTCAAGGAGAAAGGCATTAAGCTTATAGCCAAACCCCTTGGAAGGCCTTCGGCAGTGGGGAACCACGTAAGTCCGGGAGAACGCAATCCAATCGAAGGCAAGTTCGGTCAAGCTAAGACAGCATATGGATTAAACCGTATCAAAGCAAGACTACGAAACACGAGCGAATCCTGGATTGCCTGCATCTTCTTGGTGCTTAACCTGGTCAAATTGGCCGGGGCGGCACTCCCGTACACTTTCCTAATATGGTGGGATAGTTTTTCAGCAAGGGATGCCCTGATGAAGAAATTCCAAACTGTCGGAGAAATTTTCAACGAGGTGTTCCTCTCTGTCGAGATTTTGAGTCCGCAGTGGGAGTGGGAAAAATCAACAAATTAGTTTATCAGCAGACCCTATATAGGTTTCGATTATATTCCAAATAATCTCATAATCAATACCAAAATAATCATGTACAATACGATTGCGAAAACCTCGTATTCTGGTCCATTCAATTTCAGGATTCTGATCTCTAAAATCGGCGTCTATTCTATTTGCAGCTTCTCCAATTATTTCAAAATTCCTAACAACAGCATCAATAGTCTTGTCATCCATTAAAAATTCCTTATAATCAAATCCTTTCGTGTATTGCTT
>JANYJS010000072.1 GCA_025361765.1 Bacillota bacterium
TTGGAGGAACTTGCGGAAGTTTCCGCTCTGTATTCCGGAGGTTATCTCGAAGGTAAATCATATGATTGGGCTGTGGGGATGAGAACTCAACTGGAATCATATTTCAAAAAAATCCAGTACCAGCTGGCGGATGAGCATTGCGCGCGCGGTTGTATGGACAAAGCCCTCCAGGCGTTGGAACGAGCGCTTGAATGTGACCCGTGTGACGAAGAATCCGTAATGCGAATGGTAAATGCTATGCTTCTGAATGGCGATCATTCATCTGCAACAAAAGTTTACAGAAAATATGAAAAAACACTAATGGATGAACTTGGGATATCCCCGTCTAAAAAGTTTCCATCCCTAATTTGAACAGTGATAAACCTGAAAAACCGCCATTTAAGGCGGACGTTCACCAATATATCTCTAACTCATATGTTACCGTCATACCACGGCTGCTGTCTTTAATGACAGGAGTATCGAGTTTTTTCTGAGCTATCGCAGTTTTATGATAAAGTGGATAATTTGCTCCTGCACTAAGGTTATATGGAGATACAAAATAGCTTAAGTCACTTGCGGGATGCTTGAATCCATATGAATATAAATTCTGTACATTTTTCTGAAGGAAGTCGTGGCGCTATAAATATATACATAAAAACGCCCAGTTGATGGGTCCCATCCTACGGTTTTATCACCTGTCGCGCCAACGGTAGCGGATACGTCAATATTGGCATATGTATAATTCAGCAAATCCCATTTCTGAATAACTCCGCCGGTTGATATGTAATATGCGAATCGTACGTCATTCACCATCACTTTCCCATCGCCCACAGAAGTTTGAAATGAAAGTCCTGCGGAAAAACAACAGTGCTTATGACACGGCTTGGTTATATGGTCTGCTGTCGTGATATTGCCCCGGGCAGCATCTTAACTATGACATACACCGTAGCCGCCACAAAAGAAATGCAAAACCGTAACACATAGCAAGTTCGGCAAAGGCGTTATTACAAAAATGACGGTGCTTACGTTACCATTTGTTTTGACGGGGCCACCAGAGAGAAGAAATTCGACCTGAAGATGGCAGTGCAGAATGGACTAATTGAGATATAAATATATTGACCGTGTTACGGATATTCGCCAGGCGCGGTAATGAAAGCCCGGATGTCAAAGAGATCGATACACGGTTCAGATAAACGGTCATCAGAGTTTTCTGCTCTTTGTGTGGAGCGCTACGCTGACTGAGAGAAAATTGTATATTGGTTCGTGGAACGGTGAACGGTGTGATAAGAAACGAGGGAAAAGACATGTTCTATAAAGGCTTTAATGTTGGCCTTTGTGGTTGCGGAGAGTATCCCTTTGAAGTAGGCAAATGAGGTACACATGAAAATTGAAATGGGTGAATCCCTCTTTTACTCTTGGCTACGGCACACGAGAGGAAACGGTTATGAAAGTCATTGCCAAGGGTCTGCGGATGGCAATGTGCTTATCCGGTTTCATGGGGTCAAAAGACGACGAAATCAATTTTGTGAAATAAGAACGCAAGCATTGTATCAATGCTTGCGTTCTTATTTGGAGCGGGCGATGGGAATCGAACCCACATGACCGGCTTGGGAAGCCGGTGCTCTGCCACTGAGCTACGCCCGCAAATTTTTGGAGACCTGCGAAAAGTCTCCAAGGGATATTATCCATTTTTAAAAGCTTTAAGTCAAGACTTTTCTTTAACCAGCGTTACTTGTCCAGACCTTTCTCAATCAGCTTGACTTTCCTTACCTTGTTCATTTTTTTAATCTGAATTTCTCTTTTCAGGGCGGCGGATTTCGTCTCCAGAGCCTCGCTGTAGACTAAACTGACCGGCAGTCGCCCTTTTGTATATTTGGCGCCCTTGCCATCATTGTGGGCCGAGATCCTTCTCCCGATTTCATTGGTAGTACCTGTGTAAAGGGTTCCATCGCCGCATTTCAGTATATAAACGTAGTACACCTTATCTTGCATCGGCTCCTTCTCTAATCCTTCTATCAATCACTCTCTTAATTGCCATTTAAAAACCTGCCTTACTCTCTTTCTCTATTCGCTCACCTTTATAAGGCGAGCATTTTGTCAAGAGGCTCCTGGTTTTCATAAGCTTTCGTGAATTTAACCGCCTTCTTAACATCGCCAATCAGGATGCCGCCGCAGAATCGATCATTCTCGAAATACATTTTTTCGTAGGTGTTTTTCCCTTGGTCAAAAAGTTCGAAAGTTTTATATTTTTTATCAGGATCCTTGCCATTGTCACCGACTGCAAATAAGGAAGTTCCCATTCCCATAAAGGAATTTATAGGCGTAATCTGTTTGTAGACCTGCTCATCTCCAACGGCGTTGGCTCCGGCTATTTTACCCATAGCTACGGCTTCGCTCCAAATGCCATAATTGACTCCCGAAAAGTTGGCGCAGTCTCCACAAGCGTAAACATCCGGCGTACTGGTTGCCATTTTATCGTCAACGTCAATGCTGGCAGTCACTTTTATGCCCTTGTCCTTTGTGAGCGCAATATTCGGCTTGATGCCCATGGAAAATATGACCATATCCGCCGCCAAAACGCTGCCATCCGAAAGCTTCACGCCAGTAACAGGACCTATGGATGCATCCGTGCCACTGCCAATCAGACTATCAATAGTCGTATTTTGAAGCAGGTGGACATCAGATTTCTTTATAGCATCCTCTAATATGGCCGATCCTTTGTCGTCAAGCTGCTTGCTCATGCTTTTACTGCCGCGTTCTATGACAGAAACATCTTTTTTAGCCCGTTTGAGCTCCCAGGCTGCTTCGAGTCCCAGTACCCCGCCGCCCAATATGACCACCTCGCTGACTTTTGGCAAGTAGGCCTGAATTTTCCTGACATCTGCCACGGATCTTATGGCAAAGACCCCCTCAAGATCGCCGCCCTTGGTCTGAGGCAGCATCGAACTGGCGCCAGTGGCTAGAATCAACTTATCATAGGTTCTAGTCTCTCCATTTCCCAAAACCAGTTGTTTGGCTTCTGGTTTTATTTCGCTGACTGTCACGCCAAGGGTCGTTTTTATTTTATTTTCCACGAACCAGGATTCAGGTTTAATATTAAAATTCAGGCTTTCAAAATTAGAAAGCAATCCTTTGGTTAGCATAGGTCTGTTATAACCCAAAATAGGCTCCTCAGAAATCATTTCAACACTGCATACAGAATTTCTGATTCTTATTGCTTCACAGGCGGAAGTTCCGGCGGCACCATTGCCAATGATTATGATGGATTTTGCCTCCTCAGACTTAAATCCGGTATGCTCTTCATCCATAGCCACAAACTGCTCTGGGCCAACTCCGCAGACTGGGCATTGGAGAGGAGGTGTCAAGCCGTGAACCACCTCGCCGCAAACCTGGCATTTCCAAATTTTGCGTGTTGGCTCATCGACCTCAGTTTCAACGATTTTTCCAGCCATAACCGACTTGCCAAAATTATAACCAAATTCAAACGCCCCTTGAAGCTGAGCTTCACTGGGCTTGAATCTGATTTTGTACCCTTCTCTGAAAACCTTCAAATTAAGCTGTTTTAAACGTTCAATAATATGGGGCACCCCTTCTCCACTCCAGCCATAAGAGCCAAAGGCAGAGGCTATTTTGCCACCATGGGTTCTGGCAAACATTTCAGTGGTGAGATCCCAGATTGGCTTAAGTGCCTCGCCGATGATGGTAGGTGTTCCTAAAAGGAAGCCATCAGCCCAATAAAGCTCAGCATTTACCGTATTATGATCTGCATATACCATATCATATTCACGGACATCGATATCGCCAGCAGCCTTGATCCCCTCTGTTATTTTGTCGGCCAGTTCATGTGTATACCCATAAGCGGACACATAGGGAATGATGACTGTTTTCTTATTATTCGGATTGATTTCCTGCGACCATTCTTTATAGGCATCGATCACCTTATGCGGGTCTTTAACCAGTACTGGGCCGTGACCGGTGCAAATCATGTTAATGCTCAGGCCTTCTATTTTTTTAACTGCATCCAGGGCAAAACTTTTGAATGGACCAATGATCATATCAAAGTAGTATCTTAAGGCCTTGCCATAGCCCGACTGATTTGTAATTTTGTCATTTGTGATCTCAGGGAGTGAATAATGGGCGCCAAAAGCGTCGCAGCTGAAAAGCGCCTTTTCCTCTTCTACGTAGGTGAAAATAGTATCCGGCCAGTGAAGATTGGGTGCGCTGATAAAACTCAGCGTCTTGTTGCCCAGAGACAAGGTATCCTTGTCCTTGACCACCATGCTGTTGAATTCTTTGTTGCATATTTCTTTTATAAAATTGATGGCTGCTGAGCTGCCTACAATTTTTATTGCCGGATTAATCTCAAGAAGTTTTTCAATTGATCCGGAATGATCCGGCTCCGTGTGGTTCATCACGATGAAGTCAATATCTTCAATCTTCGTGATTTCGAGAATTTTAGCCAGATATTCATCGAAAAATTTTGCTTTGCAGGTCTCGAATAAAACCGTCTTTTCTGAGCCCTTAAGTACATAAGAATTATAGGATGTTCCGAATTCTGCAAGCATAATGATGTCAAACACTCTCAAATCCGGATCCTGCATGCCCACATAATATAAATCCTTTGTCAGTTGTAATGATTTCATATTTTCCCTCCTTGTTAGTTCTGAAATAATACTCCGATATACCAGCATTTAAAGGCTGATCAGCGATCTCGCACAATTACATCCATCGGGTTTTTTCACATTACACCCATCAGAGCTTTTTATGGCAAGATGTTCTTTGTTTTCCCATGTTGTTTTTTGTCTGTGATTGTTTGCTAAGATAGTGATAAAAGCCGTCGTGACCCGCTCTTTGTTTTCAGAAAGCGCTGCCCCTATATCGTGCAGCGCAATGACCTCAGGTTTTATGCCCGTACACCAGTTCGTCACAATGCCTACTGCGCTGTAGCACATGCCTAGCTCTTTCGCCAAAACGCATTCCGGAACGTTGGTCATACCGACCACATCCCCACCCAGCTGCCTAAACATGGCAATTTCTGAAGCAGTCTCAAAACGGGGGCCCTCGGTGCAAACATAGATGGCTTCACCTTTCAAATCGATGCCGGTTTTCTTGGCCTCATCCTTAAAAGACTGAGCAAGTACCGGGCAATATGGGCTGCTCATGATCACATGCTTGACACCACTCTCCAGCCTAAGACCACCACTGTCGAATTCGATGTCACAGTTCTCATCTCTGAAGCGATTATCACGCATATTATGACCATCCTCTTTTACAATACTGCCATCAAAAAAAGTCTGTATCCTGGTTTTGGTGAAATCCATAAAATCCTTTAAAAGAACGACTTCACCCAAGCCAAAGTGATCTCTCATAGAGCCTACTGCGCAGGTGGCATAGATCTCATCCACCTCAAGTAATTTCAATGCCATCATATTGGCCCGATAGTTGATGAGATGGGGTGGAAAGCCATGGCCCCTGCCATGCCTGGCAAGAAAAACAATTT
>JANYJS010000110.1 GCA_025361765.1 Bacillota bacterium
TGCTTGAAAAACTGTTAAAAGTTTTTCAAGTTCTTTGGAGTAGTATCTCATACTTTAGAAGCGGCTGCCATGCACGGATGGTTTACCGTTTACTGGAGTAGGCTTGGTTTCAAGAGTATCTCATCAGGGTCAATTCGCCGAAGGCTTAGTTTTTCCAGCACTTCCTTTGGAAGAAGCACTGCAGCTAAGTCTATCGGCGATTTTCCATTCAAGCTGTCTCTTGAGACGCTGTTGATATGATCAATCATTAAGGCTATGTGGTTTTGGTCAAATCTGTCAAAGGATTTTCCCTTTGGGATGATGTAGCGGATGAATTCGTGATTTTTTTCAAGAGCACCCTTCTGATAAGAAGCATATGGATCGCAATAAAATATGCTGGTTCTTAGTTGGTCTTGCTCATCTGCCTCAAGCGATGAAGGGTTCTGAAACTCGGATCCCATTCTTCTTATTCCTCAAACACTTTCAGAGTTTATATTCTTGATATGGATCTTGATTCGGGGCATCAATGAATCAAAAGTAAAGGCTGCGAATCCGGCAGCCTAAAGCCCTGGGAAATGTAAAACTTGAAAGGGAAAAGGAAAAGAACAAAATAGATATAGGGTAAAATAAAAAAATTATAGAAAATTGTAAGAATAGTTGGCATACAATAAAAAAGGACAAGTAGATTCCAGAAATCCGAACTGGATTTGTTGTATAATAATTACAATGAGATGTGATGTGATGAAAGTGAGTGATGTGGATGATCCTGGTAAAAAAAGATCAATTGAATCAAATTACGGCGTTATTTGAGGGCATCGAGGATTCGATGGTTAAAGCATGCCTGCAGGGTTACCTGGGAAATGCCTATGTGAAATCCCTGGATAAACCAAAAGCTGCACTTATTGTGAGTGGAGAATACAGCTTCTTCGGTGGCGAACCAAGCTCAGATGAAGCTGAATATCTTGTCCAAAATCTTTTCGCAGTGAATCCCAGTGAAAGCACAGTGGGAATATTCTCGGAAAGCAAACCTGACTGGGAGAAACTGTTGTTGTCTATTCCAAGGAACAGCCCAGTTGCAGTATCCCGTTTCGGCATTGTGCAAATGGATTATGCTTTTGATGAAACAGTACTTGAAGGATATATTTCTGCTGTACCCAAAGAATTTGAACTTTCCCAATTTAATGAGGATATCTATTGTCAAGCGATGAGAGAAGATTGGTCAAAAGAATTCTGCGAAATATTTTCTTCTTCCGAGGATTATCTGACAAGGGGAATTGGATTTGCTGCGCTGAATAATGGCAAACTCGTTTCAGGAGCCTCCAGTCAGACTGTTTATGATGGAGGAATCGAGATACAGATCGCAACGGACAAAAATTATACCGGCCGCGGACTTGCAACAGCTTGCGCAGCAGCATTGATTAAAGAGTGTTCGAAAAGAAAAATCAGGCCATGCTGGGATGCGGCAAATCTAACGTCTAAAAAAATTGCTTTAAAATTGGGATATGAGTATAAAGGGGAATATATGACCATACACATGAAACCCCCTTGTTATTGAGGTGAAAAATGAGCGTAGGAATCAGGGCTTCTATAGAATTAAAATTTAAAAAGGGGAATCAACTACTTTTTTCAAGGGATAGTGAATGCCTTCAAGCCCTAATCGGCCTAATGGAAATGCAAAAGCACAGGACGCTTGTGATGTGGTCATTTGAGTGCGCTAAAGAGCCCCTTTCCACGTTTGAGAAGAAGTATCCAAATGATATTAGACTGAGAAAGGCGCTTGAATTCAGCGAAGCTTGGGCGTTAGGAAACGTTAAAATGCCTGAAGCCAAAAAGGCTATTTTGGCGGCACATGCAGCGGCAAAGGAAATCAATGACAAGGAATGCATTGCGATCGCACACGCAATAGGTCATGCTGGTGCAACCGTCCATGTTGAAACCCATGCCTTAGGCTTGGTGTTTTACGAGCTGACAGCCTTTGTTCATGATGTGGGCCTTGAGAATTGTGATTTAGCCGTGAGTAGGAAAATCAACAGTTATTATGAACGATTAATATATTGGCAGGAAAACATAGACCGTTTAAATGTTAAATGGGCAAAGTTCCTGCTGGATGATGCCAGGCCAAATAAGGAAAAATTGTTGAACCAAAGAAGGAGAGCTCACCTGGAATCGTAAGCTTATCCTTCCAATTTAAAGATTGTGCAGAGCTATGTGTTCAAATTAAAAGCTTGTGCAGAGCTATGTGTTCAAAATTTTTACAATTGTACCGTCGGCCGCTTCAATGTCAACAAATACTAAACCGCGATAATTTTTGATCTGATGCAGAACGTGCCTCAGTTCACTATAATCAAAGCGTTCAATTATTAAATGAACGTAAGCCTGCTGATTTATGTCCGAAAAGGCATGATTGATCATCAAAAGTTTGGCAGCGGATTTCCTGACAAACAGATTGATAAATAACCTGAATTCCCGTGCAATTATACCTATGAGGGAATATCTACGCCCATGATAGTGTAGAGTTCCATCTGCCGCTTTGTCATTTCACCAACATGGTGTTCACGCCCAGGCTTTTCAAAACGCTCGATGATGACAAGATCGCCGTTGGAGCTCTCGACGTCGACAATCCTCCCTGTCAGGTCGTTATCGAGAGCAATTATGATTGAATCCATCAATTCTTCAATATTGACACCCTCTAAATGTTCTTTATTCATCATGGGTATTTTTCCAGTAACCTTAAGAATGCCTTTTACAAAATTCAAAGGCAAATTGACTTTGACTTATCGCCTATTTCCGAAAGAACTCTGACTTGAAGCATTTTCTGACCTGGTATTCGATCCTTGACAGCGGTTGCAAGGGCTGTCGCCTGCTCGGCCGTTATCTTGCCTTCCTCGAGCATTTTCATTATCCTTAGGATTTCTTCATTCATTTTAGTACTCCTCTCTATAGTGGCCTATTTAAGATTATTTAAAAGCATAACAGCTTCTTCCGGGCTAATCTCGCCACTTTCAATTCTATTTAAAATTTCTTCTCTTGATGTTTTGACTTTCGAAGGGATGTCATCGTTCAATGCTTCGACAATTTGATCTAATTTCAACCTTACCGTCGGATAAAAAATCCCCAATTCTCTTTCAACATCTTTGATATTTCCCCAACTTTTAAGGAAAACGGTTACAAATTCCAATTGTTCCTTGCTTAGCTTTAAAAGCTTTGGAAAGTCAAAAATGTTTTCGATTACGGTCCCGCAAGTTTCGCATTTCAATTTGACTGCTTTTAAATTACCTTCACAAACCGGGCATTTTGTTAATATCTTAATCATGGCCGCAATAAATTTCTCGGTAGCATTGTCTGAACTTTTTCCCACATTAATGACGCTTGATTAATGCAATCATGATATAATAACTGTGGATTTGTTTTAAAACCTTTTGAGCACAGGAAGAAAGGAAAACTATGATTATTCTGCTGGGAAAACTGATACCGGTCCTTTTAATGATGTTAATTGGATGGGTACTTAGGAAGAAGAGTATGTTATCACTTGAGGTTATGACTGGTCTTAAGACTATCGTTGTCTACGTTGCATTGCCCTTTATTTTATTTCTTTCTTTCGCCCAAACGACCCTTGAACCAAGTTATATTGTCGTTGTTATTTTAGTATTCGTGATGTGCGGCATACTATATAGTGCCGGAATTTTGCTAAGGCGTCGAATGCCGAATTATTTTGGCTCGATTTTCACGCCATGGTTCATGGCCGGATTTGAGTTTGGTATGATTGGGATCGCTCTATTCACAGCTCTCTGGGGCGTTGACAACCTGCCTTTACTTATGCTTATTGGCCTTGGCCATGAATTTTTTGCCTGGTTTGTTTGTATTCCTTATATTCAGTATAAAAACAGCGGCACATTTAATTTGCTTGATACTGTAAAAAACTTCTTAAAAACGCCGGCGATTATTGGCATATTTGGTGGACTCATTATCAATTTTACCGGTTTTTATAGTGTAGTCGAATCGCTTTTCTGGGGCGAGGCGCTGTTAAGTGCCATGAAATCTCTTTCAAACATGGCAGTGCCCTTAATACTAATAATTGTAGGGTATTCTCTTGTTCTTGAGAAGGCAAATACAAAAAAAATGGTGATGCATATTCTATCAAGATTTGCGCTGGTTCTTTCTGTGGGAACGGTAATACTCATGCTGATCAGGCTTCTGTTAGGGCCCATCGATCCATTGTTTGATGTTGCATTCTATGCTTTTCTGATACTGCCGCCCTCATATCTGATCCCTGTGTTGGTAAAAAATGACGAAGAGGAAAGACGTTTTTTCAGCCAGACTGTCGTGTATTATACACTCTTATCCTTTTGTGGCTTCGTTATTCTGATGTTGGTATGACTGAATTGCATTCTATAAAACGATAATCAACTGTAGCCATATTAAAATATTGCGCACATATTTTTTAATATAAGTAAGGTAGGTTTAAGATGAATCATCTGTTTTGGGAAAAGAAAAACGTGAAAAAAATTCTGAATTTGCAATTTTTAGCTATAATAATTATAGGAATAACTATTCTCATAGTCTCACAAGTAATGAGCATACAGCCGGATAATGTTCAGCAATCTATTTCCGAAAAATTCAATCAGATCAAAAATCAAATTGAATTTAAAGGATTTGACGAAAAAGCGCTTCAAACATTGAACGAGGATTATTCGAAGCTTTTTGACGGATACAGCAATATAATCATTACTGATAATAACGGGAAGATTCTCTATAATATCAATGACGGATATCTGTCGGAAAAAAATAAATTTTCAGTTCTAGTTGATCCTTTGGCTGCGAACGGATATGGCAGCAATATTGCTTATTTGATTGACAGCAAAAATAATGTAAAATATTCTGCGCAACTTGATATTTTTCTCAACGCCAGCAATCTGAAAGAAATCAGCTCCAGAAATCCTTTTTCATCCATGCTTTTTCCCAACACTCAAAATACTTTTGATCCCAATGCCGATAAAATAATTAAGAATAATGATGGAACGTCATTTATTATTTCCCCTGAAGCAAATATCATCATGAATTATGATTATATCGCTTCTAAAGGGCTTAACTTATATTCTCTCTATGACTCAGAGCATCAGTATAACAACTACTTTTTCTATGCCAATGCCATAAGCCAATTAAGATACTGGCTTTTGATAGCGGGGGCTTTGTTACTCCTGTCATTCTGCGCAATGTTGCCTTTATGGATAGTGAAGTCAAAACATAGGAAATGCAGTAACTGCAATAAAAAATGCGAAAGTGACTGGATTTTATGCCCATATTGTGGAACGAAATTAAGCGATGGGCCGAAAAGGGAAATAAAAAAGGCGGGATTGGAATGAAAATTATTCTTAAGACAAAGCTATTAATCTTGGTTTTGATTGTCTCTATGTCAATTTCAA
>JANYJS010000136.1 GCA_025361765.1 Bacillota bacterium
CTTGCCCTCAAAAGGCGATTCACATCAAAAAGCCTTTTGCGGCTATTGAAGTCAAAGACTGGTTTGATTTGGAAGAGTTAATGAAGGATCAAACAGAATAGTAAAGAAGGCAGACGGCCTGCTGTAAGATATAAGATAGATGCACATTAAAAGGCAGGCGGCCGGCTAAAGATAGAAGATTTAGGAGACTTTAATTTGAGAATATTGGTTGATGCGGATGCCTGCCCGGTTAAGGATATAATCGTTACGATTGCTAAAGAATATGAACTGCCGGTGATTATGATCATTGATACGAGCCATGAATATTGCGATGGGTACAGTGAGGTAATTACGGTTTCGAAGGGATCGGACGCTGCGGATTTCGCCCTTGTAAACCTGGCTGGCCGAGAGGATATTATTGTAACTCAGGATTACGGCGTCGCTGCCATGGCCTTATCTCGAGGTTCGAAAGCCATGGATCAAAATGGCATGATTTTTAGTGAGGCCAATATAGATGGGCTGCTGATGGGCAGACATATGAATAAAAAAATACGCAGCGCCGGCGGAAGAACGAAAGGACCGGCAAAAAGAGAAAAGAGCCAGAACCAGGCTTTTGAGAAAACCTTGATCAGGCTCGTAACTGAAAAATAGACTGACTACTGAGTGCGAAGATATAATCAGCTGATTCCGGGTGAAAATGAACGCAGCTGATAAATGATCACGCAAAATGTCCCTGTGAATTAGAAACGGGTTATTTTAGTATTACAATTGATTTAATAACTGGCTGATTGGCCGGGAGCACAGTTCCGTTGTCATCCTCAACCGGCACATTGGCTGTAATGCTGTCAACGATGTCCATCCCATTGGTCACCAGGCCGAAGGCGGCATAGTCGCCATCAAGGAAGGTAGCATCCTGCTGAACAATAAAGAATTGGGAACTCGCGCTATTCATATCAGCTCCGCCCCTTGCCATCGAGAGAACGCCTCTTGTATGGGAGAGACCATTGGGGAAATTGTTATTGGCGAATTCGCCTGTGATGTTGGTCCCAGAGTTGCCATAACCATTTCCGAGAGGGTCGCCGCCCTGAATCATAAAGTCATTCATGATCCGATGAAAAGTAAGGCCATCATAAAATCCCTTGGAGATCAGCTTCGTAAAGCTTGCGACGGTTTCGGGAGCGACCTTAGGATAGAGCTCTGCATCAATAAGGCCGTAGCCTGTCACGTCTATTTGAATCTTAATGGCACCTTCGGTGCTCAGGGTACTTATAATTGGAGTGGGGTTAGCCGCCTTCGGCGCGCCTGGGTCCCCTGCTGGTGCAGAGCAAGCGGTAGTAAGCCCGAGAAATAAGCTTAATAGGGAGATAAGGGCAAAGTATTTAAGGATTTTCATTGTTCACCTCGAATTTCAAGATTAAATGCGCATTGTGCAGCGCAAATAGTGTAAATTTATAAAAATAATTGAAGTTAATTATACGCAGGCCGCTTTTCAAACTGATTCACTATAAGGAGGTTTCACTATAAGGATAGCAAATAAATTTAGATATGTATAGACTATGAGCCTATAATAATGTAGTATGAAAGATACGTGAGCGGCAGTAGAAATCGGCAAATCAAGATTTGTGACTCTCTTGCACAAGTTCGCCGGCAATTTGCTTAACAAATTGGGCGAGCTAACGACCTCCAAAGATAGGCCTCATATTTAAAAAATCCTTGACAGACAATTTTAATTATGGTAATTTTATTGAGCGACTTTATAATGGCTGACATGATAAAATCGTGTTAAGTATGTCATTTAAAGATAAAAGACACTGAAAAAACCAACCTGGGAGGTGTAAAAAATGAGAGTTAAGGTTACGCTTGCATGCACGGAATGTAAGCAGAGAAATTACAACACGACAAAGAACAAGAAAAACGATCCTGACCGTTTGGAGTTTAATAAATACTGCAGATTCTGCAAAAAACACACACTTCACAAAGAAACCAAATAAGGGAGTGCACAGCATGGACAAGAAGATTATGGATAAGAAGTCAACGGATAAGAAACCAGCATTAAACGCTGCACCAAGAAGAAAAATTGATGTTAAGGAATATTTTAGAGGCATCAAAACCGAAACGAAAAAAGTGGTATGGCCAACCAGAAAAGAACTGGGTTCTTATACTGGCGTAGTTATTCTGACTTGTTTTGCTTTCAGTTTTGGGATATGGATTGTAGATTCACTTTTCCTAGGCGCCCTAAAATACATATTGAATATTAGTTTCTAAAAGCAAAGGAGGGGGAAGCAGGTAGCTGCTTCTGCTCAAGTAATGGCTAAAACAAAAAAGATTGAAGAACCTGAAGATCTGGAAGAGGACTTTGACCTTGACTCCGAAGAAGAGATGGATGATGAACCTTTCGAATCTGCTGAGGATTTAGAGGTTATTTCTCCTGAAGTGGATTCTGAAAGTGCTGAAGAGGAAGAAGCAGAAGAAGATACGGAAACAGTTCCTTCTGAAAAACCAAAGGAAGCTAGTATTTTCGTAGAAATGGATCCTTCAAAAATTCCAAAATGGTATGTGGTACACACCTATTCAGGTCATGAGAACAAAGTCAAAGTAAATATTGAGAAGATTGTTGAGAACAGAGGAATGCAGGACCTGGTTCTCAGTATTGTCGTGCCAACTGAAGATCGGGTTGAGATCAAGGATGGCCAGAGAAAAATAAAAACAAGAAAAATGTTCCCAGGTTATGTAATTGTGAAAATGATCATCACCAACGAATCCTGGTACCTAGTCAGAAATACCCAAGGCGTGACAGGATTTGTAGGGCATGGTTCAGAACCTGTTCCTCTCACCAATGAAGAGGTTAGGAGAATGGGCATAGAGAAGGTATACGTCAAGCTTGATGTTGAGCCTGGCGACAGCGTCAAGGTCATCAGCGGACCATTCGAAAGCTTTATGGGTACTGTTGAAGAAGTGCATTTGGATAAACAGATATTAAAAGTAAAAATATCCATGTTTGGTAGAGAAACTCCTGTTGAATTAGAATTCGGACAGGTTGACAAATTATAACAGAAACATAAAGGAGGTG
Organism: Bacillota bacterium; assembly: GCA_025361765.1. Classification (GTDB taxonomy): domain Bacteria; phylum Bacillota; class Clostridia; order Peptostreptococcales; family Anaerovoracaceae; genus JBBRXH01. Next base: position 3,050 of record JANYJS010000136.1, read on the forward strand.
ACAAATAAATGGCAAAGAAGATAACAGCTTTCATTAAACTGCAAATCAATGCAGGTAATGCAACCCCAGCTCCACCAGTAGGCCCTGCTCTTGGACAAAAAGGCGTGAACATCATGGACTTTTGCAAACAGTTCAACGCTAAAACATCAGATCAGCCAGGCATGATTATTCCGGTAGTCATCACAGTATACGCTGACAGATCATTCACATTCATTACAAAGACTCCGCCTGCGGCCGTCCTGCTCAAAAAAGCTGCCAACATTAAAAGTGGTTCCGGAGAACCTAATAAGAAGAAAGTAGCTACAGTATCCATGGACCAGGTCAGAGAAATCGCTAAAGCAAAGATGCCGGATCTCAATGCGGCCAATATCGACACTGCTGCTGATATGATTAAAGGCACAGCTAGAAGTATGGGGATCATCGTCAAGGATTAATTTAGTGGGAGGTTTTCATAACCGCTAGTACCACAAGGAGGTAAAGAAAATGCCTAAAAGAGGAAAAAACTACAAGGACTCATTAAAATTATTCGATAAGCGCTTGCTTTTCGACGTCAACGACGCCTTCGGTCTGGTTTTACAGACAGCAAAAGCTAAGTTCGACGAATCGGTAGAAGTGCATATCAAACTCGGCGTAGACTCAAGACATGCAGACCAGCAAGTCAGAGGAGCCATCGTTCTGCCTCATGGAACCGGTAAAACAAAACGCGTACTGGTTTTCGCAAAAGGCGAAAAAGCCAAAGAAGCTGAAGCAGCTGGCGCTGAATTTGTTGGTGCTGAAGATATGGCAACCAAAATTCAGACCGAAAACTGGTTTGACTTTGATGTAGTGGTAGCAACCCCTGATATGATGGGCGTTGTAGGAAAACTTGGGAAAATCCTCGGACCTAAAGGCCTAATGCCAAACCCAAAATCAGGAACTGTAACAATGGACGTTACCAGAGCGCTTGAAGAAATCAAAGCCGGTAAAGTTGAATACAGACTTGATAAAACCAACATTATCCATACTGCCATCGGAAAAGCATCCTTTGGACCTGAAAAATTAACGGACAACTTCAAAGCACTTTTGGAAGCGGTCATTAAAGCCAAACCATCAGCAGCAAAAGGCCAGTATTTGAAAAGCGTTACTATCGCTAGCTCAATGGGCCCAGGAGTTAAGATCAACCCGATTAAAATATCAGGCTAAACGATCGAGAACTTAATTGAATACTAACCGTAGACAGCAGGTGCGAAAGCTTAATTCCCTGCCGAGGTCCTATATAAAAGAAATTTTATTAGCCTTTTCTGTCTATCGGTGGAAAAGGCTTTTTATCTAAAAAGCCAGCCGAAAACAAAATGATATTTATCACAAGGAGGTGCAAGAAAAGATGTCAGTAGAGAATTTAAAGAAAAAACAAAGCGTTATTGATGAAATTAAGGAAAAGCTTGAAAGAGCCGAATCTGCAGTCGTCATTGACTATATGGGCATCAGCGTTGAACAAGCTGATGCCATGAGAAAAAGACTGCGTGACGCCAATGTCGATTATACTGTTTATAAGAACAAGATGGTCAGCAGAGCGATCAAAGACACAAAATTCGCTGAATTGGAAAATGTTTTAAGCGGACCTAGTGCTTTTGCATTCAGCTATGACGACGCCATAGCGCCAGCGAAGATTCTTAGTGGAATCATGAAAGATTTCAAAAAGATGGAATTCAAAGCAGGAATCATTCAGGGAACCATGTTTGATGCAGAGGGCGTAAAAGCCATTGCCATGCTTCCATCAAGAGACGAACTCATCTCTAAGTTCATGGGAAGTATTCTGTCCCCAGTTTCAAAATTCGCCCGTACACTTCAGGCAATAGCAGAGCAGAAGGCAGAACAATAATCGTCCATTGACTATTTAGTCAAACCTGAAATAAGAAGTTTAATTTTAAAATAATAAAAACGGAGGATAATAAAATGACAAAAGATCAAATAATTGAAGCCATAAAGGCTATGACGGTTTTAGAAGTAAGCGAACTTGTGAAAGCTTGTGAAGAAGAATTCGGCGTATCTGCAGCAGCTCCAGTAGCGGCAGCAGGTTCCGGTGCAGCGGTAGTTGAAGTTGAAGAGCAGACAGAATTCAATGTTGTTCTTGTAAGCTGCGGCGCTGAAAAAATCAAGGTTATTAAAGTTGTTAGAGAATTGACAGGCCTTGGCTTAAAAGAAGCTAAAGACTTAGTTGACAATGCTCCTGGCAATGTTAAAGAAGGCGTTTCAAAAGCTGAAGCAGAAGAAGTTAAAGCTAAATTGACTGAAGTTGGCGCAACTGTAGAACTTAAATAGTTTTCACAATTGTGTTCATGGGGGATAGGCGAGGTTTGCTGCAGGCAAATTCAAACCATCCCCTTTTACTTTGATAAAGACTTAACAAAATAAATTAATAAAAGGCATATAAATATCATATCTTTTAATTGACTGGTTGACACACTTGTGATATTATATTACATTGCCACGCAAAGTATATTGTTTTCGATGCAAGGAGTGATGATTATGCCACAACCTGTAAAAATAGGTAAAAGAACCAGAATGAGCTACTCAAAAATTGAAGAAGTAGCGGTAATGCCAAACCTCATCCAAATTCAAAAAGATTCCTATAATTGGTTCATTGAAGAAGGTCTAAGAGAAGTATTCGAAGACATTTCCCCCATAAAAGATTATGCGGGGAATTTAGTGCTTGAGTTTATTGATTATTCTATTAAAGATAATCCCAAATATGATGAAGAAGAATGCAAGGAACGTGATGTGACCTTCGCGGCACCACTTAAGGTACGCGTCAGACTGGTCAACAAAGAAACCGGAGAAGTAAAGGAACAGGAAGTATTCATGGGAGATTTCCCATTGATGACCGAAAAGGGAACCTTTATTTATAATGGCGCAGAAAGAGTTGTTGTAACGCAGCTCGTCAGATCACCGGGACCTTATTATAATGTCACTGTAGATAAATCAAACAAAAAATTGTTCTCTACCCAGATTATTCCAAATAGAGGAGCCTGGTTAGAGTATGAGACAGATTCCAACGAGATCATTTCCGTCAGAGTTGACCGCACAAGAAAACAGCCGGTTACCACTCTGCTGCGTGCCCTTGGTTATGGAACCAACCAGGAAATCGTCGAAATCTTCGGCTATAACGGAGAGCTTGATGAGAGGCTGAGAAAGACCCTTGAAAAGGATCCAACCAATAACTATGAAGATGGCCTCAAGGAAATTTATAAAAAACTGAGGCCAGGAGAGCCACCAACAGTAGAAAGCGCAAGATCTCTACTTGATTCTTTGTTTTTTGACGCTAAAAGATATGATCTGGCAAAAGTAGGCCGGTATAAATATAATAAAAAACTCGGCTTAGCCAATCGCCTGATTGACTGCATCGCTGCCGAAGATATCATCGATCCCAACACGGGAGAGGTTCTCGTTGAAAAAGATGGGGCCCATACCCATAATAAAATTTCCAGAGAAATGGCCTACCAGATAGAAAACTGTGGAGTTTCTCATGTTTACGTCTATAGCAAAAATAATGACGACGACGATGAAAAGGTCGTTAAAATCATAGGAAACAACTTTGTCAACATCAAGAATTTCATTGATTTTAAAATCGATGACATTAAATTGCCGGATAAAGTCCATTACCCGGTTTTAATGGAAATTCTGAAAAGCAACCAGACACCAGGCGAAATCAAAGAAGCCCTTGCTATGAATAAGTCCAAATTGTCACCGAAGCATATCATCATTGACGATATTATTGCCTCAGTTTCGTATATCCTGAATTTAGGCAGCGGCATAGGCTTTACTGACGATATTGACCATCTTGGCAACAGAAGACTGAGATCTGTAGGCGAGCTCCTTCAGAATCAATTCAGAATCGGACTGGCCCGCATGGAAAGAGTCGTTAAAGAAAGAATGACCATACAGGATATTGAAGTCACAACGCCACAGTCCTTGATGAACATCAGGCCAGTAACCGCCGCCATCAAAGAATTCTTTGGTAGCAGTCAGTTGTCCCAGTTTATGGACCAAACCAACCCACTGGCAGAACTTACTCATAAGAGAAGACTTTCTGCATTGGGACCTGGAGGCCTTTCGAGAGAGAGAGCCGGATTTGAAGTCCGTGACGTTCATCACTCTCATTACGGCAGAATGTGTCCTATAGAGACTCCTGAAGGTCCGAATATCGGGTTGATTGGGTCTTTGACCACCTATGGCAAAATAAATGAATATGGTTTTATAGAAACCCCTTATCGTAAAGTGGATAAGAAGAAAAACGTCGTGACTGAAGTGATTCAATATCTGTCAGCAGATGAAGAAGAACAGCTTGTCATCGCTCAGGCCAACGAACCTCTTGATGAAAACGGCAGATTTGTAAACCTGCGCGTAGCAGCAAGAAGACAGGGCGGAGAAATCGACCTGGCGTTAAGAGAAGAAGTGGATTACATGGACGTTTCTCCGAAGCAGGTTGTATCAGTAGCGACAGCTATGATTCCCTTCCTCGAAAACGACGACGCCAACAGAGCACTGATGGGGTCAAACATGCAGCGTCAGGCTGTGCCTCTTTTGATTTCTGATGCGCCGATTATCGGAACAGGTATGGAGTCAAAAGCAGCAAGGGATTCCGGAGTTGTTGTGCTGTCAAAGTTCAGCGGAACCGTTGAATTCGTTGATGCCCAGAAAATCAAAGTAAGAAGAGACGAGGGCGGCATCGTAGATGAGTATAAGCTATTAAAGTTCAAAAGATCGAATCAGGGAACTTGTATTAATCAAAAGCCAATTGTCAGCAAGAATGAGCATGTTGAAGCAGGCGAAGTCATTGCAGATGGCCCATCTACAGACATGGGAGAACTGGCTATCGGCAGGAACTTACTAGTTGGATTTATGACCTGGGAAGGTTATAATTTCGAAGATGCCATACTCTTAAATGAAAGACTGATTATGGAAGATGCTTTGACATCCATCCATATTGAAGAATATGAATCTGAGGCCAGAGATACAAAGCTCGGCCCAGAAGAAATCACCAGAGACATTCCTAATGTAGGAGAAGATGCGCTCAAAGATCTTGACGAAGAAGGCATTGTCAGAATCGGTGCAGAAGTCAATGCATCGGATATCTTGGTCGGCAAGGTTACGCCAAAGGGAGAAACCGAGCTAACCGCTGAAGAAAGACTGCTTCGCGCCATATTTGGTGAGAAAGCCAGAGAAGTCAGAGATACTTCCCTTCGTGTTCCCCATGGAGAGACCGGAATAGTTGTTGATGTTAAGATTTTCTCAAGAGAAAATGGCGATGAACTGCCACCGGGAGTCAATAAACTGGTCAGGTGCTATATCGCCACCAAGAGAAAAATCAGCGTCGGCGACAAAATGGCCGGACGTCATGGCAACAAGGGTGTTATTTCAAGAATACTTCCCGAAGAAGATATGCCTTTCATGGAAGACGGAACTCCGCTTCAGATCGTGCTTAACCCACTAGGCGTACCTTCCCGTATGAACGTTGGACAGGTACTTGAAGCCCATCTTGGCCTAGCGGCCAAATATAAGGGCTGGTATATATCCACGCCAGTATTTGATGGCGCCAGGGAAGGCGATATTATAAAACTTCTTGATGAGTGCGGCTATCCTAAGAGTGGAAAACTGATTCTTCATGATGGCAGAACGGGAGAAGCTTTCGATAATCCAGTCACTGTAGGCTATATGTACATGCTGAAATTGCATCATCTCGTCGATGATAAGATTCATGCGCGAAGCACAGGACCTTATTCTCTGGTTACCCAGCAGCCACTTGGCGGAAAAGCCCAGTTCGGCGGACAAAGGTTTGGGGAGATGGAAGTCTGGGCCCTTGAAGCCTATGGCGCTGCTTATACACTGCAGGAAATTTTAACAGTCAAATCCGATGACGTGGTGGGCAGGGTCAAAACCTACGAAGCGATCGTCAAAGGAGAAAATATACCAGAACCTGGAATTCCTGAATCCTTTAAGGTATTAATCAAGGAAATGCAGAGTCTCTGCCTTGATGTCAAGGTTTTGACAGAGAAGAACGAAGAGATTGAGATCAAGGAAACAGTTGAACTTGAAGGCATTAAGGATCCTCAGAATCCGGTGAACCTAGATGAGATGGCAATTATTGAACCGCTTGATGAAGAATTGATCGTTGACGATGATATTTCTGACGAAGATCTTTTGGATGAACTTGAAGATCTGGATATACTAGGAGCAGAACCCTTTGAAGTTGAACAGGAAGGAAGTGACCCTCTTGTACGAATTAAATAATTTTGAGTCCCTTCAAATTAGTCTGGCATCAACAGAAAAAATCAGAAGCTGGTCTAAAGGTGAGGTAAAAAAACCGGAGACAATAAACTATAGAACCTTAAAACCAGAAAAAGAAGGTTTGTTTTGCGAGAAAATTTTCGGGCCAACCAAGGACTGGGAATGTCATTGCGGAAAATATAAGAGAATTAGATATAAAGGCATTGTCTGCGACAGATGCGGCGTTGAAGTCACCAAAGCTAAAGTCAGAAGAGAGAGAATGGGCCACATAGAACTTGCGGCTCCAGTTTCTCATATTTGGTATTTCAAGGGTATCCCAAGCAGAATGGGGCTTATTTTGGACATCTCACCGAGAAATCTGGAGAAGGTTCTTTATTTCGCTGCCTATATCGTTCTTGATCCCGGCAGCACTGGATTTGCTTATAAAGAAATCCTGACCGAGCAGCAATATAGAGAAGCTAAGGATAAATTTGGCAACAGCTTTAAAGCGGCTATGGGTGCTGAAGCGATCAGAGATTTGCTTGCTCAGATTGACCTGGTTGCCATGTCTGATGACATGCGAAAGAAGCTCAAAGAAAGCGCCGGACAGAAAAAAATCCGTATTGTGAGAAGACTGGAAGTCATTGAAGCGCTCCGTATTTCAGGCAATAAACCTGAGTGGATGGTGCTTGAAGTGATTCCTGTTATTCCTCCTGACTTAAGACCAATGGTTCAGCTGGATGGCGGCAGGTTCGCCACTTCTGACCTTAACGATTTATATAGAAGAGTCATCAATAGAAACAACAGATTGAAGAGGCTTTTAGACCTTGCTGCTCCGGACATTATCGTGAGAAATGAAAAGAGAATGCTGCAGGAAGCCGTAGATGCTCTGATTGACAACGGGAGAAGAGGAAGGCCGGTTACAGGACCGGGAAGCCGTCCATTAAAATCCCTATCAGATATGCTTAAAGGCAAACAAGGCAGATTCAGACAGAATCTGCTGGGAAAACGTGTCGACTATTCTGGACGTTCCGTTATCGTTGTCGGACCTGAACTGAAGTTTTATCAGTGCGGTCTGCCAAAGAAAATGGCCCTAGAACTTTTCAAGCCTTTCATTATGAAAAAACTTGTGGAGAATGGCTCGGCTCACAATATCAAGAGTGCCAAAAGAATGGTAGAAAAAGTAAGAACCGAGGTATGGGACGTTCTGGATGAGATTATCAAGGAACATCCAGTTCTGTTAAACCGTGCCCCGACCCTTCATAGATTGGGAATCCAGGCCTTTGAACCTGTACTCGTAGAAGGCAAGGCCATCAAACTGCATCCCCTAGTTTGTACTGCATATAATGCGGACTTCGATGGAGACCAGATGGCTGTACATGTACCGCTTTCAGTGGAAGCTCAGGCTGAAGCCAGATTCCTGATGCTCTCCGTCAATAATATCCTTGCACCAAAGGATGGTTCTCCAATTACCACACCTACGCAGGATATGGTACTTGGTAGTTATTATCTGACGCATCCCGGAATCAGAGACAATGGGGCAAAAGAGCTTGGAGACGGCAAAATATTTGTTGATTTCGATGAACTTCTGATGGCCTATAGAACTGGCGCCGTTGGACTTCACGCTAAAGTAAAAGTGAGAAGAAAATTAAATGCAGAAGATAAGGGCAAAATTGTGGAATCCACTGTTGGAAGATTCATATTTAATGAAAAAATTCCGCAAAACTTAGGCTATGTGGACAGAAGCACAGACCTTTATTCCCTTGAAATCGACTTTCTGTGTGATAAGAAAAAACTGGGCAATATTGTTGACAGATGTTTCAGAACCCATGGCAATACAGTGACGGCTAATCTTCTTGATGCGATCAAGGAAATGGGTTTCCACTATTCAACCATTGGGGCCATCACCATCAGTATTTCCGATATGGAAATTCCTGAAGCAAAAGATGAAATTCTGAGACTCGCCAATGAGAAGGTCGAAAAATATCAGTCAGCTTATAGAAGAGGACTCATGTCCGATACGGAAAGATACGAAAAAGTTATAGAGATCTGGACAAAAGCTACAGATGAAGTGGCCGATGCCCTGATGAACTCTCTTGGAATACTGAACAACCTTTATGTCATGGCTCATTCAGGCGCCAGAGGAAGCAAGAATCAGATCAAACAGATCGGTGGTATGCGTGGACTTATGGCCAACGCCTCAGGACATACCATAGAAATACCCATTACCTCCAACTTCCGTGAAGGACTCTCGGTTTTGGAATACTTTATCTCAACGAATGGCGCCAGAAAAGGACTTGCTGATACAGCCCTAAGAACTGCGGACTCCGGTTACCTGACTAGAAGGCTTGTCGATATCAGTCATAATGTCATTGTCAGGGAGATAGACTGCGAAGCAAGCGAAGGTATTGAAGTTAAAGCCTTTGCAGATGGCAAGGAAATCATAGAGCCTCTCAAAATGCGTATTATTGGCAGAACTGCCATGGAAGACATTTTGGATCAAAAGGGCAAACTGATTGTTAAAGCTGGTTTTGAGATTATGGAAGCTCATGCTGATGCCATTGACAAAGCTGGGATTGATGCTGTCAAAATCAGATCCGTCATGAACTGCAAAACCAAATACGGCATCTGTGCAAAATGTTATGGCAGAAACCTGGCGACAGGAGAGCCGGTTAACATTGGCGAAGCAGTAGGAATTACCGCCGCTCAGTCCATTGGAGAGCCAGGAACTCAGCTGACCATGCGTACATTCCATACCGGCGGCGTTGCAGGAAGCGACATTACCCATGGTCTTCCTAGAGTAGAAGAACTTTTCGAGGCTAGAAAACCAAAGGGTCTCGCAGAAATCTGCGAGCAGGATGGGACCGTTGTATTAAAAGAACAGAGAAAAGACAACAAAACCTATATAACCATCAGAGGAACAGACGACGGGCAGGACAGAGTTTATATCATTCCTTATGCAGCTAGAATCCTTGTTAATGAAGGAGACTTCGTCGCAGCTGGAAACCAGCTTACTCAAGGCCCACTGAATCCTCATGACATTCTTAGACTAAACGGCGTGTCCGGCGTGTATCAGTACCTCTTGAAGGAAGTTCAAAGAGTTTACAAACAGCAGGGTGTTGATATCAACGACAAGCACATTGAAGTCATAGTCAGTCAGATGATCTCCAAATATAAAGTAGAAGAGGCAGGCGACACAATGCTTCTACCAGGCGGCCTTTATAGCAAACAGGAATATGACGATGCAAACGACAAGGCTATTTCTGAGGGAATTGAGCCATCTAAAGGCAAGAAAACTCTTCTGGGAATAACAAAAGCTTCGCTGGCAACCAATTCGTTCTTGTCAGCCGCATCTTTCCAGGAAACCACTAGAGTCCTGACGGATGCCGCCATTAAAGGCAAAAATGACAAGCTACTTGGACTCAAAGAAAACGTCATCATTGGCAAGCTGATTCCTGCGGGAACAGGTATGAGAAGATACAGAGACATTGAAGTCGATTATGGCAAGAACGCCAAAATGATGGAATCTTTTAAGACCAAGGCAGACTATGACAATGAAAACGAAGACATTTTGGAATTAGCCGGCATGAAAAAAATAGCGCAAGCCTCTGAATTTGATGCTACAGCCTCTAGTTTGGAGCTTTTAGAAGAGTAATTTCAGAAGTAATAAGCACGCAGCGATCTAGACGATCTGATTGACATCACTATTTGTCGGATGATATACTAAGATTCGCTGTGCCTTAGGAATTCTTGGAGGTATTTTGCCATGACTGAGACTACTTCCACTGCAACCATCGTGGTTGGTACAAAACAAACCCTTAAGCTATTGAACGAGGACAGTTTATCAGAGGTTCTTTTAGCAGAAGATGCGGATGCTTATGTGACTAGAGAAATTGAAGAATTGGCTTTGGCCAAAAATGTCAAAATCACATATGTTGAATCCATGAAAAAGCTTGGCAAGAAGTGCCAGATTTCTGTTGGCGCTGCTTCTGCCGGTATTTTAAAACAGGTTTAAAACCCTAAGGTTTTAGATATAAATTTTGAAAAAGGAGGAAAAAGAATGCCTACAATTAATCAGTTGGTTAGAGATGGAAGAAAAAGAGAAGTGGTCAAATCAACGGCGCCAGCTTTACTTAAAGGTTGGAACTCACTTAGAAGAAAATCCTCAGACATCAATGCACCTCAAAAAAGAGGCGTATGTACTGCCGTTAAAACAGTAACTCCTAAAAAACCTAACTCAGCCCTCAGAAAAGTTGCCAGAGTAAGACTTACCAACGGGATCGAAGTTACAGCCTATATTCCAGGAATTGGACACAATCTTCAGGAACATAGTGTTGTGTTGATCAGAGGCGGAAGAGTCAAAGACCTTCCAGGTGTGAGATATCATATCGTAAGAGGAACACTTGACACAGCCGGCGTAGCCAAAAGAAGCCAGTCGCGCTCTAAATATGGAGCAAAACGACCAAAGAAAAAATAAATCGGGATATAAGTGCCCTCTCTACTAGCTCGACCAATGTGTGAAACAAATTGAGGACGAACTTATGCAAGGAAATCACAAATCTTCGATTTTTAGATTTCTACTGCTGGAGAGGTTTGATATAAATATATATCAAAGCACCACGGCAAAACACTGCCGAGTACCGATAAACGGTTAAGTTTATAAGGAGGGAAGAGAAGTGCCTAGAAAAGGAAATGTACCAAAAAGAGAAGTACTGCCTGATCCGGTGTACGGAAACATAGTTGTTGCAAAACTCATCAACAACATTATGCTTGACGGCAAAAAAGGAACAGCACAGGCTATCGTTTATGATTCATTTGACATGATTAAGAAGGTCACCGGCCAGGAGCCGATTGAAATCTTCGAAAAAGCCATCAACAATATTATGCCAGTAGTCGAAGTCAAGGCGAGACGTGTCGGAGGAGCCAATTATCAGGTTCCAATCGAAGTCAGATCTGACAGAAGACAGACTTTGGGATTAAGATGGCTGACAAAATATACCCGCGCAAGAGGAGAAAAGTACATGTTTGAACGCCTTGCAAAGGAACTGATGGATGCAGCCAACAATACCGGCGCAACTGTTAAGAAAAGAGAAGACACACATAAGATGGCAGAAGCAAACAAAGCATTTGCCCATTACAAATGGTAGTAAAAACAAGGTAGGACAAATCGTGAGTATTGTCCTGAACTGTTGGAGAGAGGAGGAGTTAGTATGCCTAGACAATTTCCATTAGAAAAAACGAGAAATATAGGTATAATGGCACATATAGACGCAGGTAAAACAACGACCACCGAAAGAATACTGTTTTACACCGGAAAAACCCACAAACTTGGAGAAGTTCATGAAGGCGCAGCAACCATGGACTGGATGGAACAAGAGCAAGAAAGAGGTATTACTATTACCTCAGCTGCGACCACGGCTCAATGGAAGGACACGAGGATCAATATCATAGATACACCGGGACATGTTGACTTTACAGTAGAAGTTGAACGGTCACTTCGCGTACTGGACGGCGCAGTCGCTGTGCTTTGTGCAAAAGGTGGCGTAGAGCCTCAATCTGAAACCGTCTGGAGACAGGCAGAAAAATATGGCGTACCCAGAATGGCCTTCATCAACAAGATGGATATCATGGGCGCGGACTTTTTTCATGTTGTCGATATGATCAGGGACAGATTGAAAGCTAACGCAGTACCCATTCAGCTTCCTATCGGAAAAGAAGAGACCTTTGTTGGCATTATTGACCTTGTCGAAATGAGAGCTGAGATTCACAAAGATGATTTGGGAAAAGTGGTGGAAGTCATTGAAATTCCAAGTGAACTTAGAGAACTCGCAGAAGAGTGGAGACACACGCTTATTGAAGCTGTTGCCGATGCTGATGAAGAAATGCTGACCAAATATCTTGAAGGTCAGGAGATTTCCATAGCGGAAATCAAGACGGCCATCAGAAAAATGACTTTGTCTGGCAAACTGATCCCAGTAATTTGTGGATCATCCTACAAAAACAAGGGCGTTCAGCCTTTACTTGATGCGGTTGTGGATTATCTGCCTTCACCACTGGATATTCCAGCGATTAGAGGGATTATTCCTGACACAGATGAAGAAGCAGAAAGACTGCCCGATGACAAAGGACCTTTTTCCGCCCTGGCATTCAAAATCATGGTGGACCCTTTTGTTGGAAAGCTGGTTTTCTTCCGCGTTTATTCCGGAAGCCTCAAGTCAGGTTCTCACGTAACGAACTCGACAAAGGGCAAAAAGGAAAGAATCGGCAGAATTCTTCAGATGCATGCTAATAGAAGAGAAGACATCGAAGAAGTCTATTCAGGAGACATTGCTGCGGCAGTAGGCCTCAAGGATACGACTACTGGCGATACGCTCTGTGACGAAAAGCATCCGATTATACTGGAATCTATGGATTTCCCGGATCCTGTCATTGAAATCGCCATTGAACCAAAAACTAAAGCCGGTCAAGAAAAGATGGGCATGGCGCTTGCCAAGCTTTCTGAAGAAGATCCGACTTTTAAGACTTATACCAATGAAGAAACGGGACAGACCATCATCGCAGGTATGGGTGAGCTTCATCTGGAGATCATCGTTGACAGACTGCTGAGAGAATTCAAGGTAGAAGCCAATGTGGGCAAACCGCAGGTATCCTACAAAGAAACGATTTCAGCGGAATCAAACGTGGATCACAAATATGTCAAGCAGTCCGGCGGTAAAGGTCAGTACGGTCACGTTAAGATCAGAATCAAGCCGAGAGCACCAGGAGAAGGCTATGAATTCAAGAATGCCATCGTTGGTGGT
>JANYJS010000017.1 GCA_025361765.1 Bacillota bacterium
CCCTTTTTGGACAAGTTCAGCTCGGATCTCTATGTAATTGTATATTTCTCCGTTGTATGTGATCCAATATCTGCCGTTCTTATATGCCATAGGCGTTTGTCCATCATAGATCTTTCTCCACGCGGACATCAGCCTATGTCATATAAGAACGGCAGATATTGGATCACATACAACGGAGAAATATACAATTACATAGAGATCCGAGCTGAACTTGTCCAAAAAGGGCATAGTTTTGTTTCTAACACAGATACTGAGGTAATTCTTGCAGCCTACGACGAATGGGGAGAAGGTTGCCTGAACCATTTCAATGGAATGTGGGCGTTTGTAATTTTTGATACAATACACCTGAAAGTATTTGCCGCACGAGACAGATATGGAGTTAAACCTCTGTATATCTGGAACGTTTCTGGAGAGTTCTTTGCAATAGCTTCAGAAATCAAGCAGTTTACAATTTTTCCTCAATGGTCTTCTTCAATGAACCAAAGACGAGTTTATGAGTTTCTCATCTGCGGTATCAAAGATCACAGTGATGAGACATTTTTCAATGGAGTAAGGCAGTTGAGGGGTGGCTGTTCATGGTCATGGCATTTGAAAGACAACGCACAAACAACCTCAAGATGGTATGATCTTTCGTCAAATATAAAGGATTTAAACTCAACATTTGATGAAGCCAAGGACACTTTTAGAAATTTATTTATTGATTCGGTAAACATTAGGATGAGGGCAGATGTAAAAATAGGCTCCTGTCTTTCAGGGGGGCTCGACAGCTCTTCTATAGTATGTGTGGTCAACCAGAATTTCAATCGTTTAGAAAAGCCATATTCCCAGTTCACAGTATCGGCCTGTTGCAATATTCAGAAGTATGATGAGCAGGAATACATAGATGAAGTTCTCAGGGGGAAGGAAATATATTCAGAGAAAATATTCCCATCATATGAGGATTTATTTGAAAACCTTTCCAAAGTGCTGTGGCATCAGGATGAGCCGTTTACGACTACAAGCATATGTTCACAGTGGAAAGTGTTTGAGAAGTCGGAGGAAAAGGGTTATAAAGTCATGCTGGATGGACAGGGTGGGGATGAGATTATGGCTGGATACACGATGTATTTCGACGCATATTTATCGGAACTTCTGTCAAAAGCTAAATTCATGGAATTCCTGAGGGAGTATCGTGGATACAAAAGTAATGCATGTGGTAATAGAAGCGGGCTTTTAAGGTTTTTAGCAAAATTCGCAATACCTGAACAACTTTATTATGGTCTCAGATCCTTAAATGACAATACTGAATCACTTCTTAAATGGAAAGGGGATAGGAGCTATGTCCACTTCTTCAAGAAATCTGTCAAGGAAATGTCCCTGGAGCAGATGACTAATTCAGATCTTCAAATGCTTTTGCATTTCGAGGACAGAAGCTCAATGGCTCATGGGGTTGAGACTAGATTGCCATTTTTAGACTATAGATTGGTGGAATTCGCGATTTCAAATCCTTCTTCGTATAAGATACATAATGGGATTACAAAACGTTTACTAAGGGCATCGATGGACAAGATTCTTCCTGAAAAAATATTAAAAAGGACTGATAAGATGGGATTTGTCACGCCGGAGCAATTCTGGATAATTGAAAGAAGAACAGATATAGAGCGTAAAATAAGACGAGCCTGTGAAAGTATTGGCGATTTGCTTGGTGATCCAGGAAAGATTATAAGGAGTTTCAACAATGATGCTTCTGAAGGGCGGATTCCATTTGGCTCAATTTACTGGAAGTTGATTGCCCTAGGCGAGTGGATCGAAGTATTCAAGGTAAGGCAATAAGACGATGATGAATCAAAAACCCATGGAAGTCATCCTTGTCCGGCCAGCGTATGGTCCGTTGGATGCCGGATTCAGGGAATCCAGACCTCCGGCTGGACTGCTTTATATTGCGGCTCCTCTTGTCCAGGCAGGGTTTTCTGTTGCTATAATAGACCAGACTGTTGAAAACAACTGGAAGGAAAGACTGCTCTCCTGCTTTAAAGAGAATACGCTTTGCGTAGGAATTACCTGCCTTACGGGGCCTATGATTTTAAATGGGATAAATATTGCCAAATTGGTCCGGGAGCATTCGAAATGTCCCATAGTATGGGGAGGAGTACATCCATCACTTGAAATTGAAACAACTCTGAAATCAGAATACGTTGATATTATTGTCAGAGGCGAGGGAGAGGAGACCTTTATCGAATTGGTAACAGCCCTAAAGAAAAATGAGCCTTACGGTCAGATTGATGGAATAGCATATATAAAGGATGGGCAGGCAGTAATCAATCCTGAGAGGAAGCCGTATGACCTAAATAAACTTCCGCCAATTCCATTTGAACTATGCGATATATCTCTCTACAAGGGAAAC
>JANYJS010000024.1 GCA_025361765.1 Bacillota bacterium
ACGAGATATGAAATCAACTAAAACGTCTTACATGTTTGATACAACTGAAACACTTGATGGTGTTTATGATATCGTGCTTGTAAAATAGACATTAAAGCAGGCTCTATGACAACTAATTGGGATAGATCCTGAAAAATCAAAATAAAGCGAACAACTTTTCACAGGACAGATTTATCTGTCCTGTGTTTTCGTTATGTATTATTAAGTCGAAATTTTGATTTGTATTTTCTTAATAGGGATATTATAATCTTACTTGGTTGGCAAAACTTAACTGCCAAAATAAGGAGGAAGATTGTATGAGAAAAGGATTATCATTAATTTTAGCGTTATCGCTTATGGTATCTTGTGTGTCAGTGACCTTTGCGCTGGGTGCATCAGTCTCGGACATCAAGGGAACGGCTTATGAAGACGCCGTAACGGAGCTTATATTAAAGGGCGTGATCTCAGGATATCCAGATGGGACTTACAGACCTGATGGCACAATCACCAGAGCTGAGGCCTGTGCAATCATTGTTAAGAGCATAAATCCTACCGCTCTAGATCTAAAGGGCCAAACTGATAGCGGCTTTACGGACATGCTGGGCTATGGATGGGCTAGCGAGTATGTTGACTATGCTGTGGTAAAAGGCGTTGTTAAAGGATATCCTGACGGATACTTTAGGCCGTATCAGGCGGTGACCTATAGCGAACTGGCGACGATGCTGGTTTTAGCCATGGGCTACAAGAACTCAGATTTGAGCGGCGTTTGGCCAGACAATTTTATGGCTAAAGCCACTCAATTAGGAGTTTTTAAAGGCATCTCTAATGTTGGCAGCGCATCGGTAAGCAGGGGATTTGCTGCAATCATGGACTACAATGTTCTCGATCAGATTATAGCTGCCAATGCTGTGCAAAATAAGCCGCCAACAGATACAGGGACTGTGGATTCAGCTGGACGACTTGCTAATTTTAGTGGAAGAGCTTACGGCATGCTTCTTGACACAGCCAAGGTGCTTGATTCAAAAGGCGATGTGGTTGATCAGATAGAATTTCTCATTGGGGCCAGCACGGTCTACGTCAATACCAACGGCAAGTTTGCGGTGAGCGCTCCGGATCAAGAGAAGTTGAACGGCGGAGATTTGTTTGGTCTTCAAATGAGCGGGGGGATTGTTAAAAATATAGGCGATTCGACAACGAGCTTTGCTGCAATCGGTCTTCCCGTGGGATATGATAACCTCGGTGTTACGCAGTGGGTTAAAGTGAACTCAATTAATGACACCTCCGTTACAGTAACCTTAGGTGGCATTTCGGTTGCTAAAACTATTATAAAGGATGCCAGCTTCTATGTAGCGGTCACACGCGACGTCTATAAAGACGGCATTAAAATAGGAGCCGTCGTTGACAGCTATGAAGCAGCCAATCTTGGTGATATTGATCGAGGGGACTGGATTCGCCTTTATTCTGTTACGGGAGATGAACCTGGCTGCGCCGAGGTTGTTGTGATTGCTAAGGAAGCGGTTGGGATCGAACGGTAGTAATTAATATTTAAGTGATAGAAACGTCAAAAGCGCCCCTTTTATTAAGGGCGCTTTCATGTTGACGAAAAATTATTTTAGGTCAATAAAGCATTGAAAGGTTAGCGTCGAGGCTACACTATAAGATATACTTCTCTTTAAGCAGCCTGTTTATTGCAAGTCCGGTGCCCAGAAGTCCATAAAAGAGTGGCATGACCGAAACGCTGCTGTCATTAAAAATGGCGGAGACGAGAAAGCCGCTGATGCCGATGAAAATCCCTGCGCCGCAGAAGGCCAGGTAGTCGCCTGCGTAGCTGAGTTTTCGGTATAGTGGGAAACTCTGGACCAGGTATAGTCCAAATAGGCTGAGCAGCGCCAGAAGCGAGATCAAGCCGGTATTAAGGGCGGTGGCCAGATACATATTATGGGCCTTGTCTACGATGATGTTTGGCGTCCAACCGACGGAATATCTGCCTGCATAGTCGTCTTGTGGAAAGTATATGCAGAAAGTATCTGCGCCTTTTCCAATGAGCAAGGTATCTTTGAGAATCGGCAGGGAGCGAGACCAGATATAGCCGCGGTAACTGCCGAAGCTTTGATTGTTTTCAAAACCAATGTGGGGCGTATTGTTTAAGGCTACGAGTTTGCCAATACCATTTCTATAAAAGATGCCATCCTTCGTCAAGGCGAAGGGCCATTTTTGTTCACCGGAGATCATAACAAGATAGTTGATGCCTGCATTGGAATCAAAGCCAAATTGACACATGCTAAATCTGGGATCGGACACAGTGCCTTCGGCATTGCTGCTTGAGTTATCAAAGGCAACAGATTTCCCCTCGCTATCTTTAAGTTCAATGGCTAGTGTATTGGATACTACCTTAGGGATCACGTGA
>JANYJS010000028.1 GCA_025361765.1 Bacillota bacterium
TGATTAAAATGCTGCAGGAGCTTATCGCAATTAGAAGCGTAGTGGGCCCTGCTACTGGTGATTTTCCTTTCGGACAGGATGTCCATAAGGCGTTTTTGTATTTGCTTGACCGGGGGAAGGAAGAAGGCTTTAAAACTGCGAATATTGACAATTATGGCGGGCACATCGAATTCAGTGGACAGCCGGAGTCAGAAATAATGGCCATTCTTGGGCATTTGGATGTGGTGCCAGAAGGTTCTAACTGGGACTATCCTCCTTTTGGCGGAGAAGTGGCGGACGGGAAGCTCTATGGTAGAGGTGCCATCGACAATAAAGGCCCTATGGTTGCCGCGTTTTATGCCATTAAAGCCCTCAAGGACGCTGGCATTCTGACGGAAAAAAGAGTCAGGCTCATTATTGGCCTTGACGAAGAAATCAACTGGACAGGCATGAAGTATTATATGGAGCATGAAGAGACTCCAGCCTTTGGGTTTACGCCTGATGCGGACTTTCCGGTGATCCATGGGGAAATGGGTATTCTTATTTTTGAACTTGTTAAGAAAATCAACAAATCACTCAAGCCAGGAGTGTCACTGCGAAGCCTTGTAGGCGGGCAGGCGCCAAATATGGTTGCTGATTATGCAAGAGCCGTGATTACGGCTGAAAACTACGATGCAATCAGAGAGGCCTTAACTAAATTTACAAAAAAGACTGGATATAAAATCAGCTGTAAAGGCAGAGGCCGAAGCCTTGAAATCAATACGGAAGGGATATCCGCCCACGGCGCCCATCCATCCGAAGGGCTTAACGCTATTTCCATCATGATGGCATTTTTAGGTGAGATACAGCTTTCCAATGAGGATATGAGCGAATTCATCGAATTCTATAATTCTAAAATCGGGTTTGACCTTTCTGGAGATGCCCTTGGCTGCGGCCTCGAAGATGAGGCGTCAGGCAAACTCGTCCTGAATGTAGGGCTTGTGAATCTGGATCCTGAGGCTGCCAGGCTGACAATTAATATCCGATATCCGATTACGCTTACTGATGAGCAGGTCTTTGACGCCATGATGCCTGCCATAAATCATTATAACCTGGGTATTATCAAACTCGACCATAAAGCGCCGATTTACCTGCCAAAAGACAGTGAAATCGTCACAACGCTTATGGATATCTACAGAAAACACTCCGGTGATCATCAAAGCGAGCCTCTGGTTATCGGCGGCGGAACTTATGCCAGATCCATGAAAAATGCAGTGGCGTATGGCGCAACTTTCCCGGGTCAAGATGAAGTGGCACATCAAAAAAATGAATACATCGATATTGAGTCCATGATGAAGGCGACGAAAATTTACGCGGAAGCCATTTTCAGCCTTGCCAAGGGATATGAGCCTATGTTATAATCGGATCGAAATTAATTTAATATGTAGTCTTCGGGGCAGGGTGTGAATCCCTACCGGCGGTCAAAGTCCGCGAGCACGCAAGTGTTGATTCTGTGAAATTCAGAAACCGACAGTTATAGTCTGGATGGGAGAAGGTAATCTTACAGTTTTTGTATGCAATTAACTCCCGGAGTGTTTTTATCCGGGAGTTTTTAATTCAAAGCGTGGTTATCCGAAGATGAACAAGCGTAAACACAAACGTAAACTTTGGAGGTAAACAAATGAACACAAACAAAATTGGGTCTAGAGACAATGTGTCTCTTAAGACAAAACTACTGGCAAAGGCCGCATTATTGACCATAATAGCTGTCGTGCTTCAGGCTTTGGAATTTTTAATTCCTTTCCTGCCATTTATTCCGCCATTTCTTAAATTCGAACTCAGCGATATCCCGGCGATACTTGGCGCCTTTGCCCTTGGACCTGCCGCTGGCGTAGCCATTGAATTCGTCAAAAACGTGATCCACTTTGTCCTTGGACTTAACCCTACAGGCGGCGTTGGCGAACTGGCCAACTTTATTGTAGGCAGCGCCCTAGTGATACCGACTGGGCTGATTTATCAAAGACATAAATCCAAAAAATCAGCCATCGTTGGCCTTTGCGTCGGCATAGTCACGATGGTGATTGTGGCCGCCATCTTCAACTATACGGTTCTGCTGCCATTCTACGGCAAGATCATGCCCATACAGGCCATTATCGACATGTCAGCGGCGGTGAACCCCTGGATCACGGACATGAAAACTCTTGTCATTTATGGCATCATACCTTTCAATATCTTTAAGGGTGTACTGATTAGCATTTTAACCCTATTGATTTATAAGCGCATTTCCCCTATACTACATAGGTAGAACGCCGCAAATGCTTTGAAATAGAGCATGAACATCAGATCAGACGCGAACCTCGAAAATGGTCAATCAGGTAGTGAAATGAACAAGCAACTGATTCAAAATGAATACGAAACTGAAAAATTCGGCATCGCATTGGCTTCAAAATTGAAGCCTGGCGATGTTGTTTGTCTTGTTGGCGATCTTGGTACAGGTAAAACAACATTGACTAAGGCAATAGCCAAAGGTTTGGGCGTTGAAGAGACCGTAACGAGCCCCACATTCACCCTGGTTCAGGAATATCTGGAAGGCAGACTCCCACTCTATCATTTTGACGTCTACCGCATTTTAGATTCTTCTGAGATGTTTGAAATAGGTTTTGATGATTACCTTTACGGACAAGGCGTGTGCGTCATAGAATGGGCAGACCAGATTATGGACATTCTACCCGAGGATAAAATCGTGATCAAGCTTGATTACGGGAAAGAGGAGGGTTCTAGAATCTATGATTATGCTGGCAATTGAAACGACTTCCAAACTGGCTTCTGTGGCCATTAGGGACAAGCTTGGCAACATTTATGAAGAAACCAGCACTGAGAAGCTGAGTCATCTTCAGAACCTCATACCAATGATCGATACCCTGCTGATGCGATGTCAATTGCAATTAAGCGATATCGATCTTATTGCCGTGTCGAAGGGCCCTGGTTCTTTTACAGGCATAAGGATTGGCATTGCAACAGCCAAGGCATTAGCACAATTTTTAGAGATCAGGGTGATCTCGGTACCGACGCTTCACGCTATGGCATACAGCCATGAAGAGTATGATGGCGTTCTTTGCCCTATGATTGACGCCCGCCGTGGTCAAGTCTATGGAGCCGCTTATCGATGGGAAAATTCTAATGAAGGAAGAAGCTGTTTTGAAATCCTAAAACCAGGGCCGTATATGGAAGCTGAGTTCAGGACGCTTTTAGAAGAGGCCAGAAAAGGAAGGGAACTTCAATTTCTTGGAGAAGAGAGCCAAAGAGCCATAAATGTTGCAAAATTGGGATTTGACTTATATAATAAGGGTGCGGAAGTAGATTTTTATCAGATTGGCCCGGAATACATGCGTAAAGCAGAGGCAGAGCAAAAGCTTGAAGAAAAAGCAAAAACAACTTAATTTACTTCTATAATAAACAGGATCATTTGCAACTGGAATAAGCAGGAACTTAATTTGCCTATAGAAGACACAGGATGGACGACATGAAATTTGCCAATAGGGAAATTGAAATCAGAAAAATGACCGTATCTGACTCTGCTAATGTGGCAAAGCTGGATCGTGTTTGCTTCACCACACCCTGGTCTGAAGAATCCTTTGAATACGAAGCTCATCTTAATCCGCTGGCTTATTATCTGGTTGCGGAAGCAGAGGACGGGAGCATAGTTGGCTATATGGGCATCTGGCACATTTTGGATGAGGGGCATATCACCAATGTAGCGGTTCATCCGGATTTTAGAGACAGAGGGCTTGGGAGCAAGCTGATTTCTGAGATTATTGCCTGCTCAGATGTGGTCGGCATGAAAAGATATACTTTAGAGGTGCGGGTGTCAAATGAAGCGGCTCTCCATACCTACCGTAAATTCGGTTTTAGCGAGGCGGGCCTTCGCACAAATTATTATGAGGATGATGGCGAGGATGCTATTATTATGTGGAAAGAATAGAAGAAGAAATGATGAGCGAGAACAAATTCCTGACCCTGGCAATTGAAACCAGTTGTGATGAGACCTCCATAGCCGTACTTTCCGGCGATCGGGAGGTTCTTTCAAATATTATTTCCTCTCAGATAGAGATTCATAAGGCATATGGCGGCGTGGTTCCTGAAATCGCGTCAAGGCATCATTTGGATAACATCAATTTGGTTCTTGAAGAGGCCTTAGGTGAAGCCAAGATCAAATTAAAGGATGTGGACTTAATCGGCGTGACAAGCGGACCAGGCCTTGTTGGCGCCCTTCTTATCGGCCTTGCTACGGCGAAGGCCATTGCTTACGCTTCACGAAAACCTTTGATTGGCGTTCATCATATTATGGGACATATCTGTGCAAATTATATCGCCCACAAGGAGCTGGAGCCACCATTTCTGGCAGTTGTCGTATCCGGAGGCCACACCAATATTGTGGATGTCACGGGATACAACACCTATCAG
The DNA here is from genome assembly GCA_025361765.1 of Bacillota bacterium. Taxonomy (GTDB): domain Bacteria; phylum Bacillota; class Clostridia; order Peptostreptococcales; family Anaerovoracaceae; genus JBBRXH01. The sequence goes on from JANYJS010000028.1 coordinate 4,423, forward strand.
GTCCTTGGCAGAACCAGAGATGATGCGGCGGGAGAAGCTTTTGACAAAGTAGCCAGAGTTTTGGGACTGGGCTACCCCGGTGGCCCCAAAATAGACGAGCTGGCAAAGTCCGGAAACCCTCAGGCGATTGCTTTTAAAAGGGTCTACCTTGAGAAGGACAGTTATGATTTTAGCTTCAGCGGAATAAAAACAGGGGTTTTAAACTATCTCAATACGCAAAAGCTTTTAGGGGAGCCAATCCAAAGAGCGGATGTGGCTGCCAGCTTTCAGTTGGCGGTGGTGGAAGTGATTGTAAACAAGGCGATCAAAGCCGCGCAGGAAATGAAAAGAGATAAAATTGTGCTTGCCGGCGGTGTCGCCGCCAATTCTTTATTAAGGCGCCTATTTGAAGAAGCCTGCGAAAAGGCAGACCTTAAGCTTTATTACCCGCCGCCGATTCTGTGCACAGATAATGCGGCCATGATTGGCTGCGCTGCCCATTACCGATATCAAGCGGGGTTTGTCGACGATATGTCGCTTGATGCCTATCCAAATTTGAAACTATAACATATCAAAATAACAAAGAGCCGCTTAAAACTTTTGGGTTTTAAGCGGCTTGTGCGTGACTGTTTAGCAGCCTCATGTCGTTTTTGTTGGGCTAGTTTGTTTTTTCTTCAACGTAGCGGACAATATCTCCGACATTGTGAAATTTTTCGGCATCCTCATCAGGAATTTCTATTCCAAACTCATCTTCAATAGCCATAATAATTTCTACGGCATCAAGGGAATCTGCTTCAAGATCCTTCATCAGGGATGTTTCGTTGCTGACCGCTGAATCCTCAACACCAAGTTGTTCAATGATTATCTCTTTTACTTTATCAAATACCATGCTGTACCTCCCATACTTCAATGAATTGAATATATGTTATATTTAATGTTCATCACATCAAAACATATTATAAGTGAGACTTTAAAATTGCGCAATAGCTATTTTTGTTTTTTTAAAAAACATTTCGACCTTTAGAACCGTTGAAATTATTGGATTGTGTGAGAAACTGCAGGCTTTATTAAAGAAAGTTTAAAGTTTAAGAGACGGAATCCCAGGTTTGCAAAAATAAATTGGCTAATGGGCTTCCACCCAAGCGTGGTAGATGGTATCTAACTCGGCTTTCTTTTCAGTTAATTCTTCAGTTAAACTTAGGGAAAGCCGGTGGTCGGTAAAAACTTCTTCTTTGCACAGCTCGTCATGAATCTCATTTATGCGCGTTTCCAGGTCCATAATAGAAGCTTCCAGGTTGCTTAGCGCCTTCTCCTTTTTTTTGGCCTCAGTTGCTGCCGCCTTTTCCAGGCGCCGCTCTTCCATACGTGCTTCTTTTTCGGACAGAGGAGGGATAGGCGCAACCCCATGGCTTGCACTGCTTGCACCGCTGGCTTCTCGGCGGTTGCCGGGTTGTCCGCTGTTTTCGCGTTTGCCAGTGCCTTTTTCCTGGCTGCTGCCGGATTTGCTTTTCGACAGTTCGCCTAAATATCCTTTGGGGAAGCTGTCGTCAAATTTTTTCTCCGTATAGTAGTCATAGCTGCCCATATAGTTTGTGATGCCTGCTTCTGAAAGTTCGATGATTCGTGTAGGGACCTTGTTTAAAAAATATCTGTCGTGGGAAACTAGAAGCAATGTGCCGGGAAAATCTATGAGGGCGTCTTCAAAAATCTCTTTAGAAGCAATATCCAAATGATTGGTCGGCTCGTCCATGACTAAAAAGTTGGAGCCGGAGATCATTAATTTCAACAAGGAAAGTCGGGCTTTTTCTCCGCCGCTGAGGGCCCCCACGGGTTTAAAAACATCATCATTTCGAAACAGAAATCTGCCAAGAAGACTGCGCAGCTCAGTCTCGGTATAAAGTCTATACTCGGAATGCATTTCATTCAGCACAGTATTAGTATCATCAAGCAGCTCCTGGTTCTGATCATAATAGCCAAAAGCGATGTTGTGACCGACCTTGATATAACCGGTGGTGGGTTCGAGCTCAGAGAGTATGATCTTGAGCAAAGTGGTTTTTCCGATGCCGTTTGGGCCAACAAGGCAAATTCTTTCTCCCCGCTTAATGTCCAGAAAAACATTTTTAAACAGAAGCCTGCTTCTTTCACCTTTTCCAAAGGTCTGGGATATGGAGAAGACCTGAAGGGCATCTCTTCCGCTTTGAGGACCTTCTTTAAAATTGAATTTGATTTTACCATGACTGAGGCTGGGCTTTCCAAGGACATCGATACGGTCAAGGCGTTTTTCTCTGGATTGTGCGCGTTTGGCCAATTTCTCTGTACCGTGCTGCTTGAAGCGGCGGATGATTTCTTCCTGACGCGAAATCTCCTTTTGCTGTTTGTCATATTGGCGGAGCTCCGCGATCTCTCGCTCTTTCTTCTTTTGGGCGAAGGTGGTGTAGTTTCCCTCATAGGCGTATAGCTTGCCGTTTTCAATTTCAAAAATTCGGGTCACGGTCTGATCTAAAAAGTACCGATCATGGGAAATGAGCACGATGGTGCCGGCGTAACTTTTTAAGTATTGCTCCAGCCATTTTAAGGTATCGATATCAAGATGGTTGGTGGGTTCGTCAAGAAGCAGAAGGTCAGGCTTCTTTAAGAGCAATGCAGCCAAGGCTAACCTGGTCTTTTCCCCCCCGCTCAAAATGGAAATGGTCTTATGGAAGAATTCCGGAGGGAAGGCTAGGCTGTTTAATATGCCGTTGATTTCACTCTTGTAGCCATAACCATTCTGGGCTTTATAGGCTTCCATCAAATCGTCATAGTCGTGGAGAAGCTTTTCGACATCCTGACCGACAGATGAAAGCTCAGAAATCTCAATAGATAGGCGGCTAAGGTCTGCCTCAATGCCGATGACATCAGAAAAGATGGCCAGCATCTCTTCGTAGACGGTTTTATCCGAGTTCAAGGTGTCGCTTTGCTTCAGATATCCGACTTTAGTGTTGGCGGCCAAAAAGAAATCTCCTGAATCGTGGGAGATTTCTCCTGCTAAAATATTAAGAAGGGTGGTCTTGCCTGCCCCGTTCACGCCGATCAGACCTATGCGGTCGCCCTTGTTGACGTGAAAAGATATTCCGGAGAATAAATTGTCGACGCCGAAGGATTTGGCTAAATTATTCGCTGAGAGTGTGATCATATTTCAGTATATCCTTTTTATTACTATGAAGGCAAAAGAGCTCTGAACTTGCTTATACGTTACATTCTAACATTATTTTTATTGTACTTCTATAAAATTAATGTTACAATAAACAAAAAGTTCACAATGAAAAATTGAATGAGGAAAAGGGATAGCATATGAAGGATCATGAAAAAATATCCAGTGCTGTAATCAAGAGACTGCCAAGATACAGGCGCTACTTGGAAGATTTGCTCAAGAAAAACGTTGACAGGATTTCATCTAGTGAACTCAGCATTCAGATGGGCTATACAGCATCCCAAATCAGACAGGATCTCAACAATTTTGGGGGCTTTGGACAACAGGGCTATGGATATAACATCAAGGAGCTCTATAATCAGATTGGCATCATCCTGGGCCTTAATCAAGAGTATAAAATGATAATCGTCGGGTCTGGAAATCTTGGACAGGCCATTGCAAATTATACCCATTATTATAAAGAAGGTTTTAAAGTCTGCGCTATGTTCGATATCAATCCAAGACTTATTGGCCTTGTCATCAACGACATCGAAGTTATGGACTATAATCTCATATCAGAATTTCTTAAGGCGAACAATGTGGATATTGGCATCATCTGTACCAACAAGGATAGCGCCCAGGAGGTTGCGGACAAGCTTTCAGAGGGAAATGTCAGCGGCATATGGAATTTTGCCCCCATGGACATTGCGGTCAGAGAAGATATCGCCCTTGAGAACGCACATCTTAGCGATAGCCTACATTCTCTGACTTATCATATGCTTCATAAGAAATAGAAGAAACCTGCATGATAGAATAAAAAAATAACCGTTTCCTGCGAAACGGTTATTCATTTCTTCGATTTGTAAAATCTGCAGAATTTGACTCCTTGATTATATCTCGAGTCTACGCTTCGACTGGTGCGTCGACGGGACATACATTTGCACAAGCGCCGCAATCGATGCATTTTTCGCCATCAATCACATATTTTCCATCACCTTCAGAAATCGCTTCTACCGGACACTCAGGTTCACAAGCGCCACAGTTGATGCAAGTATCTTCAATTACATATGCCATAATCCTTACCTCCTTTATTTAAGTAACTTATAAAAGTAGTGCCATTATATCAGAACCAGCAACATATAACAATCAGTATTTATGCCAATCATAGGGTTTGACTATTGAAAAGCAGAGCTAAGAGGGAATGAAAATGCAAATATACGGGTTAGTCGGCAAAAGCGGAACAGGGAAAAGTTATCAGGCGATGAACGTTTCCAAGGATAAGAACATAGACTACATTATTGATGATGGTCTTTTGATTTCGGGCAGCTCTATCCTTGCGGGGAAGTCTGCCAAGAGGCAGGCGACTAAGGTCGGTGCCATCAAAACGGCCTTATTCACTGAAGAAGCCCAGAGAGACGCTGTGATCGGTGAAATCAGAAGCCAAAAACCGGACTCCATATTGATTCTTGGAACTTCCGTTGGCATGATCCGAAAAATTACAGAAAGGCTTAAACTGCCGGAAATCACGGGAATTATTAATATTGAAGATGTAGCTACCGGCGAGGAAATTGAGGCTGCGATTAAGCAGCGCAAAGAGCTGGGAAAGCATGTTATTCCAGTGCCGGCTATACAACTGAAAAAACACTTTTCCGGATATTTGCTGGACCCTTTGAGTATATTCAAGGGATGGGGCGGCAAGCATACCGCTCTGGAAAAGTCCGTCGTGAGACCAACTTTCAGTTACTTGGGGAATTTCATTATTTCAGATAAAGTCATAACCGACATTATTAACTGCATCGCGACTCAGACTGAGGGATTAGCCGCTGTCTCCCGAGTAATGGTAATCAACTCAGATGGCGGCATCACCATTCAGGTGGTGGCGATTTTTGACTATGGCTGCAAAGTTATCGAAGTGGCTAAAGCATTTCAAAAGAACATAGCGGACATGGTTGCCCTGATGACCGCATTCAACGTCATTTCTGTGAACATAGAAGTAAAGGGATTGAAATGACGGATACAAATCGCCTCGACTATCAATGGGACGACGAAAAAAAGACGATTTGGATCAAGGGTCTGCCAGACTTTGATTTGAAGCAGACCCTTGAATGCGGCCAATGCTTCAGGTGGAATAAGGAACAGGACGGCAGCTATACGGGAACCGCCTTTTCAAGAGTCATCAACATACGGCAGGAGGATGGGATTCTTTTTATCGACAACTGCACCCATCGGGATTTTCTGGATATTTGGATGGATTACTTTGACTTTAACCGGGATTATGGTAGAATCAAAAAAGCCTTGGCATCTGATGACCCGGTCATGGAGCGGGTCATTTCATTTGGGGAAGGAATCAGGCTGCTCAAGCAGGATGAATGGGAAACTTTGGTTTCTTTCATCATATCCCAGAATGCCAATATACCTAGAATTAAAAAATGTATTGAGAGCCTTTGCCAGAATTTTGGAAAGCCGATAGCGCCGTATAGAGGGAAAATCTATTACACTTTTCCATCGCCAATCGAAATTATAGAGGGCAGCAAAGAGAAAATCGAAATCTGCCGGCTGGGCTATAGAGAGAGCTACATTTTAAAAACGGCAGAACAGGTAAATCAGGATCAGGGAAGAATTTTATATAATGTGAAGCTCCGGCCAAGGACTGAGGCAGAGGAATACCTTTTAAGTCTTTGCGGAGTCGGACCAAAGGTCGCACACTGTGTGTTGCTTTTTGCCATGGGCTATTATGACAGCTTTCCCATCGATGTCTGGATGAAGCGCGTTATGAACCGTCTATATGGTCATTCTGAAACGGCTACCGCAGCAATGGCTACTTTTGCCCTTAATCAATTCGGCGATCTAAGCGGCTTCGCCCAACAATACCTGTTTTATTATGCAAGAATCGAAATGGGCAAGACAATAAAAATAGACAAGACAATAAAAATAGGCAAGACAATAAAAATGGGCAAGACAATAAAAATAGACAAGAAAAAAGAAATGGAAGAGATGTAGAAACTTGAGCAATATAAAAAAAGTTTGAACTTGAAAGAGAGGAAGAATAATGTTAGGACCAGTTGTCAACGCTATCGCAATTATTCTTGGCGGCTTAGTCGGCACCTTTATTATAAAAGGTATTCCGGAAAGATATGACGAAATCATCAAGAAAGCCATTGGTCTTGCCATCTTTTATATTGGAATCAAAGGCGCTCTGGACAATGAAAGAGTCATTCTTTTGATTATCAGTTTGGTAGTAGGAAGTATTGTCGGCGAATTCATTAACATAGACAAGGGCATGAATTCCTTTGGCAAATACGCGGAGAAAAAAATGGGCTTCGAAGAAGGTAAGTTCGCCAAGGGTTTCATCCTGGCCAGCCTCCTCTTTTGCACAGGGTCCATGGCCATCGTGGGCTCTCTGAATAGCGGCCTTGCCGGAAATCATGAGATGCTTTTCGCCAAATCAACCCTAGACGGCATAACCTCCATTATATTTGCTTCAACCATGGGCATCGGAGTAGCTTTTTCCGCCATTCCCGTATTTTTATATGAAGGAGCGATCACTCTTGGCGCGTCTTTTGTCAAAGACTGGCTGACCCCAGACATCATTAGAGAAATGTCAGCTGTGGGTAGCCTGCTCATTGCCGCGTTGGGCTTTAACTTTCTCGAAATCAAGCAAATTAAGGTGGCAAACATGATCCCGGCCATTTTTATTCCATGGATTTATATCGCTTTGGAGTCGCTTTTTAAGTAACGGTTTTTTCAAAAATAAGCAAAAAAATATTGACAAGGACACCTGCATGTATTAAATTATATTTAGCACTCATTAATATAGAGTGCTAACAATGTTTTAAAATAATTTACATAGGATTTTAGAAGGGAGAATGAAGAATGAATATTAAACCACTAGGTGACAAGGTTGTTATTAAGAGGCTCGAAGCTGAGGAAAAAACCAAAAGCGGAATCGTGCTTCCCAACCAGGCAAAGGAACAGCCCCAGTTAGCCAAAGTCATGGCAGTTGGACCAGGCGGAGTTGTTGAGGGCAAGGACATTAAAATGGAAGTTAAAGAAGGAGACACAGTCATATTTTCAAAATATGCAGGAACCGAAATCAAATATGATGGCGAAGAGTACACAATCGTTTCACAAAGAGACATTCTTGCAGTTGTCAAATAAAGCAGCAGGCAAAAGGTAAAATAAAGAAAATAGGAGGATTATAAAATGGCAAAAGAAATTATATTTGGAGAAGAAGCCAGAAGAAGATTAGAAGCTGGTGTCAATAAGCTGGCTGATACCGTTAAGATTACTTTAGGACCTAAAGGCAGAAATGTACTACTGGAAAAGAAATTTGGATCACCTATGATCACCAATGACGGTGTAACTATAGCCAGAGAAATTGAGCTTGAAGATGCTTTTGAAAATATGGGCGCTCAGCTGGTAAAAGAAGTTGCCACAAAAACTAATGATGTAGCTGGAGACGGAACAACCACCGCTACCCTTCTGGCCCAGATTATCATCAAAGAAGGTCATAGAAACGTAGCCGCCGGAGCTAACCCTATGATTCTGAAAAAAGGAATTCAAGGCGCTGTAGAAGTGGCTGTAGCTGAAATAAAGTCCATTTCAAAAGCTGTTGAGGGCAAAGAGAATATTGCCCAGGTTGCCTCTATCTCCGCAGGAGATGAAGAAATCGGAAATCTTATTGCAGAAGCTATGGAAAAAGTCGGCAAAGACGGCGTTATTACCGTTGAAGAGTCCAAATCCATGGGAACAACCCTGGAAGTTGTTGAAGGCATGCAGTTTGACAGAGGATATTTATCCGCCTATATGGTAACGGATGCTGAAAAAATGGAAGCTGTTATCGCCAATCCTTATATCCTGATTACGGACAAAAAAATCTCCAGCATTCAGGAAATCCTACCAGTACTTGAGCAAATCGTTCAACAGGGCAGAAAACTGTTGATCATCGCTGAAGATGTTGAAGGCGAAGCTTTAGCAACGATTGTTGTTAATAAGCTGAGAGGAACCTTCGATTGCGTTGCAGTAAAGGCACCTGGCTTTGGCGACAGAAGAAAAGCCATGCTTCAGGACATCGCCATTTTAACTGGCGGACAGGTTATTTCTGAAGAATTGGGTCTTGACCTTAAAGAAGCCACCATCGATATGCTGGGTACCGCAAGCACCATCAAAGTCAACAAAGAAGTGACCATTATAGTCAATGGCGCTGGCGAAATGAAGGATATCGAAAGCAGAATTCACCAGATCAAAGCTCAGATCGAAGAAACAACATCAGACTTTGATAGAGAAAAACTTCAGGAAAGACTGGCTAAACTGTCTGGCGGCGTTGCTGTCATTCAGGTTGGTGCAGCAACTGAAACAGAATTAAAAGAAAGAAAATTGCGTATAGAAGATGCCCTAAACGCCACAAGAGCGGCCGTTGAAGAAGGCATTGTTCCAGGAGGCGGAGTCGCATTTATCAATGCTATTCCTGCGGTTTCAAGATATGTCAAGACTCTTAGCGGAGACCTTAAGACTGGCGCAGCCATCATTATGCGTGCCCTTGAAGAGCCTCTTAGACAAATCGCTATCAATGCTGGCCACGAAGGCTCAGTAGTTGTAGCAAAAGTGAAAAACAGTAAAACAGGAACCGGATTTAACGCAGCGACTGAACAATATGCAGATATGCTCACAGCTGGAATCGTAGATCCCACTAAAGTAACCAGATCTGCCCTTCAAAACGCAGCATCAGCTTCAGCCATGCTTCTGACCACAGAAGCCGGCATCGTCGATATTAAGAGCGATGCCATGAGCGGCATGGGCGGCGGCGGTATGGGCGGCGGCATGGGTGGCATGGGCGGCATGATGTAATAAAACGTCCTAGCCGGCGGAGCGCGAGTTTCGCCGGCTTTTTGCATTATAAAAAGGAGAGAGGATTATGATAAAAGAATTTAAAGAATTTGCATTAAAAGGCAACGTGCTGGATTTAGCTATTGCTGTCATTATAGGAGGCGCTTTTGGCAAAATTGTGACCTCTTTGGTCAATGATCTTATAATGCCTATCATAGGCATCATTCTTGGCGGCGTCAACTTCGCCAATCTCAAATATGTTATCACACCAGGTACGGATAAAGTTGCTGAGGCGGCAATCAAATACGGCGCTTTCATGGAGTCTGTTATGGATTTTCTCATCATTGCACTCGTCATTTTCTTCTTCATTAAACTGATATCTCGATTTAAAAAGAAGGAAGCTTGCGTACCTGCTGAAGCTGAAGCAGCAGTGCCAAGCAACCAGGAAGTCCTACTCGCTGAAATTCGCGACTTACTTAAAGATAAATAAGGACAGCCAACAAATTTAAATCCAGGAAATTCGGCCAGTGCCACTGGCTGAAGCTCTCTGATTTGACTCGAAAACGTAATATTCCCCGATGATTAGCACTCGTTTTTTGTGATATCATATAAGTACAAGAGGGGGAATTAAAAGTGAAACGTATTGAAGAATTAATTTTAAATATAATCAATGGTATGAAAAAAGCCGCAGCTCGGTTTCCATTAACTGTTCTTAGTCTTATAGGTGCTACCGGCCTTATTTGCTATATGATTTCTCTAAGGGCGCAGCCCAGCCTTCTGATTCAGAAACTGATGTTCACGTTCTTAGTCGGAGCAGTCCTGGGTATGGCTGCTCAGTTTGCGATAGAGCGCTTTAGCAAGCTCGAAAAGCAAAGGTTGATGGTTTATGGACTATCAGCTGTATTGACTGCTGGCTATTTTTTAATTTTATGGCCTGCGCCGCAAATCAGCGCTGAAATCGGAATCAGAACTTTTGTTGCTGTTTTCGCTTTGGTTTGTACAGTGCTTTGGGTGCCTTCCTTCAAGAGCAAGGCCGACTTCAATTCGGTGGCACTCATCAATTTTAAATCTGCTTTTACCTCGGTTTTATATTCTGGCGTTTTATCAGCGGGTATCGCTGCTATTATTGCCGCTATAGATATTCTTCTATTTAGAGTCAACACCGATTCCTATGGCTATATGATGGCCATAGTCTGGGTGCTTTTCGCACCGATCTATTATCTGTCACTTTTGCCTTGGTTTAACTCTGAGGATGAAGAGGACATAAGGCGTGCAAGCCATGCAGCATTGTATCCAAAGTTTTTGGAGATTTTGGTATCCTATATCGCCATTCCATTGGTGGCAGCCTACACCGTCGTTTTGATCGCTTATTTTGCCAAGATCCTAATTACAATGACGTGGCCCTCAGGTCAGCTTGGTGTGATGGTTTTGGCTTATTCCGCTGCTGGCCTTCTGATTTATGTGCTATCCAGCTTATTGGACAATCAATTTTCGGTTTTATACAGACGCGTGTTTCCGAAAGTGCTAATCCCCGTAGTCATCATGCAGCTCATATCTGTTGGGATAAGGCTTAATGCTTACGGCGTTACAGAGTCCCGTTATTATGTTGCACTCTTTGGCGTATTTTCAATCACTACGGCTATTGTGCTGAGTTTTAAGCCGATTTCAAGAAATGGCATAATTGCGCTCTTAGCTGCTGGGTTTGCCATAGTTTCTATAATCCCACCGGCAGATGCCTTTACAGTATCAAGAATTAGCCAGATTACTAGAGTGGAGAACATTCTTCAAGCTGAAGGCATATTAAGTGATGGCAAATTGATCCCAAAAGCTAATGTTTCTGAGAAAGTAAAAGTTGAAACCACCAGTATCCTTTCTTATTTGGATACAGGAAGTTCTTTAAAATATGTCAAATGGTTACCGGCTGATTTCAAACTCTATGAAGATATGAAAGTGACTTTGGGATTTGATCAAACCTATCCAGGCGCCAACCCAAGTTCTCAATACTTCTATGCTAGCATCAATGCCCAGGTTCCCCTTGATATCAGTGGATTTGATACGTCAATTGTCACTTACTCAAACAGAAATGACAAGAGCGGTCAACCTACTTTTGATCTAATGATTGGGGGCATTAGCTATAAAATGCAGATAAATAGAGTATCCAATTTGGAAACAAGAATATCAATCTTAAACGATCAGGGAACCGAGCTAATTGGCACCGGGCTTTATGATTTTGCAAAGAAAGTTACGGCTATTGGAGGCCCCACAAAGGAATCCTTACCACCTTCTGACATGACTTTGAATGTCACTAAGGATGGCTATAAACTGAGAATTATATTCCAGAATATTAATGGGACTAGTGGCAATACAGTGGATACGGGTATGGATTATACCATGTATGTATTATTTGCAGCACCAAGCCCCATAAAATAGAACGTTATTATATTTAAAGTAAGGAGTGATGAAAATGGTTTTAGTAGCCTTCTATTCGAGAAAAGGCCATGTCAAGGCTGCGGCTTTAGCTTATGCCCAAAAGCATAACTATGAATTGCTTGAAATTAAAGACACTGTTAATCGAAATGGCTTTTTTGGCTTTATCAACGCGGGGCGCCAGTCAAAAAACAAGATGTCAACGCCTATTGAACCGATTACTGTAGACTTGTCCGCTTATGAAAAGGTCGTTTTATGCACGCCAATTTGGGCGGGAAAATGTGCCTGCCCAATCAGAACGTTTCTAAAGGATTATGGCAGTCAGATTAAGGATATAGACTATGTACTGATGAGCGGGGGAAGAAGTGAGCACCAGTTGGCCATAACCGACATGGACCAGACCTACGGAAAAACCCATTCAAAAGCGATTACTCTTGTCAGGGGACAAAGCATAGACTGAAGACTATAAAACAGCATGGGTTAAGCCTATAAAGCACCATGGGCTAACACTATGAAAGCAGCATAAATAAGAGGATAAAAGGGCAGAGGCTATGGCTAAAAAACAACTTAAAGTGTGCATGATCGGTTTTGGACATGCAGCAAGGGCTTTATGCAGACTTTTGCTTGATAAGGCAGAAGAGATTTATGCTGAGTATGATACAGAAATCTTAGTGACGGCTATTTCTGGAAGGAGCAAAGGCAGTGTCATGAATCCCTCGGGGATCGACCTTGAAGAATTGTTATGCACCTATAATCTGACTGGGAAGCTCCAAATAACTGGCACGCCATCAATTAAAGGTATGCCATCAACAGTGAGCGAGACATCAACGGAAATGCAAATAGCTAAAGAAGCATCGCTAAAAAACGATCTGGACATAGGCGCCCTGGGTCTAATAGATCATTGTGAGGCTGATGTGATGATCGAATTAAGCACCTTGTCTATTATGGACGGCCAGCCAGCAATTCGCCATATTGAGAAGGCTTTTGATAGAGAGCTTCATGTAATCACTGCCAATAAAGGGCCCATTGCCTGGGATTTTCAGCGTCTTAGCGCATTAGCTCAGGAAAGAGGCCTTGTTTTTCTATATGAAACAACGGTTATGGATGGCACGCCGATATTTAACCTGGTAAAAGAAACCCTGCACGGGTGTAAAGTGTTGTCATTTAAGGGCATTTTAAATTCCACCACCAATTTTATCCTAACGGAAATGGAAAAGGGCAGTTCGTTTTCTGAAGCGGTTATAGAAGCCCAACGCAGAGGTTTTGCAGAAGCGGATCCATCCATGGATGTAGATGGCTGGGATGCTGCAGCGAAAACAGCAGCCATTGCCAACGTGTTGCTTTCGGCCAATTTGAGGCCAACGGATATCAGACGGACGGGGATCGAGGGAATCACAGCTGAAGAAATTAGAGCGGCGAGGGCAGACCACAAAAAAATAAAACTGCTCTGTGAAGGATATATGGATCAAGGCCATGCAGTTGGCTTGGTGCACCCAGTCTATTTTCCTGATTCAGCGCTTTATAGCACCATTGACGCAACGTCGTCCATCCTGTCAATTACGACAGACTTAATGGGAGAAATCAGCATTATAGAGAAAGATCCCGAAATAGAACAGACGGCCTATGGAATTTACAGTGATTTGCTGACACTGATTAAAATGACAGCAATATCTTCTGTCGCACATGGCGAAGCATAAAGCTTCTGTCGCACATGGCGAAGCATAAAGCTTCTGATTTTCAGCAATTTCTTTGCCTGCAAAGTCGTCCATGGCATAATCTGCTTCGCTGTAGAACCTGTCTTAATGAGATTTGGCATAATTTCCTGGCCGCCAACCTTTTGGTTTATGACAAAGTTTTGAAGGGCCTCAACCTGAACAAATAGTAGGTTTTTTTCGGAATAAGCCCCTTGAGTGAGTGGCCTTAAGGCTTCTACAATAAAGATTTACAACAAATGTTGGGGCGTTTGCCGGCGGATGGATACATAACGGCAAAATTGGTTTATGCGCCGCTTCCTCTTTCATCAGAAATAATGTAAGAGAGGTACTTGCGCATGCTGATGGTTGTATTGCTGACAAACTCATCGATGGACATATTGTTTCCTGAAAGTCCTTTTGCTGCCATACCTTCGAAGAATGGCTTCATTTTTTCCTCGAGACCAACGCCTCCTAAGTCAAAAGCAGCAGCTTTTCCTGCCTCGATACAGCCTTTGCGGTCGGCACCTTCATAATCGAAAGCCCAGTGGAATACGAATTTATAGGCAAAGAACATAGCAATCCATTTTTTTGATACCTCTGGATTAGCGAAATACTTTGCATCAAGGCTTCCGCCAAGCAGGCCTACTGACCTTGCATATAGGATGTCTGTGATGATATCCATCCAGGTATCCGTCGCTTTTACTGTGACAAATTTTGCAATACAGTCCTGCATCAACTCTTTGATTTGTCCTGCCACTATGGCTCCGGCAGGGCTGAGAAGAGCGCCCGCACAGGCGGTAAAGGCTCTGTCGTTGAGCCACTGAATCCATTCTGTGACATAAAGAGCATTGTCATACCAGGCTGCTTCAGCCAGATAGTCATCACGCTGCTTCATAACGATATCTTGAGCTACATTCCAGGTTTCTCTACGATACTGCTTAAGGTCGTCGACGCCCATATAATGCTTGCAATCTTCAAGTTCGCGCAGTTTCAAGCCTCTTTTTGATTCAGGGAAGAAGGTATTGATGATTTTCTTGATATACTCATATTCCTTCTGCCAATTGGCGTCACCATCGGATAGATTGGCCGGCGCAACTGCAAAGGGAAGAACCACGTCAAAAATGTCCTCGCCGGTGTCTACGCTGGCGGTCACATTAAACTTGAACCTGTCATCGGACTTTCCAGGGATGACTTTATCCATGGAGATGCTGAATTTTCCTGAAGGCATATTGGAAACACGTTCCCCTTCGTATTTGATAATAGCCTTGCAAGAGTCGAAAATGGCTTCTGCCTTATCATCCTTTGGATCCGGATCTTCAAGACTGAATTCATCTGAAGTGAATACGGCGGTGGTGCAGTTTAACTTCTTGTTTTCTGCATCCCAGCGCATGTAACGCAAATCAAAAGTGGCTTTTTCCATGGTTCCATCAGCGGATTTATCTGCTTTGATGAGAATCTGACCGGTTTCCTTGTCGGCATCCATTAATTTATCTCTAAAGAGTCCTTCACGATAAACATAAACTTCACACCAGTCTTCGACCGGCTCTTTATCTCCGCTGCATGTAGCGCGAACAACCACTCTGCCTTTGGTGTAATGATCGCCGCCGCCCTTAGACTTATCCTCGATATCGTTTTCTGTGATTCTAAGGGTCGCTTTAGTGCCAGGCATAGAAATCTCCAAAAGCTCACAGGTGCTGATCTTCTCTGCCCAGCTATCTGGAATCTTCTCTAAAGTCCAGCTGTCTGGTCCTGGATTTTTAACAGCCACGGAGAAATCGGCCACTTCTTCAGCACCCGAAAGGAAGCTGCATTTTACAGGTTTGACTTCCAAAGAAGATCGTGCTTCATACTCAAAATTATAGTACATGGTGTAGATTTTTTTCTCTATTCTGCACCTGGCCCTCAGTTTGACCTTGGTTGGGGCTTTGGTATTATCTTCTGGTGACAGGGTGGTTAGTTCAGAAACAGCCCAATCTCCCATAATGTCAGTGGGGCTCAACTGAACCCAGCCTGCTCCAGTAGTGATGCTGAAAACGATGGAGGGATTCAGGTCGGTTAGTATGATGGGTCCTTGCTCGGTTTCTTTTACCAGCTGAGCAAAGAGAAAAATGGATTCTTTGCCTTGTATGATCTTGGTTGCGTCTTCCGGGGAAAGCCCCTTTTGCATATACCGCGTATCGCCAGGGCCTCCGCCCTCTTCGCCTTCATCTTCGGGATCGGTCGGGCCATCAGTGCAGTTGCATGAGGCTAAAATGCCGGCGAGACTTGTAAAAGCGGCCGCAGCGAAACTGCTGCTGCTGGAATTGGTTACAAAATCAGTTCTGTATTTCATTGTGCTCATTCACCTCTTTCATTTGATTTAGGTCTGGACAGAGCGTTATTGCGGGTTTGATCGGGCAGCCACCCATGCACAGCTCTCGTTTGGTGCAGTCCGGGCAGGCAATCCGAAGATGCTGCCTGAAAGACTCAAAGGCATCACTTCCCCAAGCTTGCTGAAGGGTGCTATCTTTTAGTGATACAGCCCACTGCTGTGATTGGTCAAAGCTGCAGGGCAGGAACTTCATATCGGGGGTGACATAGGCTGAAAATCTTCCGGCTTCGCAGGCATCATAGCAATTGGGATCAACGATATGAGTGCTATTGAGTACGCCAGGTACGCAGCAACTGTCAAAGCCGATTTTTTTAAGGCCATAATCCGTGTCAATCAATGAAAAGAAATATTTGGTCTTTTCATCAAAGGAAAGGACATCTTCAAGAGAGGCCTGACCTACGGGCTTATACAAAAGAAACACGACACGATTTATTTTTTCGTAAATCTGCTCGTTTTCGATGAGTCCTATGGCCTCGTCTATGGTCTTCCTGCTTAACACAAAATGCAGATTCACACGAATGCCGGCAGAACAGAGCAGGTCAATAGCGCGATAGGTATAATCGTTTCGATACCAGCTCACGGCGGCAGCGCCGCAGTATTTTCCAATAAGCGCTGCTTTTTCCTCGTCAAGAAGATAACCGGAGGTGGTCATATTTGGGACGATACCGTTTTCTCTGCAATATTTCAAGATTTGTTCAAAATCCTCATGCTGATCCGGATCTCCCCGGCCGCCGAGTGCAAACTGGAATACCTGTCCTTTAGACTGATCCACGATACTTTTAAAATCCTCAAGCAACATATTTTGCTGTTTTACCGAAGCTCCGCTTTGGTAGCAGTGGGTTCCGGAAGCGATACACTTTCCGGATAAGCCGTGACTGCAGTGACCCATGATGCCGACGTCAAGAAGATGCGGAAACGAAGACATAAAGGCATCTTCGCCCGTATCCTTTTCATGCGCATCAAGAATCCCGGTTCTTAGGTACTCTCCGGTGTTTGGATTAAAAAAACTATTAAATAAAAATCGGGTATCAGATATTCTGATAAAGGGACTGTTATTTGACTGCATTTTCCCCCCCGATAAAATGTACTGCTACACCAACGACCACAAATGCGGCGCCAAAGATATATCCGCCGGGGCTATCGTAGCTGTTGAAGAATAAGCTGGGGAGTAGAGCGAGAAGGAGGCCGATGGCAAAACCGGTAATGACCAAATAGGTTGACGCCAAGGTCACTTTAAGGTGTTGACCTGCTAAAATAGGCATATCTCTTAAAGCTGTTGAAACCAGTCTTACTACGGGGCTGTTTTTGCCTTTCGACAAATCGTTGAATAAAGCAACGGAACACATCACACAAATCAAATATTTGTCGATTTTATTATTTCTGGTTAAAATATTTGATGCGAATAGGCCTACGCCTCCTGAAATCAGGAAAATTTCCAAGGTCAGCATTTTGCTTCTTGTAATAGCTCTTTTTATTATTGCTGCGGTTTGTGCATATTTTTCTTTGATTTGAGAGAGCTCACCTTTTCGAATCCTCTGAACCAGGGGAATAAAGGTTCTGCTGATCACAGTAATAAAGGCAGCCTTACCGATAAAACCGTTATAGGTTGCTGTCAGGAAAATAAGGGCCATAATTAGGGAACTGACTGGTTTAGGAAGGGTCATAATCGTCATATTCGGTATGATCCAGAGTCCTACCCAAAGAATAAGCAGGGGACCAACCCAGATGACATCCTTGACCAAACGGCGCGGAAGGGCTTTGTAATTCGCAATGACTATGCCTTTTAACAGGCTGATGAAGCTTTGGGACGGCAAGTCGCCTTCATCCGGCTGACTTTGTGTGCCTGCCGAAAATTCGGGATCCTCTGCCGAATCCTCTGGATTTGGGTAGTAACGAATGCCTGCGCTTGGGGGAGTTGGAATTCTGGGAAGGGACTGCTTTTCTGCAAGTTCTGTCATTTAAACCACTCCTCGTTAAAAAAATATAAGAATTAAAAAAATTATGCCACGTCTTGATAACTCAATATAGCATATTATCTATGCGTAATAAAGGGGGGAAGTTACTTGAAAAAAAGCAAATTTTCGTGTACTATTAGACAAAGTTGAAATTAAATCCAAGGAGCGCTAGACGATGACGCAGGAGCTGTTTTATGAAAACTTCAGAGAGAGGACTTTTATGAGAAGAAGCAGGAATAAACTCATTGTCAGAATTGGTCTGGTATTTGCCATTTCATTGATTATTTTGCTTTCAGCATTTATAATAAATAAATTTCAGATTTTGGGCGCAGATAGCCCTTCCGGCTCAGTGCCTATTCAGGTAGTCAAGCCGCCGGTAAAAAGTGAGGAAAAAGCCATCAAAGACTTGATTTACAGCAAGGAAATGCTGATTTTGGTCAATAAACAAAACGCATTGCCGGCAGATTATGAACCCAAGGATTTGACCGAAATTAACGCTTTCGCACCAGGCCGGGATGAATCGGCCCGATATATGAGAAAAGAGGTGGCAGACCAACTCAATCTCATGCTGGAAGATGCCAAGGTGTCCGGGAATGAGGTTCTCATTACTACAGCTTACAGAGCTTACTGGCTTCAGAAAGCTATCTTTGATGGCAATGTGGCGAAGAAGGGGTCCGTGGAAGAAGCCAATAAAACCAGTGCCAAACCGGGCCAAAGCGAACACCAGACAGGCCTGGCTGCGGACTTGACGACACCGGGGCTGAATTTCGAAATATCAAATAGCTTCGGAGAAACGCCGGAGGGCCTCTGGATTACCGAAAACGCCAAAAATTACGGCTTCATTCTGAGATATCCAAAGGATAAGACGGAAATTACTGGCTATTCCTATGAACCCTGGCATTTCAGATATGTGGGCAAAGACCCGGCAAATTATATTTTTGAACATGGACTGACTCTGGAAGAGTTTCTTTTGGAGCTGAACAAATAAACCGCAGGAGGGTGAACATGAAACAGAAGATTTTAAAAGAGGCTTTGACCTTTGACGACGTATTATTACTGCCCCAAAAATCCGATATTCTGCCTAAGGATGTGGATATCAGCACGTATTTGACCAAGCAGATCAAACTCAACATGCCGCTGATGAGTGCGGGCATGGACACGGTCACCGAATCCAGACTGGCCATTGCTATTGCTAGGGAAGGTGGTATCGGCATCATTCATAAAAACATGTCCATAGTCGAGCAGGCGGATCAGGTGGATAAAGTCAAACGATGCGAACATGGTGTTATTGTAGATCCATTTTATCTTTCTCCAAACCATATCATTCAGGATGCCAACGATCTGATGGCGAAATATAAAATTTCCGGCGTGCCTATCGTGGACGGCAATAAAAAACTGCTTGGCATCATTACAAATCGGGATGTTAAATTTGAAAACGATATGACCTTGAAAATCGATGGGGTCATGACCAAGGAGAATCTGGTTACCGCAAGAGAAGGCATTACCATGGAAGCTGCCCTGGAGATTCTCAAGAAATATAAAATAGAAAAACTGCCGCTAACAGATGACAATGGCATTTTGAAGGGGCTTATTACCATAAAGGACATCGAGAAAAGGATTCAATTTCCTTCCTCGTCCAAGGATTCAAAAGGCAGACTTTTAGTCGGAGCTGCCGTTGGGGTAACTGGGGATATGATGGAAAGGGTTGAGGCGCTTATTAACGCCCGGGTCGACGTGATTACTTTAGATACAGCTCACGGTCATTCGGAAGGCGTTGTTGAGGCAGTCCGTAAAATCAAGAAAGCCTATCCTGAAGTTCAGGTCATAGCTGGAAACATCGCAACTGGGGAGGCCGCCCTGGAACTAATCAAGGCCGGTGCTGACTGCTTGAAAGTGGGCATTGGCCCTGGATCCATCTGCACTACCCGGGTTGTAGCGGGCATTGGTGTTCCACAGATATCGGCCATCATGGACTGCGCTGAGGTTGCTGGCGCCTATGGGATTCCAGTCATAGCCGACGGCGGAATCAAATATTCCGGAGACATTACCAAAGCCATTGCAGCAGGAGCAGATGTCTGCATGATCGGATCCTTGTTTGCCGGGACCGAAGAGAGCCCGGGAGAAAGCATCATCTATAAGGGAAGGAATTTCAAGGTCTATCGTGGCATGGGATCAACGGCTGCCATGAAAAAAGGCAGCTCGGACAGATATTTTCAGGGTGAGGCCAAAAAATATGTGCCTGAAGGTGTTGAGGGCAGGGTACCTTATAGGGGAGAAATCAAAGAAATCGTCTATCAGCTTCTCGGTGGACTTAAGGCGGGAATGGGTTATTGCGGAACCAAAAGCATCGCTGAGCTTAAGGAAAATGGTCAGTTTATAAAAATTACCAATGCGGGACTCATAGAAAGCCATCCCCACGATATCAGCATTACCAACGAGGAGCCTAATTACTCGGCTCACAATAACGATTAGAGGAGGCTAAGGCATGGATTATGATGGAATTTTGGTTGTCGACTTCGGCGGCCAATATAATCAATTGATTGCGCGAAGAGTAAGGGAAGCTCATGTTTATTGCGAAATAGTATCCTATTCAAAATTGATGATTAAGCTTTCTGAAATAAAGCCTAAGGGCATAATCTTTACCGGTGGACCGGCCAGCGTTTACGCAAGCGGAGCACCGACGATCCCCAAAGAACTTTTTGACATGGGCATACCGATTCTCGGCATCTGCTACGGGGCTCAGTTGATGGCGCATCTTCTGGGAGGCAAAGTTGTCAGCCCGGATTTGAGGGAATATGGCAGAATTAAAATCAGCATGACTGAACCACGAAGCTTAGTCAGCGGCGGAATTCCGCATGAAAGCGAATGCTGGATGAGTCATACGGATTATATCGAAAAAGCCCCGGAAGGCTTTGCGGTCACTTCCCACACGGAGCATTGTCCAACAGCTTCCATGGAAAATCAGGACAAAAAACTTTACGGCGTGCAATTTCACCCTGAAGTGCATCATACCCCGTTTGGACAGGACTATCTGAAGAATTTCCTTTATAAGGTTTGTGGCTGTGAGGAGGACTGGACTATGTCCAATTTTGCCCAAGCTAAAATTAAGGAGATCAAGGATACTGTTGGCGATAAAAAAGTGCTGTGTGCCCTTTCCGGCGGAGTGGACTCTTCCGTAGCAGCCATACTTGTGCACAAAGCTATTGGGGATAATTTGACCTGTATCTTTGTCGATCATGGTCTTCTGCGCAAAGGCGAAGGTGATCAAGTCGTGGAGGTTTATGGCAGGCAGTTCAAGCTTCGGGTCATTCGCGTCAATGCCCAGGAAAGATTTCTAGGCAAACTGAGAGGCGTATCAGATCCGGAAACAAAACGCAAAATCATCGGAGAAGAATTTATACGGGTGTTTGAAGAGGAAGCTGAAAGGCTTAAAGAAGAGCTGGGAACCTTTGACTATCTGCTCCAGGGAACCATTTACCCGGATGTAGTTGAAAGCGGAACCGGAGATGCGGCCGTGATCAAAAGCCATCACAATGTGGGCGGACTTCCTGAGGAAATGTCCTTAAAGCTGCTGGAACCACTGCGTCAGTTATTCAAAGACGAAGTCAGGGCAGTCGGCGAAGAAATCGGCATCGCCCATGAGCTGGTTTGGCGTCAGCCATTCCCTGGGCCGGGTCTTGCCATCAGATGCCTGGGAGAAATTACCGATGAAAAGCTTGAAATCATTCGCGAGTCGGACTGGATTCTGCGTGAAGAGATTAAAAATAACGGGCTCGAAGGTGCTATCTGGCAGTACTTCACCGTGCTCCCAAACATAAAATCCGTCGGCGTCATGGGCGACGAGCGCACCTACGTCCACACCGTGGGCATAAGAGCGGTCACCTCCGTGGACGGCATGACCTCCGACTGGGCAAGGATCCCCTATGACGTGCTGGAGAAGATCAGCAATAGGATTGTCAACGAGGTTAAAGGTGTCAATCGGATTGTGTATGACATTACCAGCAAGCCACCGAGCACGATTGAGTGGGAATAAGAAAAGCAATTAAGATTTATAATAAAAAATGAAGAATTGTGGTAGTGAATTATTCTTTTAAAGATAATTTACTTTAACTAAATAAACTATCAGTGAAATTCAGATATAACTATTTCAGTAGACCATTTTGTTAATGTCAACAAAACGAGAGATATACCTAGAACCGTAAATTGAACTCGAATGGGAGGAATCCTAAGTGGTAAGCAGGAAAGATGGCAAAAAGAAAAATGAAATCACTATTCGTAGCAGTGCAGCAGAGTATTTGACCTTTGTTGCTGCCACTGGCGATGACCATCAAAGTGTTGAAATGCATTACGAAGATGAAAATATATGGTTGTCGCAAAAAATGATGGCGGAGATATATGATGTAAGCGTCTCCGCAATCAATCAGCATATCAAAAAAATATTTGACGATGGCGAACTGGAGCCAGATTCAGTTATTAAGAAATACTTAATAACTGCCGCCGATGGCAAACAGTATGACGCGAATCATTATAACCTGCAAATGATTATCGCCGTAGGATTCAAGGTTAATAACGAGAGGGCAGTGCGTTTTCGGAAATGGGCAAGTCAAATCGTCAAGGATTACACCATACAAGGTTGGACGATGGATGTCGATCGGCTGAAAAAGGGTCACATGTTCACAGATGAGTATTTTGACCGTCAACTGCAATATATTCGAGAAATTCGCCTATCAGAACGCAAATTCTATCAAAAAGTAGCCGATATCTATGCTACTGCATTTGACTATGACAAGGATGCCAATACTACCCGGGATTTCTTTAAGTTGGTTCAAAACAAGATGCATTGGGCAGTTCACAGGCACACAGCAGCCGAGTTGATAGTGGAGCGGGCAAATGCGGAAAAAGAGAACATGGGACTGAACACGTGGGAAGCTGCACCCAAAGGTAAAATCATCAAAGCGGACGTTTCTATAGCAAAAAATTATCTAAACGATAAAGAGATGGACTATCTTGAACGCATTGTATCCATCTATTTAGATTATGCGGAGCTGCAAACCGAGCGCAAGATACCCATGTCTATGGAGGACTGGGCAAAAAGGCTTGATGGTTTCTTGGAGTTTAACGGCAATGAGATTTTGACTGATGCTGGAAAAATATCACATGAGAAGGCAAAGCTTCACGCAGAAACTGAATTTGAAAAGTTTCGCATTGTACAGGACAGATTGTTTGAGAGCGACTATGACAGATTTATGGAGTTGGAGGAAAAGACCAGAAAAGATGATTGAAAAGTTCAATATATGATAGCATTTTGATAACAAAAATTCAGCTAAACATAAATAATGTGAATAATATGTACTTAAAACATATAAAAAAGCAAGAATTACTAAACAAAATAGCTTAGTAAATAAAAAGATTTACCGAGCGGGAGTAAGAAAACGCTTAAATATCAGCGTTTAGCTAATTCGATCTTTAAATGAACCGGTTATGATTTTGGATGTTTTTTTGAAATCCAAACCGGTTTTTTATTGTTTTTGAAGTCAATAAGCAACATTATTGCAAATGCCATAAAAATGGATGAAAATATTTGTGAAAGACCCCAATTATTCGGACTTGATTTACGAATATTAATATAATACCTGATTGAGATGATTCATTAAACTGGTTAAAAGTCAGAGCATAGAAAGAGCAGGCTGGGATGAAGGATGAAAAGAATCCAAGAATGATCGATGAACTTGCGGTTTTGGCGGTGGGCGATGAAGCCGCCTTGGAACAGCTGATTCTTCAAGAAAGAACCTACATTCTCGCCTGTGCAGGCAGGACGCTGGTCCGGCATATCTCTAGGGAGAGTGAAGAGGAGCTTTTAGCCATAGAGGCCTTCGTCGAGGCAGTCCGGAGTTATTCGTTTGATAAGGGCAGTTTTTTAAGTTTTGCAAAGCTGGTAATTAGAAGAAGACTTATTGACTCTGTCAGAAAAGAAAAAGCGATGGAGCGCATTATTCCTATGGATCCGGTGGATCTGGCAATCGAGCAGGATAAAAACAATTTGGAGCATTTTGGGGAAAGGGTGGATTCTGATGCGGGCATAGTCTTTGAAATCGAAGCCCTATCTGAAGTATTAAAAAGCTATGGATTTTCTTTTTTTGATTTGACAGCCTGTTCACCAAAGGCTGAAAAAACTAAGGAAGCCTGCAGATCAGCTATAGGCTGCATTGTGGATACTGAGATGATTTTTCTGGAGATGAAAGCGAAAAGACTGCTTCCGATTAAAATAATCGAGAAAAATACTGGAGTACCCCGAAAAATCCTGGAACGTCATCGAAAATATATAATAGCAGTGGCGGAGATCCTCAAAGGCGAGTATCGGTGCCTCGCACCTTACGTAAATTCAATGAAAAGGAGATGTAGTATATGAAGGCTGTTGTGCTTGAAACGAAGAAAAATAGAGCAGCTGTTTTGTCTGATGACGGCATTATCGCAGAAATTCGCAACAAAGGTTATGCGGCTGGTCAGTCGATTGAAATGGAGGAATTGTCTATGATAAAAATAAACAGAAGGTGGACGAAGACAGTTGCCGGCCTGGCAGCATCCCTGGTTATTCTGATTGGCGGCGGAACACTTGCCTATACTACTCCGGTGGCTCATGTAAGCGTAGATGTGAATCCTTCTATTATGTATTCCGTCAATGCCTTTGACAGAGTAATCGCAGTAGAGATGAGCAACACGGACGCAGACGTTATTCTTGACACCATCGGCTGGAACGGCGAAAAGCTTTCCGTCGTTATTGAGAAGACCATAGATGCGCTGAAAGACAAGAACTATCTTTTGGATAAAAACTGGTACGAAACCGGTCTTCTGATTGGCGTGAATTCAGCGTCCGCGGATCGAGAACAAAGATTGATTGTCGCTATAAAAAATGAACTTCAAGATATAATATTTGACGAAACGACCCAGAACGTGGATCTTGATGATTGTGAAAACCTGGTGGTCGGCATTGGTGAAGATAGAGTTCAACAAGCCTCTGATCTAAGCGATGAACTGGATTGCGATGTGACGCCGGGCAAGTTGAATCTGGTTCAAAAGCTGGATGCCAGCCTTATAGCATCAGGCAAGGCTCCTTTGACGGATGCTGAGATAGCTACTTGGATCAACATGCCGGTTCAGGAAATCATGGCTCAGATTAAAGCAAATAAAGCACTGATAAATCCAAAAACCACCACAGAAGAGGGCATTCATCCAGATGCAGTCGACGGCGATGAAGATGGCGATTTTGATGACAGTGGTGATTTGGATGAACCGAAGACCACGGATGCAGCTCTTCAAACATCAGGAGATGATTGCAGCTGCGGTTTTGAGGATTGTTTAGGTTCGGACTGTCTGGAGTGCAGGGACATTAAGGGAGTCTGCACCTGTGCGGTGACCGACGCCGCGGAAAAAGTGGCAGAAGATAAAGCTGACGCTGCGGACAGAGCAGCCGATGCAGCTGAAGAAGCCGCAGATAGAGCAGCTGAGGACGCTGCAGATAGAGCCGCCGATGGGGCAAATGACTAACCATTAATCTAAGTATCTCATGAATTTCAATAAATATATATTCAACACAACTTAAAGCGAGAGAAGCCGGCATGATAGCCGGCTTCTCTCGCTTTCAAGTCTTTCAAGCGTAAGTGCTCAACGCCGGGGCGCATGGTAAAGAAATGCCCCAGGAATTATGTCCTTTGTGGC
>JANYJS010000016.1 GCA_025361765.1 Bacillota bacterium
GACGGTTTTACCTCTTCGATCAGCTATCTTGGGCATAATGGGACAAAAGCCTATCTTGTCCTAAATGCTATCGTTACAGTGGGCTGGACCATCGTTCTTTGTACCTTGGTTTCAAGATCAATGATTCAAATCTTGAATCACCTAACTGGAAGGGACTTTTCATCCAATTTTTACGTCATCCTCTTCGGGCTGATCGTTGCTCTTCTTTGCTGGTTCGTCACTCTAAAGGGGCCTCACCTAATCAAAATCATGAGTAATATCGTCGTCCCTGTGTTCTTGGTTGTCATCATTGTTCTTATCGTGATCATTAGTCAAAGCGTTGGCTGGGGTGAAATAGCAAAAATGCCAGCTCTGGAGCCTTTTGACGATCCATGGTTAAATTTTCTCATTGCTTTTGAGCTTAGTCTCGGCGCCGGTTTCTCATGGTGGCCCAACATCGGCGGTCTGGCAAGACTCTGCAAGACGTCCAGAGCGGCATTCTGGCCAAATATTCTTGGTCTGGTGTTTGCGGCTACTGTAGGAACCGGCCTTGGCGCGGCGGCAGCTTTGCTTGTAGGCGACAGCGATCCTGCATCCTGGATGATTCCCATTTGCGGCGGTGCTGTAGGCATCATAGCCTTGCTCCTGGTGAGCATTGCCAACATTTCTGCCAACTCGATCATGATTTATACCACCTCTCTTGGCCTTAAGCAAATAAAAGCCCTGTTTAGACAAAAGTGGTTTATTGTAACTGCAGTATATATGACACCGACTTTGATCGGGCTCTTCTGGTCTAATTTGATTTACGACAACTTTTACTTCATATTAGGTCTTGCCTGCCTGATTTACTGCCCGATATCGATCATGGCCGTTGTAGACTTTTTCATTCTGAGAAAACAAAAATGGGATATGCGGCAGTTTTATAATAAGACCCCTGGATCCAGCTTCTATTTCTGGAAGGGATTCAATCCTGTCGCTTTGTTCGTTTTCATAACAGCCACACCGGTTTATTATTTGTTTCTGGATCCGATCACCCTTGAATACACGCCCTATTTCAGGTATGCTACGGCAACCGGCGCCGTTGCCGTATACTGCGCAGTAGTCTATTTCATACTTAGTAAGGTGATAAGCATTAAAATGCGTAAGGGCGGCTACGAATAACCCTTCATAAAAAAGGCACCGAATCTGCTTTTCGCTGGATTCGGTGCCTTTCTAATTCTTTTATTTATTAAGCCCGCAGCTTCCAACTGGCACAGCTCCTTTGACGGCGGCGATTATTGCCCGGGTTCTTTCCTGATCAAACCAGCTGCAAAGCTCAATAAAATTGATCCCCTCAGCGGCTAACGCTTCTGCGGCTTGGCAGGCCATTTCCAAATCCTTGACAAGCATTAAGCTGGTATTGCATTCTCCACTCAAAAGTGCCAAACGCTCTATCTTTTCCAGTCCACCTACGATACATATAAATCCATATTCCTTTAGCGACGGCAATGCCTCAAGCTTAGCCATTTCCTCCGGGAAATAGTCCGCATGGTAAATCTGCATTTTTCCTTGTCCTATTTCTATAAATCTCTTTGTGATGTCATCATCGAAGTCCCCACACAGATTAATAAGATCAAAGCCTTCTTCCGCAAGCTTCTTTACTAATTCAGCCGCCATTTCCATGCTCCCTGTCCCAGCGAATAAATTATAGCTGTCTTCATTTTCAAAAACCTTGGAATAGCTTTCCGGACTTACTCCTGAAACATTCATGATTAAAGCGAATTTTGACATCATTTATCTCCTCGTATAATACGTTCTGCAAACTTGTTGATACTTGTCGGCATAACGTTTTTTTGCGCTAACGGACTGAATTTTCAAGACCCACGAAGTGCTCAATCACTTCATTCTCAGCGGCAGGTTTTGCATAGAGGTAGCCCTGAATATAATCACATTTTATGATGTCCGCGATTTCCTTATGCTTTATTGTCTCTACACCTTCGACGACAATTTTCATTCCGCGAAAAAGTCAATGCTACGTATTCAGGCCAAACATTCCATTCCATGACTACCCTCTGACTTCCTTCAATAATGACGCCTTGTTTCGGTACATATGATTCTCAGCGATCTTAAACAAATCATTCATATCCTCTTCAATGCTATTTTTGCATGTATAACCAAAGGAAATTGAAATTTCTATATCTTCAACCTTTTCTTTAGAAGATAGTTCCTTGATTCTATCAATAATCTTCTTGGTATCGGCTTCTGATGTTTTCGGCAGTAGTATAATAAACTCGTCGCCGCCAAGGCGTGCGACCATGTCATAGCCCCTGCAAGCCTTCTGAATGATAGCCGCAGACTTTTTCAGGAGTTCATCGCCCGAATGATGCCCATAATGATCATTGATATGTTTTAGCCCATTGACATCGCCCATAATAATAGACAGCGGTAAGTTATCTTCAGTGCCAAGCCTTACCAGCTCCTCTTCGTAATATCTTCGGTTATATAATCCTGTGAGCTGATCATGGTAGCTCAAATACGCCAGGTTCTGCTCCATTTTCTTTCTTTCCCCAATGTCTCTGCACAGAGCATGAAGAACATCCTTGCCATTTAATTGGATAGAAGTCAGCATTACCTCAACGAGTATTAGAGCGTTGTCACTCCTCAGATGAAACCACTCAAACTTCGCATACCCATTTTTATGAGTGCTGTTGATTAGCTCTATGGCCAATTCTTTAGAAATGGTACCTTCTGGCTGCTTTAGTGGAGAAAGATTCCATGGGCTTTTTCCAATGATACTTTCCTTGGAATCATATTTAAAAAGCTCTAAAGAAGCCTTATTGCAGTTGATAATTTTATTATCTTCAAGGATTAGTATGGCATCAGAAGACTCCTCAAATAGCCTCCTCATGCTATATTCACTGGCTTTTACCATTTCTTCAGCCTTAATACGATTGGTGACATCCTCTACGACACCCATAACATAGGTAAGGTCACCCTCAATTTGATTTATTGCAGACACAGTCAAATTGACCCACACTATGTCGCCGTCTTTTTTAAGATAGCGTTTTTCCATTGAAAAATAGTTGATGCTGCCTTCCAGTAATTTTGTCATGTTGGTCATGTCGCTATGCAAATCATGTTCATAGGTAATATCCATAAAGGTCATGTCGTGTAGTTCTTCTTGTGAATAGCCGACAATCTCACAAAATTTTCGGTTGGCCTTCATGAATCTTCCATCTAATGTCGCATGGACTATGCCAACAGCCGCCTGCTCAAAAGTAGCTTTGAAGCGTTCCTCGCTTTGCCTCAAGGCGTTTTCCGACCTTTTACGATCGGTGATATCTCGAATACTTTCAATGACGCCTATGACGTTGCCATCATTGTCATGAAGGGCTGATGCCTTAACTAAAACCCAGGCCCCAGTATTATTGTAAAGCGCTGGGCAAAAAACCTCCGCAAGCAGATTATCCCCTTCTCGCGAAAATTTAGCATAGCGATTGACCGGGGCCTCGTCCTGCTGAAGCACCAAATCGATCAATAAGGGAAGGGCCTCCCCATAAAAAGGCACCGCATAAGCGTAGCCGCCTTTTCCAATCATTTGTTCTGCGGAAATACCTGTCATTTCTACAATGGCCTTATTCCAGATCACAACGCGTCTTTCGCTGTCGATGGCCAAAGTGGCATCAGGTAAAAACTCAATGATATCTTCCAGTTTTAAATGGCTATCCGTGCTATATAAGTTTTCCATCATATATGCCCTCTAATGAAATCGGAGACCTCTTCATAGTTTTCTTTTAAACAGAAAACCCAAATCTTCTCGGCAAACCCGCCTTTAACTATAATTGTATTATTCTTGGGGTAATAGAAAACTTTTCTGACGCCATCCCAATTAATCTGCATAATTTGGCGGCTCTCTGAAATAAGCCCCGTACCAACGGCAGCAAGATTGCCTCTCAAAAGTCCAAGAGTTATTGCCAGCCTGCTGATTGCTTTATTTTTCTTGGCCTGCTTCTCCTGAGTATAATTGGTAATGCCGATCTCATCTAGGATAAAGCCAGCCGCATAATAAGAGCCATAGACCATTATAGTGACAATAAAGCTAAGCCCCAGAATAAACCCAATAAGTGCGAGGGCGTATTTTGCATCAGTCCCCATAATATCGCCTTTCGAAAGAAATAGGATCACTAATGCAAGAACGCCAAATGGCAGACCAATGGCCATACCTAAACCCCTTAAAATGAACGAATTCCGAAATATCGGGACAAGAATTTCCCACTGCAGTTTTTTCATCTATTTTCTCCTTGTGCGCTTTTATAGGCTTTAATTAGTGCTGAAGGAATGCCCTAAAACCTCCTCAGTAAAGACCTTGACAATGTCTGGATCGAACTGCTTTCCCGCATGAGCATGAAGCTCTTTTACCGCTTCATTTTCGGTTAATTCTTTACCGTATGTTCTATAGGAGGTCATGGCGTCATAAGCGTCGGCAATGGTGATAATTCTGGCTTGAATGGATATTTCATTTGCTTTGAGTCCTCTTGGGTAACCTTGCCCATCCCATCTTTCATGGTGGCACAGAATATATTCAGCGATTTCCGAAAATTCATTGGCAGAACTTAAGATTCTATAGCCTATTTCGGAATGCCGCTTGATTTCATGCCATTCATCACTTGTTAGCTTCTTTGGATTATTTAAGATTGCTTCAGAAATGCCTATTTTACCTATATCATGCATAAGTCCCGCTATCCTCATTTGATTAACATCGTCTTTAATGAAATTCATTTTTCCTGCGATTGCCGCGCAAATTTCACCAACTCTTTTTGAATGAAGCATCTCTCTTCGGTTTTTTTCATAGAGCGAATTCATAATCAGGTCTATCGTCTTGCTTCTCATGCTGGAACTCTCTGAAAGTTTATGGCGGTACATGTCGTCTTCGGCCTCTTTGAAAACTTCATTCATATCTTGTTTCGCATCGTATTTTATGCCAAGACCAATAGAGAGTGACAGAATCAAGTTCTCCGTTTTTTCTTTTTCTATAACATCACCAATGCGCCCAATCAGTTTTTTTGCTTGCGCCTCATTAGAATTAGGCAGCAAAATAACAAACTCGTCTCCGCCGATTCTTGCTGTAATGCCATCTGTCCCACACTCGTTGTTTACTATTTCTCCAACACTTTTAAGAAGCTGGTCCCCGGCTCTATGTCCAAAAGCATCGTTGGTGAGTTTTAAGCCATTCACATCAAGCATAATCAGCGCTATTGGCAAGTTGTTTTCGCTATTAAGTCTCCTTAACTCCTCTTCATAAAACCTTCTGTTGTTTAGCCCAGTTATTTGGTCCGTATAACTCAAAATTTTAAATTGTTCTTCACTTTTCACGAGGTTTTCTTCAGTCTGTTTTTGAGAAGTGATATCCTGGATTGTTCCGATAAGGCCAGTGACATTTCCTGCAACATCATAGGTCAATTCTCCCAGCCCATGCACCCAGCGCTCCTCATGATCATTGATCCGAGTTATTTTATATTTAAAATCAAAACGATTTTTTTCAGCGAGCAACTGATCAAGATAGCCCGACATTTTAGTCTGCCATTCTGGATGAACGATATTGAGCCAGCCCTGTATTGAGCGGCTGTACTGATCGTCTATGCCAAATATTTTGTCAAGTTCCGGTGAACTTTTCCATAAACCTTTGACAAAATCTGTGTTATAGCTCCCAATATGGGCGGCGCTTTGCGATTCTCTCAGGAGCATTTCGTTTTCCTTCAATGCATCATCTCTCAACCTTTGCTCTGTAATATCACTTATGATGGTCGTAAAATAGAGCGGATTGCCTTCCACATCTCTCATAAGCGCCGACGACAAATCCACCCAAACAATTGGGCCATCCTTTTTAATGTATCTCTTTTTTATGGAAAACACAGACAAATTTCCATTTATAAGTCCTGCCACACCTTCTTTGCTAAGGGATTGATCATCAGGATGTGTAATATCAGTAAATTTAATTTTCAAAAGCTCATCATGACTATAGCCTAATATTGCACAGAACTTTTGGTTGACGTCTAGAAATTCTCCGTTAAGCGATGTATTTGCGATTCCCAGCGAAGCCCTTTCAAAAATCAGGCGATATCTTTGTTCACTTATTACAAGTTCTGCTTCTCTTTTTTTATATTCGGTGATATCGTGAACAACGCCAATGATTCCGATTAATTCCCCTTTGCTGTTTTTTAACTGACTGCTGGTTTCAGAGGCCCATCCGGATTTTCCAGTCTTTTCAATATCATACGGAAATCTGAGATTTGTCGTGACATCCTTAATCAGAAGCTCTTCAAGGGCTGACATTACGCCGGCATCGGAAAGAAATGGGAAGAGCTCGGAAGGGCGGCGTCCAAGTATATCCTTTGCGAGGATACCTGTTAAATTTTCCATATATGGGTTCCAAATAAGATATTTTAAGTCAAGATCATATACAACGACCCCCTCTTGAACCGAGTTCAGGATTTCCTTCTGCTGCTGATCAAGCTCGCTCAAAGTTTTCATTTCTTTGGAAATATCGCTAAAACGTGTTATAAAATAGAATTTT
>JANYJS010000033.1 GCA_025361765.1 Bacillota bacterium
TTTCATGTCTCACATCAATTACAGCTATACCTTCAGCTCTGCACCCATAAATCAGCGGCATAATCTGGCCTCCACAGATGCTGAAAATCTGTTCTACGCCTTCTTTCTTGAGTTGCTTAGTAAATAGTGTTCCTCCGTTAACAATCATTTCTCTCTCCTCCAATAAACTGCTTAGAAATATCCTGATTGTTTGATAATTTATTATATTCCAAGTTCAAATTCATTTTCAAGAACATCATGTTCATATTTGTGCGGCAATTCAATTTCGGATTGTTAGCAGATTCATGGAGCTCTTTCATAAATAATAGTCGGAAATTCTGTTTATTTTCTAGGGATTGTTTTGTATAATAATTTCGTACCTACATTACGTTCATTCTAAATAGTAGGATTCGCTACGGATATAGGCAGCCAGATTAAAATCCTCGTTGCCCACCCCCCAACCCTTTCTTTCAGCCTGATGCTACAAAAGTCTAAAAATCAGGCCATTCCAATCGGCAAAACGCCTAAAATAGTTACAATAAAATCACAACCCAAACCATCAGAGGCACCAAGTCATCAAAACCACTAAAACGCCGAAAGAGGCCGTGACGAAATCACAACCTCTTTCAGGCGTTTTCCCTGACTATGCATCAAGGAATATCTTATAACAACTAAAGGACTGACTGGTTATTGGCTGAAAGAATTACTCATCTACTCTGCAAACGAATTCCATTTCAACTTTAACTTCAGGAATCATTCCTGCAACCTGAACGCAAGCTCTGGTTGGGAATGGATCATTTGGCATTAATTCTCTGTAAGCTTTGTTCATCTGAGCGTAGTCATTCATGTCTGTCAGATAAATTCTGCATGTGATGACGTTTGACAAAGTTCCGCCAACTTCTTTAAGAGCAAGGGCTGCATTCTTAAGAGTCTGAAGAGTTTGCTCATAAGGGTCAAGGCTGATCATGTCGCCATTCTGAAGAGTTCCGATTTGTGTGGTGAAGAATAAATCCCTATATCTTGTTCCCTGTACATAAGGACCATGAACTTCGCCAAGAGTTTCCTGGTTGAAAATCGCTGTCTGTTTCATCGTTAAATCTCCTTTTCTTTAAATTGATATAAATAAAATATTGACTGTCCTGGTTTTTATTTCATGTTGTCGGCGACGGCTTTATTCACAAGGTTTGTAGGAACCTTATTGTCATGAAGTCGTTCTACCAGCTGCTTTAAGGCTATGATTCTTGCTTCAGCAAATGAATCTTCAGATACAAAGGCGCCATGCGGCGTAATAACGCAGTTTTCGATTTCGAACAGGTCGCTTTTTTCATTGGCTTCATCTTCGATAACGTCAACTGCAGCTCCTTTAATCCAGCCTTCTTTTAATGCTTTAACCAGGGCAGGCTCATCTACTACCTTGCCTCTTGCTGTGTTGATGAAGTAGGCGGAATCTTTCATCATTTTGAATTGTTCTGCGCCCATCATGTGCTCTGTTACGCCTGGGATCAGCGGTGTGTGCATGGATACAAAATCAGATTCTTTAAGAAGCTGGTCAAGTGTATCAACTTTTCTTACGCCAAAATCAGCCAGATATTCTTTGGTCTTGGTCGGTGCATAGCAGATGATATCCATTTGCATCGCTTTTAAAATAGGAATCATGTACTTTGGAATACTGCCAAAGAATACAAGTCCAACTGTTTTTCCTGACATTCTGAAGGTTTTTCCCCCAAGAAGTGGATCCCATTTGCCATTTCTAACGCTTCTATCTAAGAAAGTCAGTTTTCTCACGCAGTCAATCATCATGCCTACTGTATGGATGGCAACTTCTTCTGTGCAGAATCCAGGGCTGTTGGTAACGGCAATTCTGTTTTCTGTAGCTGCTGGGATGTCAACATTGCTGACGCCAATCGCTTGAAGGGCGATAATTTTGGTTTTTGTCATTTTCGAAAGAACGTCGCTGGTGATCTGGAAATACTCAACAACCACTCCGTCTGCATCTTTAATAGCTTCGAGGAATGCTTCTGGCTTGTCTCTGTCCGCACCGTTTTTGAATTCAACAAGTTCGATGTCATTGACGCCCCACTCTTTTAGCTTCTGATTCTCGAAATCTACCGTGTCGTCAACATTGTAATAGATTACTTTACTCATACTACACCTCCATAATTATTTTAATTTTTTAATAGCAATTATTCATAGAGCTTATTCATAAAGCTTATTCGTAGCACTTTTCTAGAATGTCCACGATGTCTTTTTCTACGAGCTTGCATGGATTGACGGCTAATAGTCTATAAGCCATGGTTCCCTTGATGATTTCAGGAAAATGCTCTCTCGTAACGCCTACATCAACTAGTTTTAGTGGTACTCTGCAGTCGATGGCCAGCTGAAGCACTGCTGCTGGAGCCAAATCGGCGGCTTCGCGAAGGCTAAGGCCTTCTACGTTTTCTCCTAATGCAATAGCGATTTCCTTGAATTTTTCAAGGTTTCCGACTACATTTCTCTCCATGGCATAAGGCAGAATCAGGCTGTTCGCTACGCCATGAGGTACATGACAGACGCCGCCCATAGACTGGGCAATACCGTGAACCACACCAAGTCCGCCATTGAAGAAGGCAGCGGCCGCAATGGAGCTTGCGATGGCCATGTTGCTTCTCGCTTCAATATCGGCACCATTGGCTACAGCTGTTCTCAAGTACTTGCCAATCAGTCTCATGGCGTGAAGGGCCATGGCATCGCTGACTACGCTAGCATTAAGTGAAACATAGGCTTCGATGGCATGGGTCAGGGCATCAATGCCGGTAGTTGCCGTAATCATGCCAGGCATGCCGACATGTAGCAATGGGTCGATCAAAGCTACTTTAGGCACGATATAGTCATGAGTTACGGAGAGTTTGATCTGATTTTGGTTGTCGGTAATGACGGCTGATGCAGTCATTTCACTTCCGCTTCCAGCCGTAGTTGGGACGCAGATTAGAGTCATACTTGGATTAGTTACTGTCTTGCTCCCGCCGAACAAATAATCTCTAACCGATCCTTCATTGGTCTGAAGCATACAGATTGATTTCGCAGCGTCGATGGGGCTTCCGCCGCCTACTGCTACAACTGTGTCAGCGCCGCTTTTTCTTAGAACATCAGCGATAGCATCTACAGTTTCGATAGCTGGATCAGGAACGATGTCAGAGTAAATTTCATAAGGCATATTGGCCTTTTCAAAGCTCTCTTTAATCGCATCCAGAATATTTGTCTTGATTATCATAGAGTCGGTAACGACAAATACTTTTTTAGCGCCATACTCAGCGCAGACAGCAGCAATGCTGCCGCTGATTCCTACACCATATTTGATTTTTGCAGGCATTCTAAATACAAAATCTTTCATTTTATTCTCCTCCTACAGGACTTTAAGAGCATCCTCGAATATGGCCAATCCTTTGTCTAAATCCTTACGAGCGATGTTGAGCGGTGTTGCAAATCTGAATCCATTGCCATACACGCCGCAGCTTAATGTGAATAATCCATGTTCTAGACAATACTGTTTTACCTTATTTAGTGCGTCTGCGCTTGGGGACTTGTCTTCTGGATTGACAAACTCAACTGCCATCATGAGTCCAAGTCCTCTGACATCGCCCATTGCTGGATACTGCTTCTGCATGTCAAGAAGTCTTCCCTTTAGGTAAGCGCCTTGGGTGTTGACATTGTCAATAACGTTTTCTTCTTTTAGTACCTTCAATACAGCAAGTCCAGCTGCAGCACACACAGGATGTCCACCGAAAGTGGTGCCGTGCATGCCAGGCTGCCAAGAATCCATGATTTCTTTTGTGCTGACTATGGCAGACATTGGAAGACCACCAGCGATGGCTTTTCCAAGGGTCATGATATCTGGAATAACATCAAAGTTTTCTGAAGCAAACATTTTTCCCGTACGACCAAAGCCAGTCTGGATTTCATCAAAGATCAGCAGCATGCCGTGCTTAGTGCAAAGTTTTCTTAATTCTTGAACGTATCTTGTTGGAGGAACCACATATCCGCCTTCACCCATTACTGGCTCAAAGATAACTGCAGCAACGTTTTCAGGTGAGATCAGGTAGTCAAATGTTCTTTGAAGTTCCTGCAGACAGTCTAGTGAGCACTTGTCTTCAGTTGTGTTGTATGGGCATCTGTAGCAAGTTGGATAAGGGGCAAAATATACGGATGGAACAAGCGGTTCCTGATATTTTCTGTATTTTGAGTTGGATCCGGTTATGCTGGTAGCACCAATTGTTCTACCATGGAAAGAGCCTCTGAAAGCAATGATTCCTGGGCGATGGGTGAAACAACGGGCTAATTTGATAGCACCGTCATTGGCTTCAGCGCCGCCGTTGCTGAAAAAGACTACGTCCATTCCTTCAGGCGTAACTTTTGATAATTCTTTGGCAAATCCTAAAGTTGAAGGATAGTTGACAAGATTGAAGGAAGCTGTAATTAATTTTCCAGTCTGTTCGCAGATGGCTTTAACAACCTCCGGATGGCAGTGGCCTAAAGCATTGACGGCGATTCCCTGTACGAAGTCTAAATATTCATTGCCATTAACGTCTGTGATATAGCTGCCCTTGGCGCTCTCAACAACGATATCTGTAGCTTTGAAGAGTACGGGGCTTAAAAATTCCTTGTAGTCAGCAAATTTCATGTTCATTCTGTTTTCCTCCCAGTATAATTCTTGTTATAAATAACGTATTCTAGACCTGCATTTTAATTTTGGTTCATATCAAGCAAATGATTCAATACTTTTACTAACGATCAACTTGCTTAAATGAGGTTCCCCCAGCTTAATTTAATAGGTAATCTTGCTTGAGTTCTTCCATATGCCCATGCATTCTGCATCTTTGATCAACTGATCTCTGAAGTCAGGATGAGCTATGGAAATCAGAAGTTCGCTTCTTTCCCAGGTGGATTTGCCTTTTAGGTTGACAATTCCGTATTCTGTGACGATATGATGCGTGTTGGCTCTCGCAACAGTAACGATAGATCCAAGAGGCAAAGTAGGTCTAATCAGAGACTCAAGACTGCCGTCTTTTTTTGTTCTGGCTGATGGCGTGCAAAGAAAACTCTGGCCGCCTTTTGATTTGAATGCGCCCATGACGAAGTCCGACTGTCCGCCTGTTCCGCCGATATGCTGAAGTCCAGCAGATTCGGAGTTGACCTGGCCGAACAAATCTACCTGAAGGCAGCTGTTGATGGAAACCACTTTATCATTGGCAGCGATGACTTCTAATGCATTGACATAGTCGACAGGTGCACAATACGTAATTGGGTTGTCATTGATGAAATCATAAAGATCTTGCGTCCCCTGAGCAAAGGTATAAACCATTTTGCCTTTGTCAAGATTCTTGTTGCCGGTGATTTTGCCTTCCATATAAAGTTTAAGATAGGCATCGACGTACATCTCCGAATGAACGCTTAGGTCGTTGATATCGGAATCTGCAATCATAGCGCCGACATAATTTGGGAGTCCACCTACACCAAGCTGAAGTGTGCTTCCGCTGCTGATTCTCTCCACAATGTGTGCGCCTATTTTTTTGTCGATTTCAGACGGATCTTTAGGCTTGATAATCGGCATGTCAATATTGGATCCATGAATAACATAATCAATGTCAAATAAGTTAATGGTGTTTTGAACGCCGTGGGCAATCGGTTGCTTTTCATTGACCTCAAGCATAACAACCTTGGCTCTTTTTAGAATTCCCTGAATTTCAGCAACCTGTGGTCCCAGATTGAAATTCCCATATCGATCCATTGGTGCTACTTGGAGCATGGCGATATCGATATCTCCAACATTTTCGCTCCAGTATTTTGGATTTTCTCTGAATGTTACTGGTACATACCAGCAGCAGCCAGCTTTGTTCATTTTTCTGTCATAACCGCTGAAGTGGGTGCTGAGATATTTAAAATGCTTAGATTCCGGGTCTTCAACCAATATCTGAGGAGGGTGCGGATAGGCCCAAATGGAAGTCATAATCAATACATCTTCAAGTTCCTGGGTTCTTTTGGCTAAAGCGCGGTCAAGGTCCACAACCAAGGCATTGAAAAGGCCATAGTGGATTCTGTCTCCAGATTTAACAATCTGAACGGCTTTGT
Organism: Bacillota bacterium; assembly: GCA_025361765.1. Lineage (GTDB taxonomy): Bacteria > Bacillota > Clostridia > Peptostreptococcales > Anaerovoracaceae > JBBRXH01. The sequence goes on from JANYJS010000033.1 coordinate 6,085, forward strand.
CTGCCGAGGTCAGTTTTTTCTTGTATTCGACCAGTAGATCGCTGACTTTGTACATAATCTTAGTCCTCCCTTTTTTATAGTACTTCTATGACAACAGCGGTACCCATACCACCGCCGGCGCAAAGTGATGCTAATCCATATTTGTTTTTACGTTTTTTCATTTCATATATTAAGGAAACAACAAGTCTGCTGCCTGTTGCGCCGACTGGATGACCAAGGGCGATTCCGCTGCCGTTGACGTTGGTGATGGATCTATCAAGGCCAAGGGCTTTTTCACAGCCTAGATATTGAGCGGCGAAAGCTTCATTGATTTCTATAAGGTCCATATCCTTTAATGTTAATCCCGCTTTTTCAAGGGCTTTAAGGGATGCACTGACTGGGCCAATACCCATTAGCTCTGCTTCAACACCAGTAGTTGCTACGGAAAGAATTCTCGCAAGAATAGGTACGCCTAATTCTTTTGCTTTGTCTTCTGACATAAGGATGACTCCGGATGCCCCATCGTTCATACCTGATGCATTTCCTGGTGTAACTGTGCCGTTGTCAATAAAGGTCGCTTTAAGCTTGGCAAGTCCTTCTAATGTTGCATCTTTTTTAGGATATTCATCTGTATCAAGTACCACATCGCCCTTTTTATTCGCAATGACGATGGGAACGATTTCGTCTTTGAATTTGCCTTCAGCAATAGCCTTAATAGCTCTTTGCTGGCTGGATAAAGCAAGCTCGTCCTGCTCTTCTCTTGTGACGTTATATTTAGCTGCTACGTTTTCAGCGGTTACGCCCATAGCAGGTCCTATGCCAAGATTTGTAAGGGAATCCCACATGGAGTCTCTAACTTCACTATGTCCGAATTTTTTACCCCATCTGAAGTCCTGAATGATATGTGGTGCATTGCTCATGGATTCTGCTCCGCCCGCCATAATGACATCGGCTTCTCCTGCACGAATCTGATAAAATCCCATCTGAATTGAAGACATAGATGATGTGCAGTTTCTATGAATGGTTATACCAGGAACGCTCTCAGGAAGTCCAGCTTTAACAGCAGCAACTCTGGCCAAATTGTTTTCTTTATAGGTTTTTTGATAGTTGCATCCCCAAATAACGTCATCGATCAAAGCTGGGTCAAACCCACCTCTTTTTACCAGCTCCTGCATAACAGGAATACTTAAATCAAGAGCATTCAGACTTTTATACATGCCTCCAAAGGATCCAATAGGTGCTCTACACCCAGCTACTATGACTACATTTTTCATATTTCTTTCCTCCTATTTCCCCAGATAATTCGGTTTTCTTTTTTCTAGAAAAGCTTTCATGCCTTCCTTTTGATCCTGACTGTCGAATAGGGCTGCCCAAAGCTCTGCTTCATTATTTATGGCTTCAGCTTTAGTGCATTCGATTCCACTGTTGATGGATTTTTTAGCGGCCTTCAGGGCGATTACTGACTTCTCAGCAAGTTTACCCGCCATTTTTAGGGCTTCTGTCATCAGTTCTTCAGTCTTTACTACTTTATTCACTATCCCAAACTGGTAAGCTTCTTGTGAAGAGAGTCTACCGCCCAGATAAATCAGTTCTTTGGCTTTTGCCTCGCCGATGAGTCTAGGTAAGCGGACCGTTCCCCCTGCTCCAGGCATAATACCCAGATTGATTTCGGGGAGGCCCATTTGGGCATCTTCTGAAGCGATACGAAGATCGCAGGCCAGAGCGAGCTCAAGTCCACCGCCTAAGGCATAGCCACAAATGGCTGCTATGGTCGGCATCTCGATGGACTCCAGTTTTGAAAATGTATCGGAAAATAAAAATGCTTTGGCTTCTTTGGCATTTTTGTCCACCATGTCCACGATATCAGCTCCCGCCGCAAAGTTATTGTCGCCGGTAATGATTAACGCTTTTATTTCTTTGTTCTTTTTAATAAGCTCAAGTTTATCGTCAATAAGATCGACTATCTCTCTGCTTAACGCATTAAGGGCTTTAGGTCTGTTGATTTTTATAACAGCAATTGGCCCCATTAGCTCAAGTAAAACGAACTCTTCCATGTGTCACCTCTTGCTTCCCTATTTAGCGGAATAATCGTAGAAACCTTTCTTGGTTTTTCTGCCGTATTCTCCTCTTGCATGTCTTTCTACGATGGCAGGACTTGGTTTGTCAGCAAGATCACCGGTCATTTGATATTTCTCAGTAAGCACATCAAATTCAAGGTCTATGCCGGTCATGTCAAGAAGCTCGAAAGGTCCCATTGGATGTCCAAGTCCATTTTTGACAGCGCTGTCGATATCTTCGATGGACGCAACACCTTGATCAAGCATGTAGCAGGCTTCTTTTGTTATTGCGCTGAAAATCCTATTAACTACGAAGCCATAAATTTCTTTTTTAACCAATACTGGAATTTTATTGATTGCTTTTGCAAAGGCGAATACAGTTTCAACGGTTGCATCACTGACATGTGGTCCCTGAACGACTTCAACCAGCTTCATGATCAACACTGGATTGAAGAAGTGGACATTTAAAACGTTTTCAGGATGCTTTACCGCATCTGCAAATAATGAGCTTACGATATAGGAGCTGTTGCTGGCATAGATGCAGTGATCCGGTGTATATTGATCAATTTCACTCAGCACTGCTTTTTTCGTCTTTAAAACGTCTGCAACTGCTTCGATGACTAGGTCCGCATCTGTTACTGCTGCTTTTAAATCTGTTGTGAAAGTCAGTCTGGCCTGGATCTTGTCAGCCTCTTCCTGAGTCATTTTCCCTTTTTCAACGCCTTTTACAAACCATCCATCCGAAAATTTCTTGGCACCAAAGACTGTTGCTTCTTTTCTCGAATAACACACGACCTCAAAACCACTGATTGCAACTTGCATTGCTATTTGGTTGCCCATTGTACCGGCTCCAACCATGGCCACTTTTTTAATAATCATTTTTGCCTCCTTTTTTCTATATCAACTATTTTTTAAACATTTCTGCTGCAAACAGTGCTGCTCCTAGTGCTCCCACGATCTGCGGATTTTTTACTACTGAAATAGGCTGCCCTATTTCCTGCGAAAGTGCAGAGACAACACCTTTGTTCAGTGCCACTCCTCCTGTCATAACCACTTCTGGTCTTATGCCTATTCTGTGTGCAAGTCCTGCGACTCTTTTTGCAACAGCGTGGTGAGCGCCTTTCGCGACGTTTTCTCTTTTTGCTCCTGACGATAGCTGAGAGATCACTTCGGATTCTGCAAATACAGTACATGTATTGCTGATGATAATTTCTTTTGTCGATTCGGCATCAAGGCTAGCCAGCATTTCGATATCACAGTCAAGAATTCTTGCCATGACCTCTAAAAATCTGCCTGTTCCAGCGGCGCATTTGTCATTCATGACAAAATTTTCAACTCTGCCGCCGTCATCAAGTCTGATGACCTTAACGTCTTGACCCCCTATATCAATGACGGTTCTGGCGTTTGGCTCCATGAAGGCTACACCCTTTGCATGGCAACTAATCTCAGTGATTTGTTTATCTGCCTTAGCATAAGTGATCCTGCCATAACCTGTTACAATGGAATATTTTATAGCCTCTCGGCTTAGTCCTGCTTTTGACAGGGCAATCTCAATGGCTTTTTCTGGCCCCAGCGTGCCTGTCCCTGTGTTAATAACCGCCTTCCCCAACAAATTGAGATTCTCATCCAAAATGACCGCTTTTGATGAAGATGATCCGATATCTATTCCTAAAAACATTGTAATTCCTTCCCTCTTCAGCTTTTTGGCCTACCTCTATTGCACTATTCCCAAACTCAATGCTTGTCCATCATCTCGGCAAAGGACTGAATTCTTGTTCGGATTTGCTCGGCCGCATCCATCTGCTGTTCGATTTCAAGATACAGCATCGGTATTTTTGCAGCCTCGAGTTCTTTTTTAAATATAGGATAGTCAAATTCTTCTGGATCGCAGAATTTCATCATTGACACAACGACGCCATCCGCATTATTTTCTTTGACTAAATCGATCAACAACTGTCCTCTGGTCTTTTTGTCATCATATAAAAGTGAGCAACTCTGGTCCGACATTCTCCTAGCCAGCTTTTCAACGGCAGTTTTGCCAGAGCCGATACAAGTTCTGAATTGTCTGGATTCCTGAGCCAAATCGTCGGCAGCAAAAGCAATATTATTTTCAACAAACGAGTCCAAAAGGGCAGCTGGTTCTGCCAATATTCCCGTAATGACCACTTTCAGTCCATCAAACTTTTCTGCAGGCAGTTTTTTAAGTTCTGCAATCAGTTCAGCTACTTTAGCTGTATAAGATTTCTTGTCTGAAAAGTATGCTGCCTTTATTATAAAGTGTCTTGTCCTGGCATTAAGCGTATTCGGATACTGGTTCACGATGCTGACGAATTCCTGCATGGTCTTTCTATAGGTCTCGTAAACTTCAATGCTATCCAGAAGATCCTTTTCAGTTATGGCTCTTCCTGAAACCTTTTCGAGTTCGGCTTGAACTCTTTTAAATTCAGCCATCATATAGGTGACTCCAGCCTCGATTCTGATGTTTTGGGGATAAACCATGGGAATCAGGTAGATATTTGGCACGGCTGTTTTCCAGTTTTCGCAGATGCACTTCAGCGTATCGCAATAAGTTGGAATGATGACTGCCGATAGTAAATCATAGGTGCCTTTCATGCCCATTTCCACATTGGCACGCATGATAGAACAGCAAAAGCTCTGTAAATATTTGTCCGCCGACTTGATCTCTGTCTGTCCGCCCCATAAACCAATAGGGAGCATCCCTGCCGCATAGACGATTTCTTCAGGGGTATAATAAGGGAAGCAGCCTACGGCTTTTTTCCCGGTTTCTTTCATGACTTTTGCAACTGCCTTGGCAGGATATTTAGATTGTTCTTCAAAGTTTGATATCATTTGTTCAATGCTGTTCATCATCCATCTATCCTTTCTTTCTTCTCTTCCATCATCTCTGCTTTCTTGTTCTCTTCCATCATTTCTTTTAATGCCTGAATTCTGGTTTCATATTGTGCCAAAGAGAAAGCTCTTGGATCCGTCTGATCTCCATCAAAAATGACAGAGGGAACGCCGGTTCTGGCATGTACCTTGCGCTGCACTTCAAACGTTCTGAAATCCATAAGTTTGCAGCTTCTGTTCGAGTGGAAAACCACGCCGTCCAAAGAAAAATCTTTTACGATTTTAACGATATTATCAGCCCCGTATTCCAGGTTGCGATTGACATAATTGGAGCTATACGCCCTAGCCATGCCATCTAGATCATCACTGTCATAAACGATAGTCCAGGAATCAGGATAGGTCGAAGTGACCATGTTAATACCGTTTTTCTTTAGAACCTTGTAGGTGTCAGCCAAATATGGCCAGCACGCAATGCCATCCCACATCACTCTGTATTGTTCTTCAGTATCTTTCCAGGGTCCTTCACCGCGGTCAATTTTGCCCTGTAATTCTTCTGCCCAAAGTTTAAAAATATCTAAGCCTTCTTGTTTTCCACGCATGCACACGATGGCAGCCATATAGTTGAACAGATCAAAGCCATTCAGTGGAGAAGGTTTTGCAGCAGCCAATGCTGTTGCCTTTTTCCACCATTTAGCGGTTTCCGAGGAAATTTTCATGACTTCCTTGAATTTGTCATGGTCAAATTTTCTTCCTGAAATCTCCTCTAGCTGTAATATAGCATGATCGAACTGACCTCTGATATACTGAACGCTATGATCGGGCACTTCGTAGGTGTGGTTGAAGGGCATATCAAACAGAATCATAGGAATATTCAGTTCCTTTGCAATATTCTCGTACCACTTGATGACGGTATTGCAAATGTTATTGCAGCAAAAAATAAAATCCGGGAGTGGGATATTTCCTGCAATGCTTTCCTGTATATTCATATAACCCAGATTCACTCTGGCATAGGAACACAAATCTGTGGAGTAGCCTCCGCTCTCCGAATAGTCTATAAATTCCTGGGCGCACTTTCTTGCTCCGATGGCAGCTGCATGGTTTTCAGGGTAGACAACCTTGATCCCCATGGTTTCAAGAAGCTCCTGAGGGGCTATAGAGGTAGACCAAGCCACCAATTCGCCGGCTTTTTTCGCCTCAATGGCATCATCATAATGCTTGGCAAGCATCTGCCCTAATAAGTCTTTAGAAGAAACCTTCTGATCCATAATAAACACTCTCCTTGCAATATCTAAAACGCTTTTACTAATACGTCTTAATTAAATGCAATATATATGCCAACTCCTTATTCTTCTTAAATTAAACCGAAAAGGGTTGAAATAGCTGCATTTTACCCTTTTGCAGATCCTATTTCTAACCCCTTTAATATACAGTATACATCTATTCTATGCACTAGTGCATCAGGTTTGCATTTCCTCATCATTCTGTGATGCAAGCCCATATTTTTTCATTTTTCTGACTACAGTCGACTGATCAACTTGAAGCGCTTGGGCTATTTTTCGCGAAGATTTATACTTTTCCTTTGCCTTTTGCAGCAGGTTTCTCTCAACTTGCTCTATGGCTTTTTCCAAAGGCATGATGTCCATGTCCATTTTGTTGGTGCTTGAAGTTTTTTCAGCTTCCTGACTCTTCTTCTGCCAAGGCAAATCATTGATTTGGAGATATTCATTATTGCTGACAACAACCATGTTCTCCATCATATTTTTTAATTGCCTGATGTTTCCAGCCCATTTATAATCTTCCAGTTCTTTTATGACATCATAGGTCAGCTTTTTATTTTGCCCATATTTCACATTGAACGACTGCAGAAAATGGAGCGCTAAAGGCGCGATGTCCTCAATCCGATCTCTTAATGGCGGAACCTTAATTTGAATGACATTCAATCTGTAAAATAAATCTTCTCTAAATTCATGGGTTAAAATTCTGCTTTCGAGGTCTTTGTTGGTAGCCGCTATAACCCTCACATCGATTGGAATAGGCTTTACAGAGCCTACGCGGTTGATTTCCCTGTTTTCAAGAACGCGAAGAAGCTTCACCTGAAGATTGAAGGACATTTCTGCGATTTCGTCAAGGAAAATCGTTCCCCCTTCGGCCACTTCGAAAAGACCCATTTTGCCATCTCTTGACGCTCCTGTGAATGCGCCCTTTTCATAGCCGAACAACTCAGATTCGAGCAATTGTTCTGGAATAGCTCCACAATTGATGACCACAAAAGGCTTGTCTTTTCGGATACTCTTGTTGTGAATATATTTGGCTATTTCTTCTTTCCCTACTCCTGACTCTCCTAATACGAGAACGGTGGCATCAAAATTGCTCACTTTATGGGCCAGCGAAAAAACATCTTTGATCACTCTGCTCACCACAACGATATTACCGCTTTGTCCCTTTTGAAAATTGGCATCACTCATATTGCTAAAATAGAGCTTTTCCATTTCCCTGGCTTTAAGCAGTTCTTCTCGAAGCTCATAAATCTCGGAAATATCTCTGGCGTTAACAACGACTTCCTTGATCTCTCCGCTTTTATCAAATATTGGTGTTCCTGTTACAATGATATTCTTATCCTGCCTGGTCGTATGAGGAAGCGATACGGGTTTTCGTTCCTGGATAGCCAGAAAGACCACTGAATTCTTCATCCAGACAGGATTAATAAGTTCCTTCATGTTTTTGCCCAGCAATTCCTCTTTCGTGATCGATGTAATACGCTCATAGGACTTGTTAACCATAATGACATTGCCCTCGCCATCGGTGACAAGAACTCCGTCAAAGGATCCCTCAAGGATGCCTTCCAGCTCCTCGACGACATGCTTGCTCCTGTCAAGCTCCATGGTCAACTCAATGTCAAGTGTCAAATCCTGCATCATAAATACAATCGCCACTGCACCATTTTGATTGTTTATGGTAAAGTATTTTGTGTGAAGTTTTTTACCGTTGATCAGGGCTATATTCACATGCTCATGAGAAAGCACTTCCTGATCAAGCCTAAGTTCTGGCACTTGAGGAAATAAATCATGAAACTTTCGCCCTATAATTTCTACTTTTTTCATACCAGTCAGCTTCTCGGAATTGGAATTAAAAAGTCTGATCACTAGATTTTTATCCGTCACTACAATCCCATTAGGCGAATGCTCAAATATGCCCTCAAATATATCGCTATAATTGATAATATCAGGATTATACGTTCTTAACTCCGGCTGAAATTTAGTCATATCAACATCTCCCCCGTTCAGTGCATCGAGATTCGTACGTCCTTAATCCACTTCTATCTAAAAGCCCGCATAGATTAGCACAGGATTCTTTGCATATTAGTTTCATACTATACCATGGTTACCACTTTTATCAATGATTTTTAGAGAATATTTATGCATAATTAAAGAAACAATTCAAAGGAGTAACGGCAATCAGTATTAACTAAGGGAAAAGGAAGGAATATTGATAAGCCATAAATAAATATAAAAGGCAGGAAGACTACGTGAAATCCTCCTGCCCATTATATATAGTTTTTTGACCATTGGTTACAGTTTTTTTCTCTATTTTTTTCTGGAAGCTTCTATTTTTTTGTCTATTTTTTTCTAAAAGCTTCTGTTTTTTCTTCAGCCTTTTTTTTGAGTTCTGAAGCGGCAGCCTCAGCTTTCATCTTTAGTTCAATGGCTTTCAGTTCAGCCTTGTGTTTGAGACTTTCAGCGTTTTCCTTCAAGTCATCTGCTGCAATTTCGGCTTTATCCTGCATCTTCTCTCTGGTTTCATCAAACTTTTCTTTAAGATCTCCAGCTGCATCTTTAGCCTTTTCGCCCACACTATCTTTGGCATCTTCCATTTTTTCTTTTGCCCCATCAACAAATTTTTCAAATTTTTCTTTTAAACCACTCATAGCGAACCTCTCTCTTTCCACACAACAAGTTATGCTTTTCATTAACAACAAGATATGCTTTCCATGATCCCAATCAGCTCTTTCTCTATTTGCCCAGCAAATGCATTCAAGTCTTTATCATTAAGCTCCGAAATCATGCTTGCGGGTTTGATCGTATGACAATTTTGTTGGCATACTGTATTCCTGTAACATGTTTATCGCTCCGTTCAACTTTATTATACCCCATTTTTGAGTTAGAATCTATTTATATCTCATCAAATGCTATATAATAATGTTTAAAATAGGAAGGTGATACAAATGATTGAGATTAAAAACTTGTCTAAAGCTTATAACAAAGGTCAAGTTAAGGCTGTAGACAACTTAAATTTGCATGTGCAGTCAGGTGAGATATTTGGTTTCCTGGGACCTAATGGCGCTGGCAAGACCACTACCATAAAAATGATGGTAGGGCTTCTAAATCCCGACGAGGGCAGCATTTCCATCAATGGCTATGATACAAAGACTCAGTCGATACAGGCCAAAAGCACTATCGGCTACGTTCCCGATAATCCCGATATCTATGATCGTTTAACAGGTATCGAATACCTGAATTTTATGGCTGACGTCTATCGCGTATCCCCTGAGGATCGGCAGAAAAGAATTAATGATTTCCTCGAGATGTTCGAACTATCTGATGCTGCTTCAGATCTGATTAAAAGCTATTCCCACGGGATGAAGCAAAAACTCGTTGTCACCGGTGCTCTGATTCATAATCCAGCGGTATGGATTTTGGATGAGCCAATGGTTGGTCTTGATCCAAAATCTGCCCATCTGCTCAAGGAATATATGCGCAAACACTGCGAGCAAGGCAATACAGTATTCTTTTCCACTCATATTCTTGAAGTCGCCGAAAAACTCTGTGACAGAATAGGCATCATCAACAAAGGGAAACTAATAGCCATTGGAACTATGGCCGAGCTTAGGCAGGGCAGCGGCACGAGTTCTCTCGAGAATATATTTTTGGAGCTGACCGAAGAATGAACCTTTTTTTCACTTTATTTAGAACAAACCTCAATCTAAATTTCGGTATATCTGCCTTGAAATACCGATTTAGAAAAGAATCTAAAAAGATTCCAGAAACACTACTCATCGTTATAGGCATTCTTTTTGGCTTTGGTTCCTTGATTGGCCTTTACAGCTTTCTCATGTACCAGGTTTTTTCTGCCGGGTTAAATCTCGGGCAGCCTGAAATCGTTCTGACTATTGCATTTGTGTCAGCTCAGTTTATTATCCTGATTTTCGGTATTTTCTATATCTTGGGCGTATTTTATTTTGGAAGAGACCTATCTATGCTGATTCCACTTCCTTTGAGCCCCTATCAGGTTTTAGGCAGCAAATTCGCCATAGTTATGATTAATGAGTATTTGACAGCTCTACCCTTGCTGGTTCCCCCGATAATCATCTACGGCATGGGTACTGGTCAGGGTTTTTTCTATTGGGTCAAAGCTCTTATTCTTGTGCTTGCTACCCCAGCAATTCCACTAACCATTGCTTCCATTTTCGTCATAGTTTTAATGCGTTTTGCCAATTTGCGAAAAAGAAAGGATTTATTGACCATCGTCGGCGGTTTTGTCGGTCTTTTATTATCACTAGGTCTTAATTTTTGGATTCAAAAACTTCAAAGCGGAAATATGGTCAACAGCATACAACGCTTAATTGAGTCTGATTTAATCAAGATGATCGGGCAAAGTTTTCCGCCCAGTATTTGGGCCACTTTAGCCCTCGGCGGTCAGGGTTTTAGCGGCTTTGCTTATTTGCTTCTTTTTCTTTTTGTCTCGCTCCTGCTTTTAGCTGCCATGCTTAGGCTTGGCAATCAGTTTTTCTATAAAAGCGTTCTGTCGGGTCAAGAGTCCACTAGAAAAAGAAAAGTCCTGTCCTCAAAAAATGAACACAGACGCTTTAATTCATCGACAAGCCCAATGATGGCGATTATTATAAGGGAATGGCGTCTTTTGCTAAGGACACCCATCTATGTGCTGAACGGCTTATCCGGAGTTATTATCGGTCCCTTTATTTTAGTTCTTCTGTTTTTTACCCAAGGAAGCGCGGGCGGAAGTGGCAGCTACACTACAGAACAACTTCTCACTTTGATTAATAGACCTGAATTTATGATTACCGGGACGCTTAGCGCACTCTGCATCGTTCTTTTTACCGCCGGCATGAACCTAGTTGCGTCCACCTCATTATCTCGGGAAGGTCAAACCTTTTGGATTTCGAAGATGATTCCCGTAAAGCCAAAAGTTCAAATAGTCGCAAAATTATTACAGGCCTATTCGGTGGCATTTTTAAGCGTTCTGGTTACAGTGATTATGTTGGCACTATTCTTTAAGTTTTCACTGCTTCGCATTGCCATCGTCTTTAGTTTAGGTCTCTTAGGGTCTCTGCCGCTGACGGCTTTAAACCTGCTGATCGACGTCTTAAGGCCAAAGCTCATTTGGACAAATCCCCATGAGGCTATTAAGCAAAACCTCAATGGTCTTCTTGGCATGCTGATTTCTATAATACTTTTGCTCCTGATTGGTGCGGGCGTCATCTTCATTGTGATGATTAAAACACCGGATAGCCTGGTGTATGGGCTGCTTGCTCTCGTGCTTCTACTCTTGACGGTGCCAAGCCTGCTTGGCCTTTTCAATGCAGCAGAAAGGACTTACCGCCGGACAGAGGTTTGATTATTTCTTTTCCAGATCTCCATATTTGCATGCCCCGGGTTCATCCATGTTTTCGTCCATGATGTAATCCCAGACGTTGCAGTGGTTTTTAGCCTTACTGGCCGAATTAAGTTCCTCGACAGTCATGTTGTGATCGATACAGTAGCCTATGCAGTCAGCGATTTTTTCTTCGGACATAGATGCGCCATCAGAAAATTCGGGTGATTTGCCATAGAGTTTTCACGATACACCGATTAATATCGGAAGGCCTTCTGGCGCCAGAATATCTAAGCTAAAGAGCATCACAAGCCTATAAAGTCAGTCTTAGGACGTAGAGAATGGTCAAATGTATTGGATAAAACCAGTAAAAGAAATACTTGTGCATTCTGACTCTAAAAAACTGGACCGGCAGAAAAATCACCAAAAGAGATCCTATGACGGCATAATATTCGATGGGCCAGCCATTTATGGCGGTAAAGGCGCAAATCATAAAGATTTGTACAAGAACCGAAATCCATTTATTATCCCTGAAAGTATAAAAAGCTAAGGCTAGCAGCACGCCAAAAAGACCATAATCCATAGGCACAAGAAAGGACGCGGTCATCGGCGGAATCATGAGCCAATACCGCTTGTGATGATAGCTGTCAATAGCGAATAGAGCCAGACCAAGTGTGACAATGACGTTTAAAGTCGTAGTTTGAAAGAGCAGTGAAAATGGTGCCTGAGAGATTGCCGCGAACACCCAGATTCTAATCATATACTTCTTTTTATCTGCCGTATGGGCATAACCCTGAGCAATCTGATAAGTAAATATCGGAAAGGCGATCCTGCCAATAATCCTGAAAATAATAAACTGTGGGAAAAAAGCATACCCAACATGATCAATGAGCATAGAGATAATGGCGATGATCTTTAAAATATCGTTTCTTTGGTTTTCGACCATTTCTTCACCCCT